>DATEKS010000186.1:0-13775 GCA_035277325.1 Rhodanobacter sp.
ACCCTCTTCCTCGCTCCTCAAAGCGGGGCCATCCATGGCCCTTCCCCGCGTCCCGGGAGGGAGAGGGAGCGAACGGGCCAGGCGGGTTCGCCTTCTTTGGCGTTTTCGTATTTGGAAACTCGTGATTTCGGTTTGCGGCGGGTTACAAAGACCGTCTGGGCGACACCAGCAACTCGCCGAACAGCAGGCCGGCCACCAGTGACACCAGCAAGGTGAGCAGCAGCAGGGCGGTGTCCATGCCCAGCGTGGTGTCGCGTTCGAGCAGGAAGGAGACGCTGCGGAAGCCCACGCTGCCCGGCACCAGCAGCAGGATGCCCGGCTCGCGGATCACCGCGCCCGGCCGCTTCGCCACGCGCGCGTAGAGGTTGGCCAGCGCGCTGACCAGCAGCCCGCCCACGAACACGCCAAACGGGGCGCTGGGCAGGTGCCCGGAGAATTCGCCGCCCCAGCGCGTGGCGAGGTAGCCGACGATCACCGCCACGACCACCGCCGGCCAGTCGCGCCGTGCCGCGCGGAACAGCATCGCGAACGCCACCGCGGCCACCAGCAGCGCTGGCCAGTCGGTCCAGCCCGGCAGCGGCGGCAGCGCGAAATCGCGCGCATGGATGCCGAACGCGGCACAGACCTCGGTGGCCGCCACCGTGCCGAAGACCAGCTTGAGGAGGGTCGCCGTGGCGCCACCCAGGCGCGCCATGCCGGACACCAGGTGCCCGCTGGACACCTCGCGCACCGCGGTGGTGAGCGACATGCCCGGCACCAGGATGATCAGCGCGGCCAGCACCACCGACTTGATCGCCAGCGGCACCACGAATGCGCTGAACAGGATCGCCACCGCGGTCGCCACCACGGCGCTGATCGCGTCGCTGGCCGCGGCCAGTCGCGGCCGGGTCGAGGCCAGCAGGGTGATCGCGCCGATCAGCATGCCGATCACCGCAGCCACCACCAGATCCACCCAGGAACTGTGCAGGAACAGCGCCGCAATGCTGGCGGCCGACAGACCATAGCTGGCGACGGTATTGATCTTCGCCCTGCGCGAGTCCGGTGCGCCCAGCGCGCGCAAGCGGCGGAAGCCCTCGCGCAGGTCCAGCTCGCCCGCGATCACGCGGTCGGCGATGGCGTCCGCCTCGCACAGCCGTGCCAGGTTCACGTCGCCGGGTGCGAGCCGCATCACCTGGGTGGTCTGCGCCACGCCCTCGTCGCCCTGCCCCAGGTCGGAGAAGGAGATGATGATCGCGGTGGGGCTGGACCACACGTCGGCCTGCAGACCCAGCCGTCGTGCGGACAGATCGATCGCCATCTCCAGCCGCGGCGCCGAGGTGCCGTACTGGTGCAGCCGCCGCGCCAGTTCCAGCAGGAAGGCGATGCGCGTATTCAGCGCCGCTGGAACGGCAGTCCGGGCGCTGGCAACCGATGCACTCATGCGGTGGCACGCACCTTGAGCGTGGTGCCGTCCACCGCCACCACCTCCACCGTGCTGCCCAACGGCAGGTCCGGCCCGCTCACCAGCCACTGGCCGTCGCCCACGCGTACCTTGCCGCGGCCGTTGACGATGGCCTCGATCAGCTCGTAGCGCTGCCCGATCATCTGCTCGGCGCGACGGTTCAAGCGCTCGCCACCGGGCGCGCGGCGCTCGATGCGCGGCCGCAGCCAGCGTGCGTAGGCAAAGCAGGCGGCCAGTGCCAGCACGGCGAACAGCACGGCCTGCAGCAGCAGGCCCATGCCGGGCATGAGCCACAGCAGTACGCCCATCGCCGCGGCGGCAATGCCGATCCACAGCAGGAAATAGCCGGGCATCATCACCTCGCCCGCGATCAGCAGCAGAGCGAGGATCCACCACAGGTAATGCGTTGCGATTTGTCCAAGCATGGGGAGCATCCAGATGATTAACTCCCCTCTCCCGCTAGCGGTAGAGGGGCCGGGGGAGAGGGCGCTTTTCTCAGCGCGGCAACGACGGAGCGGACTTGACCGCCGCCTGCTGCTGCCCCAGCGACTCCTTGGCCAACTCGGCGATGCCCGCCATCGCGCCGATCACGCCGGTGGCCTCGATCGGCAGCAGCAGCATCTTCTGGTTCGGCGAGGCGGCCATCGCCTTCAGCGCTTCGACGTAGTTGTTGGCCACGAAGTAGTTCAGCGCGTTGACGTTGCCGCTGGCGATCGCGTCGGAGACCATCGTAGTCGCCTTGGCCTCGGCCTCGGCGGTGCGTTCGCGCGCCTCGGCGGCGCGGAACGCTGCTTCCTTCTCGCCTTCGGCCGCGAGGATCACCGATTGCTTCTCGCCCTCGGCCTTGAGGATCGCCGCCTGGCGGAAGCCCTCGGCGTCGAGGATGTTCGCGCGCTTCTCGCGCTCGGCCTTCATCTGCCGCGCCATCGCGTCCACCAGGTCGCGCGGCGGGGCGATGTCCTTGATCTCGATGCGGTTGACCTTGACGCCCCACGGATGCGTCGCCTCGTCCACCACGCGCAGCAGCTTGGCGTTGATCGCGTCGCGCTGGCTCAGGCTCTCGTCCAGGTCCAGCGAGCCGAGCACGGTGCGGATGTTGGTCATGATCAACGCCAGCGTGGCCTGTTCCAGCTGGGCCACCTCGTAGGCCGCCTTGGCCGCGTCCAGCACCTGGTAGAACACCACGCCGTCCACGCGCACCACCGCGTTGTCCTTGGTGATGACGTCCTGCGAGGGCACGTCCAGCACCTGCTCCATCATATTCATCTTGCGTCCCACCGACTGGTAGATCGGGATCAGCAGGTGCAGGCCCGGCGTGAGCGTGCGGGTGTACTTGCCGAAGGTCTCCACCGTCCATTCGTAGCCTTGCGGCACGATGCGCACCATCTTGAGCAGGGTGACGACCACCAGCACCACGATGACCAACGCAAGAAACGATCCCATGACTTGCTCCATTCCCCAGTGAGAACCGCAGTATAGGCGAGCGGACGCCCGGCGCACCGGCGCCGGGAACAGCCGCGGCAACGGTCTATCGGGTGCCGAACTGCGGCAGGCGCAGGCTCACGCGCAGGCCACCGCCCTCGCGGTTGGCGAGCAGCACGCGGCCGCCGTGCGCCTCGGCGATTTCCCTGGCAAGGGCGAGGCCGAGGCCGGTGCCGGAGCGCTTGGTGGAATAGAATGGCAGCAGCGCCTGCGCCAGCACGGTCTCGCTCATGCCGGGCCCGCGGTCGGCCACCTCGATGCGCAGCTCGCTGCCGGCGTCGAGAATGGCCAGGCTGACCTCGTCCTCCGCGCTGCCGGATTCATGCGCGTTCTTGATCAGGTTGATCAGCACCTGCTCGATCTGCACCGGGTCGAAGCGGCCAGGATGTGTGGGTGCCGGTGCGGCAAGCTGGTAATGGCAGTGCAGCGCCAGCGAGGCGAGGAACGGCTCCCACTCCACCGCTTGCGGCTGCGGCGCCGGCAGCTTGGCGAAGCTGGCGTAGCCGGCGATGAAACAGTGCAGGTGCTTGGCGCGCTCGCCGATGGTGGCGAACACCCCGGGCAGGCGCTCCAGGTTGCCGCGGCGCGCCAACTCCGCACCGGAGTGCGCCAGCGAGGAGATCGGCGCCAGCGAGTTGTTGAGCTCGTGGCTGATCACGCGGATCACCCGCTTCCAGGTCGCCACCTCCTGCCGCGACAGCTCGCGCGTCATGCGCCGGAACAGGTGCAGCCGGTGCGGCCGGCCCTGCAGGCGGAACGCGCGCTGCGACAGGTGGAAGGTTTCCTCGCTGCCGTCCATCTCCACGCTGAGCAGCGCGTCCTCGCCGCTCTCCACCGCGCGCGACAGCGCCTCCGGCGCCTCGGTCAGCAGCTCGGTGAAGTCCAGGCCGTTGAGGCTCTTGCCCTCGTTGAACAGGTGGCGCGAGGCGATGTTGGAATAGACCACGCGGCCGCTGCCGTCGGTGAGCACCAGCGCCACCGGCGTGTTCTGTACCACCGTCTCCAGCAGCAGCTCGCGCTGCACCAGGTTCTGGCGCTGGTCGCGCAGGGTCTGGCCCAGCGCATTGTGCATGCGGATCAGCTCGCCCAGCTCGTCGCTGCGGCGCGCCGCGATGGAGAAGCTGAAATCGCCGTCGCGGTAGCTCGCCACCGCACCCTCCAGCGCGCGCAGCAGGCGGCTCAGCGGCGACATCACCAGATAGGCCAGCCACCAGGCCAGCGGCAACAGCACCAGCGCACTGACCACGAGGCCGCCATAGATCCCCAGTTGCGCCGGCTTGCGGATCGATACCGACAGATCCTTGTGCAACCAGTCGAACAGTTGCGGCACCGGCCACTGGGTCAGACCCACGTAGACCAGCGCGCCGGCCACCGCGGCCACCGCAAGCAGCAGGGTCAGCCGGGCCTGCAGCGAATTCAGGCGGCGCCACATCAGCGGCGCCCCGCGCTGCGCGACGCCGGACTCAGCGGCATGCGGGATCCTGCGGCGTCTGCGCGCAGCTGACCGGCGGCTTGCCGTCCTGCCAGGGGCGCGAAGTACCCATCACCGCGTTCTGGTCGTTGGCGTGCGGCGGCGGCGGCTCCTTCATCCATGTCTTGCGCTCGCTCTTGAACTTGAACGGCGATGGCTTCGCCGTGGCATCGCTGCCGTGCGAGCGGTAGTCCTGCGCGGGAGCGACGCTGGCTGCAGGCGCAGGAGCAGTCCACTGATCCGAGGCTGTTTGCGCCGTGGCCGCAAAGGCCAGCAGGCACAGCGGCAGGGAAACGAGGCTTAAGGTTCGCATGTTGGCCCCTTGGATGACCAGTCCGACGTCTGGGTGATATTTCGGATATCGCTGCTTTCGGCTGCGCCATCCAGCGCTTACGGGCACTCGGGCTTCATGGCCGAGACCTTGCACTCCACACCAGGGCGCCCGTACTGCACCAGGGTGCTGTTGGTCATCCCGTGCCTCTGCGCCACGATGCGCGCCACGCCCTGCCCCATCTGGCGTGCCCAGCGCGTGCCGGGGCTATCGCCATCCTTGAAATGGAATTGAACCTTGTCGGTCACCCTGGATTGCGTGTCTCCCGGCAAGCGCGGATGCTGCACAACCGGCGCAATCGCCGACTGCGCGCAAACGCCTGTGCAAAACAGGGAGAAGAACAACGCCGGCAACGCTCGATGACCCATGTCTGCTCCCTTGGCGACCCACGCAGGCCCAGCGCCCGATCGCCCGCAGTTATACCGTAACTATGCCGTCAGCCCGTAGCGCTCCATGCGCCGATACAGCGCCTGGCGCGACAGGCCCAGCACCTGCGCGGCACGGCTCACCACGCCCTCGGCCTGGTGCAGCGCTCCCTCCACCGCCTCGCGGCTGGGCTCGTCGAGGTTGCGCGCAGCCGTTGGCGCGACCTGCGGCAGGTTGAGCAGCTCCGGCGTGATCGGCTTGCCGCCGGCCAGCAGCGCGGCGCGCTCGATCGCGTTCTTCAGCTCGCGCACGTTGCCCGGCCACGGATAGGCCAGCAGCGCCTCGCGCGCGGCGTCGCCCAGCGTGGCGCGACCGGCGAGGAAGTGCTCGGCCAGCGGCAGCACGTCGTCGATGCGCTCGGAGAGCGGCGGCAGGTTCACCTCGATCACGTTGAGTCGGTAGTACAGGTCCTCGCGGAAGGTGCCGGCGCGGATCATCGCCTTGAGATCGGCATTGGTCGCGGAAAGCACGCGCACCTTGGCCTGCCGCGTCTTGCCGGAGCCGAGGCGCTCGAACTGGCCGGTTTCCAGCACGCGCAGCAGCTTCATCTGGCCCGGCAGCGGCAGGTTGCCGATCTCGTCGAGGAACAGCGTGCCGCCGTCGGCCAGCTCGAAGCGGCCCTCGCGCGCCTTGTTCGCGCCGGTGTAGGCGCCGGCGTCGGCGCCGAACAGCTCGGCCTCGATCAATTCGCCCGGCAGCGCGCCGCAGTTCACCGCCACGAACGGTCCCTTCTTCACCAGCGAGTTCGCATGCACGATCGCCGCGATGCGCTCCTTGCCCGCGCCGTTCGGCCCGGTGATCAGGATCGGTACCTCGGCGCGCGCCACCTGGCAGGCCAGCTCCAGCGTGCGCGCCATCGCCTCGGAAGCGAACACCAGGTTGTCCAGGTCGTAGGTGCTCTGCAGCACCTCACGACGGCGGCGGCGCTCGCGCCGCGCGCGGCTCACCTCGCGGGTGGACTCGGAGAGCTCCAGCAGGTTCTCCACCGTGGCCAGCAGCTTGTGGTCGTCCCAGGGCTTGGCCAGATAGTCGGCGGCGCCGGCCTTCACCAGTTCCACCGCCGTCTCCAGGTGCGTCCACGCGGTGAGCAGGATCACCGGCAGGTCGGGATGCTGCTCGCGGATCGCGCGGAACAGCTCCACGCCCTCCTCGCCCGAGGTGGTGTCGGCGCTGAAGTTCATGTCCTGGATCACCACATCCACCCGCTCGCGCTCCAGCGCGGCCAGGCCTTCGGCCTGGTTCAGCGCCACCAGCGGCCGGATGTCGTGCAGCGAAAGCAGCAGCGACAGCGCCTCGCCCACGGCCGGGTTGTCATCGACGATCAGTACGGTACGCATCTTGTTCCTGCACATGTCTGCATGGATGCAGCTCCGGTGGAAAAGGTTGCCATGACCATCGACCTACGTACATGAAAATTTCTGTGCCTCACACGCAGCGGGCGCCTGCCCCGACACGCTGCCCGTAGGAGCGCACCCTGTGCGCGATGGCTCTGGCGCCCGATCAGAGCCCGAAGCATTCGCGCACAGGGTGCGCTCCTACAAGGCCCATTTTTCATATCGAACGCGTCGCCACCACGGGCGGCACGCGGGATGCCCGCCTCGCCGGCACGTAGGCTGCAGCCTGCCCCAGCAGCAGCATCGTGGCCATGCCAACCAGCACATAAACCATGGGCAGCCGATCCAATGCGTAGTACTGCATGAGCCAGATATTGAGGCCAATCGCCAGCAACAGGCCCAGCATCGTCCCCATGCCCGCGATGAACAGGTTCTCGAGCAGAAAATGCCGCAGCACGTCGAGCTTGCGCGCCCCCAGGGCACGACGCACGCCGATCTGCTTGCGCCGCTGTCCCACCCAGAAACTGGTGAGACCCACGATGCCGGCTGCGGTGACGCAAAGCAGGATCAGGCTGATCGCCCCCATCAGCATCGCCATGCCGCGGTCGGCGCGGTAGACCTTGGCACGGATTTCGGAGAACGGCTGGATGCCCCAGCTGTCCGGCATCAGTCGCATCGGATCGGCCGCCAGCAGCGCCTTGCGCGCCTCGCGCATCGCCGCCTGCTCGCGGCCCGGCTTCGCGCGCAGCGCATAGCTGGCCGTGGCACCGTCCAGGCGCACCGGTTCGAGCACCGAGTTGTAGGACCAGCCGCTGCCCCACTTCGACAACGTCGGCGTCTGCAGCCGTTGCACGATGCCAATGATGGTCGCCGGCTTGCCGTCCTGATAGATCGTCTTGCCCAGTGCATCACCCTGCGGAAACAGCGCATCGGCCACCGGCCGGCTCACGATGACCACGGGCGAGACGACCGTGCTGCGGATGGTGTGATGCTGGATCTCGCCCGCCGTGAAGTCGCGTCCCGCGACCAGGTGCAGGCCAAGCGTGCTGCGCAGGTGCTCGTCACCGTAGTAATAGGCTGCCTGCACGTTCGGCCCCGTCGACGGCGGCGCAAGCGTGAGGTAGCCGCTCCAGATCATGCCCTGCAGCGGCATGCTGGTGGAGGCCGCCGCCTCCTGGACATCCGGCAGGTTGCGCAGCAAGGCCAGATCCGTGCGCTGCATGGCATCCAGTTGCTCGACGGCGGCAGCATCGTCGCCTGCCGGCGCGTCCAGCCATTGCTGCGAAATGCGGATCAGGCCCGCCTCCGCCACACCAGTCGGGCGGTCCATCCGCGCGATGCGCTGGCCGATGATGAAGATCGCGTTGCAGACGATCGCCAGCGTCAACGCAATCTGCAAGGCGATCAGCGCAACGCCGGTCTTGTGCCGCCGCAAGGCGGCGAGGATCGGGTGGAGTCTCATCGCGTTCCCCCTCATTGCGTTTTCAACTGCCACGCGGGCTGCACGCGCGACGCCCGCATCGCCGGATACAGGCCGGCCAGCATGGTCGCCAGCACCGCCACCAGCACGGTGAGCAGCAGCAGACCCGCATCCACATGCGCCAGGCCGGCCAGATACATGGGCAGCACCTGGTTGGTCGCAAGCACGCCCACACCCGTCAGCAACAGACCGAGCACTCCGCCGGCCAGCCCGATCACCGCGGCCTCGGCAAGGAACTGCATGCAGATCGCGCGACGCGACGCTCCCAGCGCGCGACGCACGCCGATCTCGCCGCTGCGCCGCAGGAACTTCGTCAGCAGCAATCCCACCGTATTGAGCAGGCACACCAGCAGCAGGCCCAGGGCCACCAGCATCGACACCTTGGTGTCGTCAGGCACGACGTGCTCGTGGTCCAGCCAGGTCCGCAGGTCGCGCAGCCGGTTGTTGGGCGGCCAGCCGAAGCGACCCAACTGTTGCTGTTCGCGCGCATAGTCGTCGAGATACTGCCGGTAACGCCGCACTGCCGCCGCATCGTCCAGTTCGGCCATGTAGGCGATCCAGGTGCAGGCCGACGGCTGCAGGCCGGCGAAACCCGGCGCACTCGGCATCCTGCCCTTCGGACAATTGGTGTTCCCCGCGTTCTCCATGCTTGCCGCAATGGCCGTCTGGAATGGCAGGAACAGGTCAGGGCCGTCGCCGCCGAAACCGCCAGTGTCCGCCACGTCGAAAAAGACCGGCTGCGGGTTCCACGGCTTCATCACGCCGACCACGCGGTAGTCGCGGCCGCCGATGCTTACCGTCCTGCCCACGCTGTCTGCCCCACCGAACAACCTGCGGTTGATCGCATCGCCGACCACCACCACCGGTGCGCCGCGCGCATCGACGTCCGCGCTCCAGCCGCTGCCGTATTCGAAGGGAACATCCAGCATCGTGAAGAACTCGCCATACACCGCAAAACCATCCAGCGGAATCGGCGTGCGGCTGGTATCCGTGGGCAGCACCGAGGGCGCGACGGCATAGATCGCCGATTGTCGCGTGGCGCGATTGTCGCGCATCAAGGCGATCGCGTCGGTGTAGTCCAGAGCATCCTGCGGCTCGCCATTATCGGCACGTGCCGCAGGCCCCCAGGCGTCGATCTGCGGCACGAACAGGCTGGACGACTTCCATGGAATCGGGTCACCCGACACCGCGCGGAACACTGCATAAGTCGTCATCGACGCTCCCACGCCAAAGCCGACAGCAAGCACCATCAACAGGGTGAGCCCCGCACTGCGGCGCAGGCTGCGCGCGGCGATTTCCAGGTAATAGCCGATCATCCACTTCCCCCTTGCTTGAACTCCCCTCTCCCGCTTGCGGGCGATGGGAAAAACTCACACCGAACGTGTCGCCACCACCGGCGGCACCGCCGCCGCACGCAGTGCGGGACCGAGCACGGCGAGCTGGCCGAGCAGCCACAGCACGACAGCACCTGAGCCCAGCCATGCCAGCGGCATGTGCGCCAGTTCATAGCGTTTCATCAGCCACAGATTGAGCCCTACCGCGCCAAGCGAACCCAGCATGATGCCGGCGCCGACGATCAGCAGGTTCTCGAACTGGAAATAGCGCAGGATGTCGCGCCGCGTGGCGCCGATGGCGCGGCGGATGCCAATGCTGCGCGTGCGCTGCTGCACCCAGAAGCTGGACAGGCCCACCACGCCCAGTGCGGTCAGCGCCAGCAGGCAGCCGGTGACCACCAGCAGCAACCAGACCATCGCGCGGTCACCGTGGTAATAGTCCGAGATCGTGTCGGTATAGATCTTCACCTGCACCATGCGCGCGGGGTCGATGCGTGTGAGCACGCCGGGAAGGTCGCGCGCGACCGCACCGCGCATGTCCGGTCTCACGCGCAGCACGTACACGCCACCGACCACCTTGGTCGATGGCAAAATCATGTTGCGGTCAGCGCCCTGATATTTGGTGATACTCGGATTGAGCAGATGGTCAGTCACTCCCACCACCTGCACGGGCTCCTTGCCGTCGCTGTCCAGCCAGAAGGTTTTTCCCAGCGGGTTCTCACCGGGCCAGAGCACCTCGGCCAGCGTGTGCGTAACGATGGCGACCCTGGGTGGCGGCGCCTTGCTGTCCGGACTGCCAAAGAGGCCAGGCGTGTAGGACACGTATTCCTGTGGCAGGAAATCACGCCCTGCCGACAGCTTGATGCCCAGCGTGCGCAGCAGGCCGGGCGTCCCCGCGTACTCGACCACGTTGTTGACTTCGTCCTTCTTGTCGCCGGGATGACGCCAGGCCCCCACGCTCATGTAGTTGCGGGTCAACGGCAGCGAATTGGCCGTCGCCACCGACTCGACGCCGGGCATGCTGCGCAGGGCGGCCAGGTCGGCATCGGTATCGGCGCCCATCCTGGTCTCTTGCCCAAGGTCGAGGCCGGTGGTGCGCGCCCATACCAGTTCGTTGTCGGCCACCCCGGTGACCATGCGCATGGCCGCCACGCGGTCGCCGATCAGGAACAGCGCGTTGGTGACGATGGCGCAGGTCAGCGCGATTTCCAGCGCCACCAGCGCGACGGTGGTCCTGTGGTGCTTCAGTGCGGAAACGATCGGGTGCATGGTCACGTCCTCACTGTGTCTTCAGCAGGCGAGCCGGCACGATGCGGCAGGCTCGCCACGCGGGAAACAAGGCCGCCAGCAAGGTGGCGCAGACGGCCAGCACAAAGGTGGCGGCGAGCATCGACCCGTCCATGTGCGCAAACGCGGCATATTCCACCGGCTGCTGACGCACGACCCACAAGCCGAAAGCCGCCAGCAGCAGCCCCACAACGCCACCCGCCAAGCCGACCAGCGCAGCCTCCACCAACAGCTGGGCGAACACCGAGCGTTTCGAGGCACCCATGGCGCGGCGCACCGAGAGCTCGCCACCGCGGCGCAGGAACTTCACCAGCAGCATCGCCACCGTGTTGACCAGGCACACCAGCAGGAAGCCCAATGCCAGCAGGGTCTGCAACTGCACGCTGCCCGGCACCACGTGGTTGTAATCCAGCCATTGCATCACGTCGCGCAGCCGCACATTCGGCGGCCGTGCAAAACGGCCCAGCACCTTCTGTTGTGCCGAATAGTTGACGAGAAAGTCACGATAGGAGGCGACTTGCGCCGGCGTGTCCAGCTGCACCCAGAACTGCACCCAGGCGCACCCATTGGCCTTCGCCATGTTGCCATCCGACGGAAAATCACCCCAGCACATCATGCTGCCCTGGATGCCCTGCTTCAGCTCCATGGCCGTCTCGAACGGCAGGAACACCTGCTCCGGTTTAGAGTAGTTGCCCATCGAGAGATCGTAGAAATGCGGCGCCGGGTTCCAATCGTCGACCACGCCGACGACACGGAAGTCGTACTTGCCCAACCGCAGCACCTGGCCTACTGCATACGGCGTGCCGTAGAGCTTGTCGGCCAGCTCGCGGGCGATCACCACCACCCGCGCGTGCTTGTCGTCGTCGCCGGCCGTCCAGCCGGCACCATCGGCGAACGGTACCTCGAACATCGGAAAGAAATCCGCCGTGGCATAACGTGCGTCCGCAATGAAAGCGTGCGTCGCCCCCTGTGGCGGCACCACCGTCACCCGACCGGCCGACATCGCCGCCTGGCGCACGCCCTCGTGCGCGTGCAACAGATTCATCGCATCAAGCCACGTCAACTGATCCGGCGGATCGTTGGCCTTGGTGTAGCCCTCCATGCCCTGCGGATCGACCTGCGGATAAAACAGCTGTCCGCTGCGCCCCGGTATCGGATCGGCCGTCATCACGTGTAGCACGGTGATCATCGTCATGCTCGCGCCGATGCCCAGCGCGATGGCCAGCACCATCAACGAGGTGAGCACCTTGTTGCGCTTCAGGCTGCGCAGGGCCAGATCGAGGTAGTAGCCCAACATGCATTCACTCCTTGAAGCACTTCATCTGCAGGGGTAGCCAGAACATCACACACTCCGCGTCGCCACCACCGGCGGCACCGCCGCCGCGCGCAACGCGGGGCCGAGCACGGCGAGTTGGCCGATGACCCACAGCGCCAGTGCGCCGACCGGGAAGTAGATGCCTGGCAGGTGCGGCAATTCGTAATGCATCATCAGCCACAGGCTGAGGCCGTAGGCCAGCAGCATCCCGATCACGATGCCGAACGTGACGATCAGGAAGTTCTCGGTCTGGAAGTAATGCAGGATGTCGGTGCGCGTCGCGCCGAGCGCGCGGCGGATACCGATCTGCCTGCGGCGCTGCGCGACCCAGAAACTCGCGAGGCCCACGATGCCTAGCCCCGTCACCAGCAGCACCGCCAAGATCACGCTGACCAGCATGCCAGCCATCGCGTGGTCGTCCTGGAAATAATCATTGCGGATCTGGTCGTACGTGCGCGAATGCGTGATCACGCGTGCCGGGTCCGCGCGTTTCAGCGCCGCCACCGCCGCGGCGAGCACGCGCTGCCGGTCCTCGGGCCGGGTGCGCAGCAGGTAGCTCTGGTCCTTGTCCGCGCCCATGTGCAGCGGAATGATCATCGAGTACTGCGCGGTGGCGGTGTTGTAGGCATTGGCGCGCGCCAGCGTCGCCACCACGCCCACCACGCGGAAGCTCGCGGTGGGCGCCAGCCAGATCAACTTGCCGAGCGGGTTCTGTTGCGGCCACAGGCGCGTGGCCAGCGCCTGGCTGATCAGCGTCGGCATCGGAAAGCCCTTGTCGCTGCCATCGGCGAGTTCCCGGATCACCACGTCGGCATCGACGTATTCGTCGGTCCGCAAGGTGCGCCCCGCGACCAGGTGCAAGCCCAGCGTCTGCACCAGGTTCTCGCCGAAGTACTCGGCGGCGCTCAACGTCGGGTGCGGCTGCGTCGGCGAGAGCATCACGTTGCCGTTCGAAGAAGCGCCGCCGAACGGGACCTGGTTGCTCATGCCGACTGCCTGCACGCCGGGAATCTGCCGCAGCGTCGCGAGATCTTCCTGCGCCCGCGCGTAACGGTCTGCCGGTGGGGCGATCGGCGCCTGCTGGATCTGCACCAGTTCGTGCTCGGCAACGCCACTGGGCATGTCCATGTGCTGCAGGCGCTGCACGACCAGGAACACGCCATTGCAGATGATGGCGCAGCTCAACGCGATCTCCAGCATCAGCAGCCAGAGGATGACCTTGTGCCGGCGTAACGTGGTGAGGATGGGCAGGATGTCCATGTCAGTTGCTCTTGAGCTGCAGCGCCGGGGCGACGTGGCAGGCGCGCCACGCCGGCAGTACGCCGGCCAGCAGGCTCGCGCCGACCGCCAGCGCGAAGGTGAGCAGCAGCATGGCGGGGTCGAGATGCGCCAGCGCGGCATAGTCGGACGCCCGGTGCCGGACCATCCACAAGCCGAAAAGGGCCAGCAGCAGGCCGCCGGCCCCGCCGGCGATCCCGATCACTCCGGATTCGGCCAGCAGCTGCGCGAACAACGCGCGCCTGGATGCGCCCAGCGCACGCCGCACGCTCAGCTCCGCCGAGCGGCGCAGGAATTTCGCCAGCATCAGGCCGACGGTGTTGATCAGGCACACCAGCAGGAAGCCGAACGCCAGCCACGCCTGCAGGCGCACGTCGCCCGGCACGACACTGTTGTAGTCAAGCCACTGCATCAGGTCGCGCAGCTGCACGTTCGGCGCGCGCTGGAAACGGCCCAGCGCCCTTTGTTCTTCCGAGTAATGCACCAGGAAGGCTTTGTACGCGGTGGCTTTCGTGGGCGAATCGAGCTGCACCCAGAATTGCAGCCACGCGCAAGTCGCCGAAGGGTAGGAGGTGCCCTCCACGCCACCGGTGCCG
>DATEKS010000187.1:0-6602 GCA_035277325.1 Rhodanobacter sp.
TGGTCGCCGCGGCGGGTGGCGCGACAGCCTGCAGGCGACGCGGCGACGCAGCGGCGGCGGGCGCCAGCGGCGGCTGCATCGCCGGTGCGCTTGCCACCGGCCCGGACTTCACCACGGGCTCCGGCCTTGTCGCCGGTTGCGCTTCCGCTTTCGGCGATGCCGTCGGCTTCGCTTCCGGCGTCGCAACCGGCGCGCCATGGCGGGCCGCCTCGCGCACCAGCGCCTCGTCGTAGTCGATCGCGGCGATCACCTCGATGCCGTCGTCCATGCGCCGGGTGGACAGGATCACCGCATCCGGCCCCTGCTCCTCGCGCACTTCGCGCATCGCCTGGCGCATGTCGGGCGCCACGAAACGTTTGATCTTCATAGCCTGCTCCGCAAGCGGGATTCGGTGGTGAGAGACAGGGATCCGGCAGAAGCAGAACCATCACAGGCTTGTCGCGATCTCAGCTTTTCCAATGTCCTGTTGCCCATTCCCGACTCCCGGCTCTCAACGCCCCAACGCCTGCACCAGTCGCACCCGACGGTTGTCGGGCACCTCGTTGTAGGCCAGCACGTGCAGGTTTTGTGCCACGTGCCGGGTGAAGCGCGCGAGCCACGGCCGCAGCAGCGGCGCGACCAGCAGCACCGCGGGTTCGCCGCTCATTTCCTGGCGCCGCGCAGCCTCGGCCACGCTCTGCTGCAGGCGGTCGGCGAGACCCGGTTCCACCGCGGCGCCCGCCACGCCGCCACCGGACACCGAGCCGAGCAGGATCTGCTCCAGCTCCGGCGCCAGCGTGATGACGGGAACCTCGGTGCCCAGCCCGGCGATCTCCTGCACGATCTGCCGGCCCAGCGCCACGCGCACGGCGGAGGTGAGGATGCCGGGATCCTGACTCTGTGCCGCGTGCTCCGCCAAGGATTCGACGATGCCGCGCATGTTGCGGATCGGCACCCGCTCGGCCAGCAGGTTCTGCAGCACCTTCACCACCACGCCCAGGGTCAGGCGCTTGGGCACCAGGTCCTCGACCAGCTTGGGCGCGCCCTGCGCCAGGCGGTCCAGCAGCTGCTGCACGTCCTGGTGGCTGAGCAGCTCGTGCGCGTGGCCCTGCAGGATGTGCGAGAGATGCGTGGCGATCACCGTGGCCGGGTCGACCACGGTGTAGCCGTAACCCTGCGCCAGCTCGCGCTGGCCCAGCTCGATCCACACCGCTTCCAGACCGAACGCCGGGTCCTGGGTGGCGATGCCTTGCACGGTGCCGTGCACCTGGCCCGGGTTGATCGCGAGCAGGCGCTCGGTGTGCACCTCGGCCTCGCCCATCGGCACGCCCATCAGCATGATGCGGTAGGTGTTGGGACCGAGGTCGAGGTTGTCGCGGATGTGCACCGCGGGGATCAGGAAACCCAGTTCCTGCGACAGCTTGCGGCGCACCGACTTGATCCGTCCCATCAGTTCGCCGCCCTGGTGCTGGTCCACCAGCGGGATCAGCCGGTAGCCCACTTCCAGGCCCAGCGGGTCCACCGTGGTGACGTCCTCCCAGCCCAGTTCCACGCGCTCGGCGGGTGCCGCCGGCGCCGGCGTCGCCGCGGTGTCGGCGGCCAGCTGCTCGCGCGTCTCGCGCTGGCGCTTGAACAGCAGCCACGCTGCGCCGCCGCACACGCCGCCCAGCAGCAGGAAGGCGAGGTTCGGCATGCCGGGGACCAGGCCCATCACGCCCAGCACCACCGCCGCCACCGCGAGCGCGCGCGGCTGGCCGAACACCTGGCCGGCGAGCTGGCGGCCCATGTCCTGCGCGCGCGAGACGCGGGTGACGATGATCGCGGTGGCCACCGACAGCATCAGCGCCGGCACCTGCGCCACCAGGCCGTCGCCGATGGTGAGCAGGGTGTAGGTGTGCGCCGAGTCGGCGGCGGAGAGGCCGTGCTGCATCACGCCGACGAAGAAGCCGCCGACGATGTTGATGATCAGGATCAGGATGCCGGCGGTGGCGTCGCCGCGCACGAACTTCGAGGCACCGTCCATCGAGCCGTAGAAGTCCGCCTCCTCGCGCACTTCCTGGCGGCGCTCGCGCGCCTGCTCCTGGGTCAGCAGGCCGGCGTTGAGGTCGGCGTCGATCGCCATCTGCTTGCCGGGCATCGCATCCAGGGTGAAGCGCGCGGTCACCTCGGACACGCGGGTGGCGCCCTTGGTGACCACCACGAAGTTGATGATGGTGATGATCGCGAACACCACCAGGCCCACCGCGAAGTTGCCGCCGATCACGAACTCGCCGAACGCCTCGATCACCTTGCCCGCGGCGCCGGGGCCGTCGTGGCCGTGCAGCAGCACCACGCGGGTGGAGGCGATGTTGAGCGCGAGGCGCAGCAGCGTGGCCATCAGCACCACGGTGGGGAATGCGGCGAACTCCAGCGGCCGCATCACGTAGACCACCGCCAGCAGGATCACCAGCGACAGCGCGATGTTGAAGCTGAACAGCATGTCGAGCAGGAACGGCGGCAGCGGCAACATCATCATCGCCAGCATCACCAGCATCATCACCGGCGCGCCGGCGCCCCGTCGCGCCAGCTGCCTGAAACTGCCCAGTACCTGCGTGCCCGTCATGGATTTGACTCGTGACCGATTAGCGATAAGGCCCCATCAGGTCGGGATCGACCTCGGGGTTCGGCGCGGCCGGCGGCGCCTCGCCCTGCGCCGCAGCCTGCTTGAGCTGGTAGACGTAGACGAGCACCTGGGCCACCGCCACGTAGAGCGCAGCGGGGATTTCCTGGCCAAGCTTCGTGCTTGCATACAAGGCGCGTGCCAGCGGCGGCGCCTCGACCAGCGGAATGCGATGGCTGCCCGCCACCAGGCGGATCTGCTGGGCCAGCACGTCCACGCCCTTGGCGATCACCCGCGGCGCGCCGGTGCGCCCCTCGTCGTAGCGCAGCGCCACCGCGAAGTGCGTGGGATTGACCACCACCACGTCGGCCTTGGGCAGTTCCTCCATCATGCGGCGGCGCGCCTGCGCCATCTGCACCTGGCGGATGCGGCCCTTCATCTCGGGGCTGCCCTCGCTCTCCTTCATCTCGTCCTTGATCTCCTGCCGGCTCATGCGCAGCTTCTTCGTGTGGTCGTATTTCTGGTACAGCGCGTCGAGCCCGCCGAGCAGCGCGAGGATGCTGCCGAACCACAGCGCGGCCTGACCCAGCAGGCCCAGCGCCTGCGCGATGCCCGCGGCCACCGCGCCGCGCCCGGTGGCCTGCAGCGCGCCCTGCCAGTGGCGCAGCAGCAGCGCCAGCACGGCGCCGATGAAGAGCAGCTTCAGCAGCGCCTTACCCAGTTCGACCAGGCCGCGCAGCGCGAAGATGCGGCACAGGCCCTTGATCGGGTCCAGCCGCTCGAACTTCGGCGCCAGCGCCTGGCCGCTGAAATTCAGCCCGCCTAGCAGCAGCGGCGCCGCGAACGCGGCCAGCAGCGTGGCCAGCGCCACCGGCGCGAACAGCGCCAGCGCCTCGCGCAGCGCCGCGTGCAGCGCACGCCCCGGCAGCGCGTCTGAGAACAGCGCCTCGCGCGAGTAGCCCAGGCCGAACGCGAAGATCCGCCGCGCATGCTCGAACGAGGCCGGACCGCCGGCCATCAGTGCCGCCACGCCCGCCAGCACCACCGCCGCACCGGCGAGGTCGCGCGATCGCGGGACTTCGCCCTTCTCGCGCGATTCCTTGAGCCGTTTCTCTGTCGGCTGTTCGGTTTTTTCCTGGTCGCTGTCGTCGCTCATCGCTCAGCCGCCGAGCAGATGGCGCATCAGGGCCCACGCATCGCCCTGCAGGGCGTCGAACGCGCCGGGCAGGCTGCGCAGGGAGAGCCATAGCGCGATGAAGCCCAGCGACACGGTGATCGGGAAACCCACCGCGAACAGGTTCATCGACGGCGCCGCACGGCTGATCGCCGCGAAGCCGATGTTCACCACCAGCAGCGAAGTCATCGCCGGCAACGCCACGCGCACCGCGCCGCCGAACAGCTGCACGCCGAACGCCAGCACCGCATGCAGGCTGTTCGCGTCGAGCGCTGGGCCGCCCGGCGGCAGGCCGGTGAAGCTGTCGGCGAGCAGCGCGATCAGGCGCAGATGGCCGTCCATCGCCAGGAACAGCAGGGTCACCAGCACCAGATAGAACTGGCCCAGCACGTTGGCGCTGCCGCCCGCCTGCGGATCGACTACCTCGGCGAAACCCAGGCTCATGCTCTGCCCCACCAGGCCGCCGCCGAACTGCACCGCATCGAACACCAGCTTCAGCACAAAACCCGTCGCCGCACCGATCACGATCTGCCCCGCGAGGCCCAGCATGCCCGCCACGCTGAGCACGTCCGGCGCCGGCGACGCCAGCGGCGCCAGCACCAGGCCGAGCACCACCACCACCATCAGCCGCACCCGCATCGGGATCACCGAGGCACCGAACACCGGCGCCAGCAGGCACAGCCCGCTTACCCGCGCCAGCGCCCACAGGAAGCGGTCCAGCCACGGGAGCAGCCAGGCTACGTCCAGCGTCATCACCGGATCACCCCCGGCAGGCTCTCGATCAGCTGCGTGGTGTAGTGCACCAGCAAGCGCAGCATCCACGGCCCCGCGATCAGCGCCACCAGCGCCATCGCGATCAGCTTGGGGATGAAGCTCAACGTCATCTCGTTGATCTGCGTGGCCGCCTGGATCACGCCAACCAGCAGGCCCACCACCAGCGCGGTGAGCAGCAACGGCGCCGCCACCAGCATCGCCACGTAGAGCGCGTGCTGGCCGATTTCCATGATGGATTCGGGGGTCATGGGCGCATCCCTTTTTGCGCCGGACGCGGCGCCCGCGTCTTTTCTGCGCAGGCTTCAGGGCGGTTTCGCGCGCCTGCCGCAAGCGACAAAGCGGTTTCGTCCACCTGCCGGTGGCCGAGTTCCTTTCTCTTTGCATGCCCAAAGAGAAAGGAACCAAAGAGAAACGGCACCCCGATGGCGCGCCCTCCGGGCATCCTGCCCTGCGGGTGCGCGGGCGGGTTCCGGGGTTTTTCGACGGCACCTCCGTGTGCCGGCGAAAAACTGGCTTGCATCCATGCGAGCCATCCTACGGACTTTCCTCCACCCGCCCGCCGCGCCATAGGGGCCCCGGGTAGAGCAGCGCGCTCCAAGCGCGCAGAAGCAACGGCAAGAGCAACCCACCCCGACCCTCCCCTGCACACAGGGGAGGGAGACGGCGGGAGCACGCTGTTGCTGTTGCTTCTGGCGCGCACGATGCGCGCCTGCTTTACCCGGGGCCCCTCGGCGACGGTGAGACGTGGACGACAAGGCCGCGCAGCGGGCGAGGCCAGGGATGGACTCGCCTTTTCGCGCGGGCAGGAGCCCGCTCGAAAAGCCCGGCCACGACTCACGGACTTTCCGTCCATGGATGGACGGAAAGCGGCGCCGCGGGGTGTCGTTTTCTCTTGGCTACTTCTCTTTTGGACAAGCAAAAGGGAAGTAGCTCGGGCGCTGGCAGGCGCTCGAAACCGCCTTGTTGCTTGCGAAGACGCACAAGCAAGGGCCCCTCTCCCCCACCCCTCTCCCGCAAGCGGGAGAGGGGAAATGAAGGGCACCGCGAGCACCCACCCCTCACCCCGACCCTCTCCCCAGAGGGGAGAGGGAGTGAATCTCAACGCGGTGCTCATGTGTAGAAGCTCCCCGCCAGTGTCCCCAGCAGCAGCGTCCACCCATCCACCAGCACGAACAGCATGATCTTGAACGGCAGCGAGATGATCATCGGCGAGACCATCATCATGCCCATCGACATCAGCACGCTGGCCACCACCAGATCAATGATCAGGAACGGGATGAACAGCAGGAAGCCCATCTGGAACGCGGTCTTCAGTTCCGAGGTGAGGAAGGCCGGCATCGCCACCTTGAACGGCACGTCGGCCTTGCTGGCGTAGGGCTGCTCGCCGGCCAGTTTGGTGAACAGCGCGAGGTCCGCCTCGCGGGTCTGGTCGAGCATGAAGCGCTTGAACGGTGCGCTGGCCGCCGGCAGCGCCTGCTCGGCGCTCAGCTGGCCGTCCATGTACGGCTTCACGCCGTCGGTGTAGGCGCGGTTGAGCACCGGCGACATCACAAACAGAGTGAGGAACAGCGCCAGCCCCAGCAGCACCTGGTTCGGCGGCGTGGACTGCGTGCCCAGCGCCTGGCGCAGGAAACCCAGCACGATGATGATGCGGGTGAACGAGGTCATCATCAGCAGGATCGCCGGCAGCAGGGTCAGCACCGTAAGCAGTGCCAGCATCTGCAGCGACAGCGTCCAGTTCTTCGCGCCGTCCGGCGCATCGTGCACGGTCAGCACGGGAATGCCCGCGCCGCCCAGGCCGGCCGGGCTGGCCGGCATCGACAAGGTCGGCATGGCCGGCGCGGCCGCA
The DNA here is from genome assembly GCA_035277325.1 of Rhodanobacter sp. Lineage (GTDB taxonomy): Bacteria > Pseudomonadota > Gammaproteobacteria > Xanthomonadales > Rhodanobacteraceae > Rhodanobacter_A. Next base: position 6,376 of record DATEKS010000187.1, read on the forward strand.
TTGCCCGCAGCCTGCGGCGCTGCCGAGGCGAGCAGCGGCAACAGCAGCAGGGCGAGTGCCAGCCAGCAGCGCGCGGCGAAGGGGAAACGCTTGCTCACGGTTTCGATTTCCAGCGCGTCAGCAACTGCGCGATGTTGGGGACAGCCGGCAGCGGCGCCGGCGGTGCGGGTTCGGCCGGCGCCGCGCCCTCGTAGACATGCAGCGTGCGCAGGCCGCCCGGGCCCACG
>DATEKS010000188.1:0-3845 GCA_035277325.1 Rhodanobacter sp.
ACCGAAGCCGACGCGGCGATCCGCAAGAGCCAGCTGTACAACGCGAGCTGGCTGGCCGACGGCCGGCTCGCCGCCGGCACGCTGCGCGGCGGGCTGTTCCTGCTCGATGCGCAGGGCCACCTGCTGCGCACGCTGACCCGCGGCAGCGGCTTGACCACCAACATGATGCTGGCGCAGTTCCAGGACCGCGAGGGCGGCCTGTGGATTGCCGCCAGCAACGGCATCAGCCGGATCGACCTCGGCTCGCCGCTGACCCACTACGGCGAACGCGGCGGCCTGCCGGACGGCGTGCTGGCGCTGCAGCGCCACGCGGGCACGCTCTACGCAGGCGCATCCGACGGGCTGTACCGCCTGGTGGACGGCGCCGATGCCCATTTCCAACGGCTGCCCCAGGTGACGGGACAGGTCTGGGGCTTTGCCGAGGTCGACGACGAGTTGCTGGTCGCCAGCAGCGACGGCGTGTTCGCCCTCGCAGGCGACACGTTCCGGCAACTGCTCGACACCCACCAGAGTGCGCTCTCGACCTCGGCGCTCAGCCTGCGCCGCTCCACGCGCGATCCCGCACGCGTGTTCGTGGGCTACCCGGACGGCATCGGCACACTGCGCCGCGACGGCGACCGCTGGATCGACGAAGGCCGCATCGCCGGAGTGCGCAAGGAAGTGCGCACGATCCGGCAGGACGCCGACGGCCATCTTTGGCTGAGCCTGTGGGTCGGCGGCGCGCTCCGCCTGGACCTGCCGCCGGACTGGCAGGGACCACGCGACGGGCGTGCCGTCAAGGTCGAGCGCTTCGGCACCGCCGCAGGCCTGCCGCCGGAACAGAACGACCTGGTCATGGTCGACGGCCGGCTGCGCTTCACCACCGCACACGGCATCTATCGCTTCGACGAAGCCGGCAAGCATTTCTCGCTCGACCCGGCGTTTGCCGGGCTGTTCCCAGACGGCCCGTCACCGATCGACGTGCTGCACCAGGACCGCCATGGCGGCTTGTGGATGTACGCCGTCGTCGATGCCGACGGCAGCAAGCAGACCGGCCACGCCATGCGTGCCGGCCAAGGCTGGCGCTGGGCGGACACGCCGCTGCAGCCGCTGGCAGGCATCGACATGTCGGTGTTCCTGGACGACGCCGACGGCACCGTGTGGCTGGGCGGCGACAAGGGCCTGTACCGCTACCGGCCCGCATCCACCGGCCTGCCGGACAAGCCTCCACAGACCCTGCTGCGCATGGCGGCCGAGCAAGGCGGTCGCGTGTTGTTCGCCGACCACCTCGCGACCGCGCGGCCGCCGGAAATCCCCTATGCGCAGAACTCGATCCGCTTCGAGTTCGCCCTGCCCAGCTACGCGCATTCCGACGCCAACCGCTACCAGGTGTGGCTGCAGGGGCTGGACCGCGACTGGTCGCCATGGAGCGACGACGCCTACCGCGACTACACCAACCTTCCCGAGGGCCGCTACCGCTTCCACGTGCGTGCGCGCGACGCCTATGGCCGGCAGGCCCGGGAGGCCACGTTCGACTTCCGCGTCCTGCCGCCGTGGTACCGCACCGCCTGGGCCTGGCTGCTCTGGATCGCCGCCGGCATGCTGGCGCTGAGCCTGCTGGTGCGCTGGCGCTCCGCCGCGCTGCGCCGGCGCAACCGTGCGCTGGCCGTGCTGGTGGCACGGCGCACCACCGAGCTGGCGCAGGCCAACTGCGCGCTGCGCGAGGCCAACGAGGCTCTGGCCCAGCAGATCATCACCGACCCGCTGACCGGCCTGAAGAACCGCCGCTACCTCAGCGAGCACATCGAGCACGACCTTGCCGTGGTGCGTCGGCACTGGCGGGATCGGCAGGCGCTCGGGCCCGGCCATCCGCAGGCGCAACTACTGTTCCTGATGGTGGACATCGATCACTTCAAGGAGATCAACGACACCTACGGCCACGCCACCGGCGACCGCGTGCTGCTGCAGTTCCGCGACGTGCTGCTCTCGGTCACCCGCGAATCCGACACGCCGGTGCGCCGTGGCGGCGAGGAATTCCTGATCGTGGCGCGCTTCGCCCCGCCGGAGGCCGGCCCGCAGTTCGCCGAGCGCATCCGCGCGGCGGTGGCCGGGCAGCGCTTCGGGCTGGGCAATGGCCGGCACGTGCACCTCACCTGCTCGATCGGCTTCGCCAGCTATCCGTTCTACGCCAGCGAACCGGAGCGGCTGAACTGGGAGCAGGTGGTGAACATCGCCGACGCCTGCCTTTATGCGGCCAAGCACCAGGGCCGCAACGCCTGGGCCGGCGTGGCGCCGGTGGCGACGCCGCCGCCGGGCAGCGCGATCGATGCGCTGCACGCGACGTTCGCCCGCCTGCCCGAGCCGGGTCCGCTGCCGGTGCGGGCCTCGTGGACCTGCGCGGAACCGCTGGAAGCCTGACATGCGCGGTCGCCCCGACCTCACGCCCGAACGAAAGGAGGAGCCGTGCCACGGCGTCCGATCGACACGACCGAACTGACCGTGGGCCTGCCCATGCGCTTCAACGCCTACGACGGCCGGGGCAACCTGCTGCTGTGCGTGGGCCAGGTGATCGGCAGCGAGGCGCAGCGCGAGATGCTGCTGCAGCACGGGCTGTTCTACGGTTCCGAGGAGGAGTGCCGCGGTCCGCTGCCGTCCTCGCCGGAGCCGGCGCGCTCACCGCTGGCGCGACTGCTCGACGCGCGCCGGCGCCTGCAGGCCCTGCTGGCCGATCCGGCGCCGGCAGACTTCCCGGGCACGCTGGCCGGCATCGCCGAACAGCTGCGCGAGGCCTGCCGGAACAATCCCGAGGTGGCGCTGGCCAGCATCCTGCTGCGCACCGAAGGCCCGTACAGCAGCCGGCATGCGGTGAACGCGGCGGTCGCCTGCCAGCTCACCGGCACGGCGCTGGCGCTCGACGCCGACGAGCTGGCGGCCACCGTCTCGGCCGCACTGACGATGAACATCGGCATGTTCGCCCTGCACGATGCACTGGTGGCGTGCGAGGGTCCGCTGTCCGACGCGCAGCACGCGATGGTGCGCGCGCATTGCCGGCTCGGCGTGGCGCTGCTGCGCGAGCGCGGGATCACGAACCCCACCTGGCTCGACGCCGTGCGCGACCACCACGAGCGCAGCGACGGCAGCGGCTATCCCGACGGCAAGCGCGGCGCGCAAATCAGCCGGGCGGCAAGCCTGGTAGCCCTGGCGGACATCTATTGCGCGCGCGTCGCCGGCCGCGACTACCGGCCGCCTCTGCAGCCGACGCAGGCCTTGCGCTGGCTGTTCCTCAACGAAGGGGCGGCACTGGACGAACACCTGGCCCGGGTGTTCATCAAGACGCTCGGCGTCTATCCGCCCGGCACCGGCGTGCGCCTGCGCAACGGCTCGCTCGCGGTGGTGCTCCAGCGCCAGCCGGCCGGCCACCAGCCGGTGGTGGCCTCGCTCACCACACACGACGGCCTGCGCCTGCACTCGCCGATCCGGCGACGCGGCGATGTCGAGGCGCATGCGGTCGCCGAGGTGGTGGACCTGTCGATGCTGGGCATCCGGGTCGGCATGGAAGCGCTGTGGGGCGCCGACGCGGCGGATTGATGCATCGGGCCGGCTAGGCCCCCTGCCCCAGCCGCGCCAGCAGCGACTGGCGCAGCCGCTCCTGCAGGCCCTCGTCCAGCGGCGCATCGGCCCGGTCGCTCAACTGGAAGAAATCCTCCACCCGCTCGCCGAAGGTGGCGATGCGCGCGTCGTGCACGCGCACGCCGACGTCCAGGAACGCTTGCGCGATCGCCACCAGCAGGCCAGGCCGATCGCTGCAGACGAGCGCGAGGCGGGTCAACGGTTGTCCATCGCCACCGTTGAAGTCGATGCGTGGC
>DATEKS010000189.1:0-2802 GCA_035277325.1 Rhodanobacter sp.
CTGTGGAAGGTGAGCAAGGACGGCCACGTGCTGTGGGTGCTGGGCACGCTGTCGCCGCTGCCGGGGCATATCCAGTGGGAGTCGCGCGAGGTGGGGCAAGTGCTGGCGCAGTCGAAGCAGGTGCTGCTGGAGCCGAAGATCAAGCTCAAGGCGGACATCGGTTTCTTCGGCAAGCTCTTCCTGCTTCCCTCGGCCTACGGCGCGCGCAAGAACCCGGACGGCAAGACGCTGGACCAGGTGATGGATGCGCCGACCTACGCGCGCTGGCAGGTGCTGAAAAAGAAGTACATCGGCGATGACAGCGGCATCGAGCGCTGGCGCCCGCTGTTCGCGGCGCAGGAGCTGTACAAGAAGGCGCTGAAGGCGAACGGACTGAGCAACGACGGCGGCGTGTCGGGTGCGGTGGCTGCGCTGGCGAAACAGGACGGCGTGCCGGAGACGCCGGTGGAATACCGCGTGGAGATCAAGCAGCCGCGCGAGGCGCTGAAGGCGTTCAAGGCGGCGGCGCCCAGCGACCTGGAGTGCTTCAACCGCACGCTGGACAGCATCGAGCACGACGTGCCGGCGATGACCGCACGCGCGAACGCCTGGGCCACCGGCGACCTGGAGGAATTGCACCGGCTGCCCGACAGCCACCGCCGCGACGCCTGCGTCACCGCGATCACCAGCGCCGGCTTCGCCCGCCAGCTCGGCCTCGACGACGTGCCCGCGCAAATGCAGGCCGTGTGGCTGGCCGCGGCGCGTAAGGCGCTGGCGGACAACGCCACCAGCTTCGCGCTGCTGCCGATGGCCGAGCTGTTGTCGCCCACCGGTTATCTCGCCAGACTCAGGGCAGAGGGTTACACGGTGGAGGCGCCGGTCGGGCTGGACGAGGCGCCCGACGCGGCCGGCAGCGCAGTGCCCGCAGTGTCCAGTTCGGCCGCTGCGCATTGAGGCGACAGGATTCGGCGGCCGCCCTGCCGACCGGCTGGACTCCACCGGGGTGCCTGTCCGTGCAAGGTCCGGCCGCGATCGATGCGGCCGGGGAAATCAGGGGAGTGGGGGATGCGCGTCAGCTGGTGGATGGTGGCGGTGTTCGGTCTGGCGACGCTGCCGGCGTTTGCGCAAGTGGCACCCGAGCAGGCCGCCACGGTTACCAAGGACCTGCCTGCCGTGGTGGTCAGCGGCGAGTTGCCGGGACCGGGCCTGTGGAAGGTCAGCAAGGGCGGCCATGTGCTCTGGATACTCGGCACGCTCACGCCGCTGCCGAAGAAGATGCAATGGCAGTCGCGCCAGGTGAGCGATACCGAACTGGCTGCGCAGGCGGTACTGCTGCCGCCCGGCATCAAGTTGAACGCGAAAGTGGGTTTTTTCGGCTCCCTGCTGCTGTTGCCGCGGCTGGTCGGCATCCGCAACAACCCCGATGGCCGCCAGCTCGCGGACCTGCTGCCACCGCCCATGTACGCACGCTGGCTGGAACTGAAGGCGCGCTACCTCGGCCACGACGGCGGCGTGGAGAAATACCGCCCGATGTTCGCCTCGTTCAAGCTCTACCAGGCGGCGGTGAAGAAGGCTGGCCTCAGCGACGACGACATCGCCGGCAAGCTGGTGCGCAAGCTGGCCAAGGAGCACCACATCCCGCTGATCGATACCAGTTACAGGTTCACCGTGGCTGATCCGAAGGCGGCGATCACCGAGTTCCGCCAGGGCAGCATGGACGACACCGGTTGCTTCGGGCAGACGCTGGACCGTGTCGAACATGGCGTGCCGCAAATGCAGGCACGGGCCAACGCCTGGGCCACCGGCGACATCGACACTCTCGCAAACATGCCACGTGACCATGCCGGCCGTGCCTGTGCCGACGCGTTCAGCGGCGCCGACTTCGCCCGCCGGCAAGGCCTGCAGGATCTCCCGGAAAAGCTGGCGCAAAGCTGGCTGGATGCCGCGGGCAAGGCACTGGCACAGAACCGCAGCACGCTGGCCCTGCTGCCGATGGGCGACCTGCTGGCGTCGGACGGCTACCTCGCCAGGCTCGAGGCGCAGGGCTATACGGTGGAATCGCCCGACGAACAGGACTAGCGCGGCTCGAAGCGACAGCACCCGGTCAGGGTGCCGCTGCAGCCGCCAGTTCCTGCCGCACCAGCGCGAGCGTCAGTACGGACGGCAGCACCTTGCCGGTGCGGCTGCCCTTGGCGAACACCACGTGGAGCGGCACACCAGGCGAGTGGTACTCCTGCAAGAAGGCGCTGATCGTGGGGTCGACATTGGTCCAGTCGCCTTTCATGTAGACGGCGCCGGTGCGTTGCAGCAGCTGGTGGAACGCGCTTGTGTCGAGCACTGCCTTGCAGGTGATGCAATAGTCGGCGGTCATGTCGACGAAGACCGGCTCGTCAGCTCCCATGGGATCAGCGGCCGTCCGATGAGTGTCCGCGACGGCTCAGGCGTTGCCCACCGGCCCGCCACCGGTGATCTGGCGCTGCATGTGGTCGAGGTACTTGTCCAGCTCCTGCGCGTTGGCGAAGACGTCGTGCACCGGCACCGCCTTCACGATGTCGAACACCTTGCGCACCTGCGGCTGGGGATTGAGCAGCAGGGTGTGGCCGCCGCGGGCGCGCATGCTCTTGCGGACCATGGCGATGCTGCGCAGGCCGGCACTGCTTATGTATTCCAGCGCGGACAGGTCCAGCACCACGGTGCCGCCCTCGGCGACGCGGGGCAGCACGTCCAGCATGGCCCGGTCGAAGTCGTTGAAGGTCTGGGCGTCGAGCCGGCCGTGCAGGTGCAGGGTGGTGCGTTCGGGCGACTCGCTTTCAGTTTTCAGGT
>DATEKS010000190.1:0-3865 GCA_035277325.1 Rhodanobacter sp.
GTCGCCGGTGCCGCCGCGCTGGCGGCCGTAGGTCCACCGCGGCTGGCCGTTGTCGCCGGCGCCGGCGCCGAGGCCCAGCTGCACCACGCTGACGCGGTTCCAGTCGGCGTCCAGTTCGTCGGCGATGATCATCGGCAGTGACGTGGCGACGCCGGTGCCGGTATCGGGATCGCGCGCAACGATCAGCACGTTGCCTTCGGCGTCGATGCGCACATAGGCGCCCAGCTCGTGGAAATGGTTGCCCAGCCATTCCGGCGGCAGCGGTGGCTCGTCGGCGTGGGCGAGCCGCACGCCCACCACCAGCGCGCCGGCGGTGCCGGCGAGAATCTGCAGGAAGCGCCGGCGCGACAGCCGGATGCCGTTCGTGGCGTTCGCGCTCATGCCTGGCCCGCCTTGCCGGCGGCGCGCTTGATCGCGGCGCGCACGCGCGTCTGGCAGCCGCAGCGGCAGGTGTTGGCCAACTGGTCGATGTCGGTGTCGTCGGGTTGCGGCTTGCGCTGCAGCAGGTCCACGCCGGCGATCAGCCAGCCCGGCGTGCAGTAGCCGCAGCCGATCGCGTCCTCGTCGATGAAGGCCTGCTGCAGCGGGTGCAGGGTGCCGTCGTTCGCGGCGAGGCCCTCCACCGTGGTGATGCGCTTGCCGTCCAGCTTCGCCATCGGCAGGGTGATCGCGGACACCGGCTTGCCGTCCACCAGCACCAGGTCGGCGCCGTTCTCGCCGTGCGCGCCGCCATACTTAGTGCCGGTGAGCCACAGCACGTCGCGCAGGTACCACAAGAGCGGCATCTGCGGATCGCCGGTGTGGACGAAATGCTCGCCATTGACCTCGATGCCGATGCCGCTGCGCACCGCCTCGGGCGCGATGGTGCTGTCCGGAACGACCGGCGCACCGTGGGCTTGGGCTGGCGCCATGCGGGATCTCCTCAACCGTATCCGCGCATTGTGGCATTGCCACGGCTGGCATAGGAATGCGTGGTGCTGAACGGTTTGCTGCTCTGTCCTGCCGCGACGTGTTTTTTTGTCCCTCTCGCTGATAGGAGAGCGGCTTTTTCCCGGGCGCTTGCGCGAGCGACAGAGCGGTTTCGCCCCGCTGCCGCGGTGCGAGCTACTCCACTTTGGGCCAGCTAAAGAGAAGTAACTCGGGCGCCGGCCGGCGACCGAAACCGCTCCGTCGCTTGCGAAAAACAGACAGATTCCTGCCGCCCCTCGCAAGGGAAACCGCCATGCACGTGCGCCGGATCAAGGCATCACCGCCTGCGCCGGAAAAGACAACGGCCGCTTGCGCGGCCGTTGTCGTGACACCTGCGATGCGCGCCTCAGCGTCCACCCAGGAACAGATTGAGGTTGGCCACGTTGAGCGTGCCGATTCCCGCACCCGGCGTGTAGTTCGGCGCACCGTAGTAGAACCAGTTGTCGCCCGCCTTCACGCTGTTGAAGGCCGACCACGGGCCGTAGCCGAAGACGTTCTGCAGCAGGTACACCTGCGGATTCCAGAAGCCCACGCGGTGCCCGGTGCTCTGCGTCAGCAGGGCGCTGATGCCGTTGAGCTGGGGCGCCACGAAGCTGGTGCCGCCCTCGGCGATCACGCCGCCGTCGGAGCTGGACACCACGATGTAGCCGGTTTCGGGGTCTGCGTTGAGCGAGATGTCCGGCACGTTGCGGCCGCGGAAGTTCGCGGGCAGGTCGAGCAGCGGCGTGGGGCCGGCGCTGGGGTCGTTGTAGACCAGCGACTGCTTGCGTTCGCTGCGGCGGACGCCGCGGGTGAACCACTGGTAGACCGGCTCGTTCCAGTACACGCTGACGCCGCCACCGCCGCCGACCGAGAACAGCTGGGCGTGCCAGCCGCCCGTGATCGGGTGATTGGCGTCGAGGTAGGTCTGCAGGTAGTCCCAGCCCCAAACGCTTTCCTGCGTGAGCGAGGCATCCGGACCACCGAAGAAGCTGTAGGTGAACGGCACGGTGGTGCCGCCGGCGGCGGTGATGTACGGATCGGAGGCGGGCGAGTCCACCGTGAGCGGCGCGCTGAACTGGCCCGGTCCGGTGCCCGTGCCCAGCCCGCGCACGGTGTCGTAGGCCCCCGAGTCGCCGGCGGCGGCGAACACCGACTGTCCCTGCGCCGCGGCCTCCATCAGGACCTGGTGGAAGGCGCGCAGGTCGCCCACGTCGGTGGTGTCGGTGACGCTGGCGCCGTCCACGTTGAGCGCGGCGAAGTTGTAGATCTCCGGCAGGCCCCAACTGGTGGAGATGCTGTCCGCCTTGTTGTCCGCGACCGCCTGCGCGAACGCGTCGATGAAGCCGTTGCCGGCATTCGGCGCGTCGTACACGATGATGTCCGCCCACGGCGCGAGTCCGCCGGACTGCTCCACGTCCAGCGCGGTCTCGCCGCTGCCACCGTCGATCGCGCCGCCGCCGTCCACGTGCACCTGGGTGATGCGGTCCGGCTTGGTGGCCAGGCCGATGGTGTCCCAGTAGGTCTGCGCATCGGACGGATAGAAATTGGACAGGGTCACGATCGCCACGGTCGAACCCTTGCCGTTGATGCCGTGCTGGTACAGCGGATTGATGTTGTACAGGTCAGCCACGTCACCCACGGTGTAGTTGCCCGGTTGGCCGGTGGCGGTGGGATTGCCGCTGGTGGTCTTGCTCAGCGCCTTCAGCGTGAACGTCCGTTGCGCCGTCGCCGGCAGCTGCGGCGCGCGGACGCGGTGCGAGAGGAACTGCCGTTCGTTGCTGAGGCCGCTGGCGAAGATCACGCTGCCGGCCAGCGCGGCCGGCATCTGCGGTGCCGTGGCCGGGCGGTGGAAGTGCCGGCCGCTGGTGGCCGAGACGTAGTCATGGATCGGCGTCTGGAAGATCGCGCTGAACTGGGCCAGCGTGCCGCTGGTCTCGATCGCCAGGTGGCTGGCCAGCACCGTGCCGCTGAGGCCATGCTGGCGCAGGAACGCCTGCACCCGCGCGATGTCCGCGTCGCTGGTGCCGTACCGGCTGGCGAATTCGCCGGTGCTGAGGAACTGGCGGTAGTGCGCGCTGCCGGGCGTGATGGTCTGCCGGATGTAATCCTGCAGCGCGGCCTCGTTGCGCAGCTTCAGCATCAGCGTGACATGCACGGGCTGGCTCGAAGCAGCCACCCCCATGTCGATGCTGGGCCGCACATCGGCGGCGAATGTCGTGCCGCTAACACCTGCGAACAGCAGGGCGAGGCAGCCGGCCAGGGACTTGCGATGCAGTTTCGCGAACATTGCGCTTCCTCCTGATGGCAAAGATTCGGGCGTGCACGGGCGACGACGCGTCGCCGTGACGCCTTCCGGTCGATCCGCGAGGGCGTCTCGTCGAGACGAGCAGTGAAATTCCGGGTTTCCCCAGCGACGTCGTCGGTCTCCCCTGACGACTGGCGTTGCGCCGCCCTGGGAGCCTACTGCGGCGCCGCGGGTGCCGATAGTCCTGCAAGAAATTGCGGGACGGATCGCAAGTTTGGGTGTGCGTGCGGGCTGCGGCACAATAGGGAGTTGCCGTCGCCGATCCAGTGCCGCGGCGGCCTTCATCCACCCCAAAGCCATCGCCATGACCGCCATCAAGCAAGCCGACCTGATCCAGTCCGTCGCCGACGCCCTGCAGTACATCAGCTATTACCACCCGGTGGACTACATCAAGAGTCTCGCCGCCGCGTACGAGCGCGAGGAATCGCCGGCCGCCAAGGATGCTATGGCGCAGATCCTGATCAATTCGCGCATGGCCGCCGAGGGCCACCGTCCGCTGTGCCAGGACACCGGCATCGTCACCGTCTTCCTCAAGGTCGGCATGAATGTGCGCTGGGACGCCACCATGTCGCTGGAAGACATGGTCAACGAAGGCGTGCGCCGCGCCTA
>DATEKS010000191.1:0-2864 GCA_035277325.1 Rhodanobacter sp.
GCGATTCCGCTCGACCGCGAGCTGGTGGTGTATTGCAACTGCCCGAACGAGGTCTCCGCCGCCCATGCGGCGCAGGCGCTGATGGTGCGCGGCTACCGTCGCGTGCGGCCGCTGCGGGGTGGGCTGGATGCCTGGGATGCGGCTGGTTATGCGGTGCAGCGACTGGTGCAGCTGCCGGCCTCGGGTGCGGACGAGCCCGCGCCGACGGCGGTCTGAACGCGCAATCCGCCGCAGGTGGGAAAATTTACGCGTTCTATACGCGCCGGCCGCGGATCGCTACCCCTTTCATATGCGGCACTGCCTACAGTGCGCGGCGTCGTTTCCATGAGTCGACGCCGATGGATTTCTTCTACCTGCTGTTCCTGTTCGTGCTGAGCGCGGCGGTGCTCGGCTTCCTGCTGGTCTGTGACCGGCTGCGTCCGCGCTGAGCGCGCGTTGTTCACCCCCCAACCTCGTCACTTGCATCGCATTGCGGGAGTGTCTGCATGCATTTCGCCTATGCCATCGCCGCCGTCATCGCGGTGCTGCTGATCGCCTATCTGTGCGTGGCCCTGCTCAAGCCGGAGTGGTTTGAATGACCGCCAACGATTTCATCCAGATCGGCCTGTACCTGGCCGTCCTGTTGCTGCTGCTCAAGCCGATGGGCACCTACATGACGCTGGTGTTCGCCGATGCGCCGAACCGCGTGACGCGCATCGGCAGCGGCATCGAGCGCCTGCTGTACCGCCTCAGCGGCATCCGCAGCGACGAGGACATGGACTGGAAGCGCTACGCGCTGGCCATGCTGCTGTTCAACGTGCTCGGCCTGCTGGTCGTGTACCTGCTGCAGCGCGTGCAGCTGTGGTTGCCGCTGAACCCGCAGCACTTCGGCAACGTGTCGCCGGATTCGGCGATGAACACGGCCATAAGTTTCGCCACCAACACCAACTGGCAGGGCTACAGCGGCGAATCCACGATGAGCTACCTGACCCAGATGCTGGGGCTGGCGGTGCAGAACTTCCTCTCGGCGGCGACCGGCATCGCGGTGCTGGTGGCGGTGGTGCGCGGCTTCGTGCGGCGCGGCGCGGCCGCGCTCGGCAACTTTTGGGTCGACCTGACCCGTGCCACGCTGTACGTGCTGCTGCCGATCTCGCTGGTGATCGCGCTGCTGCTGGCCTCGCAGGGCGTGGTGCAGAACTTCAAGCCTTACGTGGACGTGCCGGTGGTGCAGGCCAGCACCTACGCCAATCCGGTGACCGACGCGGCCGGCAATCCCGTCAAGGATGCCGCCGGCAATCCGGTGACGAAACCCGCGCAGCTCACCACGCAGACGCTGCCGATGGGGCCAGCGGCCTCGCAGGTGGCGATCAAGATGCTCGGCACCAACGGCGGCGGCTTCTTCAACGCGAACTCGGCGCATCCGTACGAAAACCCCACGCCGCTGTCGAACTTCATCGAGATGCTGGCGATCTTCCTGATCCCCGGCGGGTTGTGCGTGATGTTCGGCCAGATGGTCGGTGACCGGCGCCAGGGCTGGGCGATCCTCGCCACGATGCTGGTGATCTTCGTCCCGCTGACGGTGGGCCTGGTCGCCGCCGAGCAGGCCGGCAACCCGGCACTGCATGGCCTGGTGGCGCAGCACGTGGTGGACCAGCATGCCTCCGTGCTGCAGGCTGGCGGCAACATGGAGGGCAAGGAGACGCGCTTCGGCATCGCCTCCAGCGGTCTGTTCGCCGCGATCACCACGGCGGCTTCGTGCGGCGCGGTGAACGCGATGCACGACTCGCTCACGCCGCTGGGCGGTCTGATCCCGCTGTGGCTGATGCAGCTGGGCGAGGTGATCTTCGGCGGCGTCGGCTCGGGCCTGTACGGCATGCTCGCCTTCGCCGTGGTGGCGGTGTTCATCGCCGGTCTGATGGTGGGGCGCACACCCGAATACCTCGGCAAGAAGATCGAGGCCTACGAGATGAAGATGGCCAGCCTCGCGGTGCTGCTGCCATGCGCGCTGGTGGTGATCTGCACGGCGGTCGCGGTGATGCTGCCGGCTGGCGTGGCGGGCATTGCCAACCCCGGCGCGCACAGCTTCAGCGAGATCCTCTACGCGGTCAGTTCGGCCTCGAACAACAATGGCAGCGCGTTCGGAGGTCTCTCTGCGAACACGCCGTTCTGGAACGTGCTGCTGGGCGTATGCATGTTCCTGGCGCGCTTCCCGCTGGCGATCGCGATGCTGGCGATGGCCGGGGCGCTGGCCGCCAAGCGGCACGTGCCGGAATCCGCCGGCACCCTGCCCACGCACACCCCGCTGTTCGTCACGCTGCTGGCCTGCGTGGTGATCGTGGTGGGCGCACTGACCTTCCTCCCGGCGCTGGCGCTTGGCCCGATCGCTGAATTCCTGATGTCCGCCACAGGGCACTGATCCATGACTTCGACCACTCACGCAGTGCGCGGCTTCGACCGCGAGCTGATTCTCACGGCGATGGCCGATTCGTTCCGCAAGCTGTCGCCGCGGCTGCAGTTCAAGAACCCGGTGATGTTCGTGGTGTTCGTGTGCAGCGTGCTGACCACGCTGCTGTGGGTGCAGGCGCTCGCCGGCCATGGCGAGGCGCCCACCGTCTTCATCTTCTGGGTCGGCGCGTGGCTGTGGTTCACCCTGCTGTTCGCCAATTTCGCCGAGGCGCTGGCGGAAGGGCGCGGCAAGGCGCAGGCCGCCGCGCTGCGCAGCTCGCGCAAGGACGTGATGGCGAAGAAGCTCGCCGGCCCCGACCGCGACGCGGCGATCACCTTCGTGCCGTCCAGCGAGCTGCGCAGCGGCCACCACGTGCTGGTGGAAGCGGGCGAGCAGATTCCCGGCGACGGCGAGGTGGTGGTCGGCGCGGCCAGCGTGG
>DATEKS010000192.1:0-5023 GCA_035277325.1 Rhodanobacter sp.
CGAAATCGCGGTAACCCTTGTCGATGATGCTCTGGATGAGCGTGCCGACGTTGGGATCGAGCGGCCGGGTCATGTCGAAGGCGCCCGCCAGCGGGCCGGTGGAAACGCCGTCGCTCTTCACGCCGATCTTCGCCAGCGTATCCGGCACGGTGAAGAACATACCGAAGATGCCGATCGAACCGGTGATGGTGTTCGGCTCGGCGTAGATCCGGTTGGCGTTCATCGAGATCCAGTAGCCGCCGCTGGCGGCCACGTCGCCCATCGACACCACCACGGGAATGCCGGCCTCGCGGGTCAGCTCCACCTCGCGGCGGATCTGCTCGGCCGCATACACCTCGCCGCCCGGCGAATTCACCCGCAGCACCAGCGCACGCGTGCGCTTGTCCTGGCGGACCGAGCGGATGAGCGCCGCCGTGGAGTCGCCGCCGATCCGGCCCTGCGCCTGCTTGCCGCCGCTGATCTCGCCCTCGGCGACCACGACGGCCACGCCCGGGCCCGTCTGCAGCATGTCGACGGTGGACAGGCCGCGATCGGCGACATAGCCGGCCAGGTCGATCTGGCGGAAACCCTGGTCCTTCTTGCCGGCCGGCACGCCCTGGTCGCGCAACATCTTCACGAACTGCTGCTCGGTGGCGACGCCGTCGGCGAGTTTCTCCTCGACCGCCAGCTGGGCGAGACTGCCCTTCGCATCGCGCACGCGGTCCGCGAGACCGTCGACATCGGCGCGCAGCGCCGCGGGGTCGATGTGGCGCATCTTCGCCACTTCGTCGATCCAGGTGCTCCACAGCCCGCCGAGCCAGAAGGCGTCGGCCTCCTTCGATTCCGGCGACGCATGGTCGAGGATGAAGGGCTCGGCCGCGCTCTTGAACTCGCCCACGCGGAACAGGTGCACGTCCACGCCCAGCTTGTCGAGCAGATCCTTGTAGAACAGCCGGTAGTTGGCGAGGCCGGTGAGCATCAGGCTGCCCTGCGGATCGAGCAGCACGCGGTCGGCGTGGGCAGCGAGGTAGTACTGGCCCTGGTCCAGGTTCGCCGCCCAGGCGATCACCGGCTTGCCGGTGGCGCGGAAGCGGTCCAGCGCCGCGCCCACCTCGCGCAGCGCGGCGAAGCCGCCCGCATGCAGGTCGCCCGGCAGCAGCAGGATGCGGCCGATGCGCTTGTCCTTCGCGGCGGCATCGATCGCGCCCACCAGGTCGCGCAGCTGCACCTGGTCCGGCTTGTTGCCGGACAGCTTCGCCAGCGTGCGCTGCAGCGGGTCGATGCTGTACTGCTCGACCAGCTGGCCCTCCGGCTTGAGCACCAGCACGCTGTTGTCCGCCACGTCGTGCGCTGCGCGGCTGCCGGCGATGCCGCCGACGACCAGCAGCAGCACGATCAGCAGCAGGAAGAAGAACACCGCGTTGATGATGATGAGCCGCACCACATTGATGCCTCGGCCGACCCCGCACAGCACCGCCCAGAAGCCGCGCCGGCGCGTCGGCGGGGTTGCGGGCGAAGGCGAGGGACGGGACGGCATCGGCGGTGGCTGCATCGGCGCGGGCTTCCTGGTGGATTCGCGCTAGCGTAGCCGTTCGCGTGCCGTCACGTCAGGCCGGGAGCAACCGGTATCGGCGCCTCCGCCGCGGCCGGGGCATGCCGCCGCCAGCGCTCGCGCCAGGCACTGCGCCAGAAGCGCGTGAACAGCATCAGCGCCGCCACGCTGAGGCCGGCGATCAGCCCCATCCACATGCCACGCGCACCCAGGCCGTGGTGGAAGGCCAGCCACCAGCCGGTGGGCATGCCCACGCCCCAGTAGGCGAACAGCGTGATCGCCATCGGCACGCGGGTGTCCTTGAGCCCGCGCAGCGCGCCGTTCGCGGCCACCTGGATGCCGTCGGAGAACTGGAACAGCCCCGCCAGCACGATCAGCTGCGACGCCAGCGCGATCACCCTGGCGTCGCGCGTGTACAGCGTGGCGATGAAATGCGGCAACGCCAGCATCGCCGAGGCGGACACCAGCTGCGTGGCCAGGGTCAGGGCGATGCCGCAGAAGCCGGCGTAGCGCACGCCGCGCGCATCGCCGCGGCCCACCGCATTGCCCACGCGCACGGTGATCGCCATCGCCACGCCCAGCGGCACCATGAAGAACACCGTGGCGACGTTGAGCGCCACCTGGTGGCTGGCGATCACGTCCTCGCCCAGCGTGCTGATGATGAGCGCGGTGGCGACGAACAGGCCACCCTCGGCCAGCAGGGTCACCGCCATCGGCACGCCGATGTGCAGCAGCGCGCCGATGCGCTGCCAGTGCGGCCATTCGAAACGTTCCAGCAGGTTCAATCCGCGGTAGTTGCGATGCTTCAGCACGTACACGCCAAAGCCCAGCATCTCCAGCCACAGCACGGTGGCGGTGGCGATGCCGCAGCCGTGCGCACCCTGTGGCGGGATGCCGAGCTTGCCGAACATCAGCACATAACCCAGCGGAACCAGCAGCACGAGGCCGCCGAAGCCGAAAACCATCGACGGCCGGGTCAGCGACAGGCCCTCGGACAGCCCACGCAGCGCGAAGTAGCAGGTCAGCGCGGGCGCACCCCAGCTGATCGCGAACAGGAAACGCTCCACGTCGTGGCGCAGGCTGGGCGTCACGCCGATCAGGTCGATCAGCGGCCCCGCATGGCGCACCGCGAACCACAGCAGCGCGCCCATCACCAGCGCCAGCCACAAGGCCTGGCGGAACACGCCGCCCACTTCGTGGCGCCGCTCCGCACCGTCCAGCTGCGCCACCGAGGGCGGCACCGCCATCATCATGCCGATGCCGCAGACGATCGCCAGCGACCAGATGCTGGCGCCCACCGCCACCGCGCCCAGCACGTGGGCGCTGACGTGGCCGGACAGCACCGCGTCGATCACGTTGCTGCCGATCGCGGCCAACTGCGCCAGGATCAGCGGGATGGCGAGGCGCACGGTGGCGCCGATCTCGTGCCGCACGCGGGCACGCTCGGGGCGTAGCGATTTCATGGGTCGAAGGGCTCCAGCGGGCAGTCATTCTACCCGAGCCTTCCGGCAGGGCTGTCGCGCGCGACAGGCTGTGCCAAGATCGCGCGCTGCAGCGGAATCGAGGGGCACACACGATGAAATCCCTGGCCAGCCACGAAGGCCTGCACTGCGCCAACTGCGCCACGCCACTGGTCGGCGAGTACTGCCACGAGTGCGGCCAGTCCGTGCACAGCGTGCTCAAGCCGATGCACCACATGGTCGAGGAGACCGTGGAGACGGTGCTGCACATCGACAGCCGCATCGTGCACACGCTGCCGCCGCTGTTCCTCAAGCCCGGCTTCCTCACGCTGGAATATTTCGCCGGCCGCCGGGTGCGCTACATCGCGCCATTCCGGCTGATGTTCGTGCTGTGCCTGCTGTGCTTCTTCGCGCTGCACCTGGCCACCTCGGCGGCGATCGACCACAGCCTCGAACGACACCAGCAGCAGGCGCTGCTCGACCAGGGCAAGGATTTCGCGCAGGCCGACAGCGCCGACGAGGTGCGCGACATGCTCGACGGCAAGGTGAATGCCCTCAATGCCGTGCAGACCATCGGCAGCGACGCGATGGCCGCGCAGGCGACCCAGGCGAAGCAGCGGCTGCGCGTGGCCGCGAACCAGCGGCTGGCCGAACTGCACGCCCAGCCGTTGCCGGCATCGAGCGACACAGCCCCCGAGATCAGCCGCAGTGCTGCCGACAAGCCGATACAGCCGCTGCACATCGGCTGGCTGCCCGATTTCGCCAACGCGCGGCTGACCGCGGCCATCCAGCACGCCCTCGACAACTATCGCATCTATCGCCACGGCGATCCCGTGAGCCGCCAGGCGGCCAAGGAGCGCATGGTCAACGGCGTCTTCGGCAAGCTGCCGGGGGCCATGCTGGTGCTGGTGCCGGTGTTCGCGTTCCTGCTGATGCTGTTCTACGTGTTCAAGCGGCGGCTCTACATGGAACACCTGATCGTGGCGCTGCACAGCCAGGCCTTCCTGTTCCTGTGGCTGCTGCTGTGCACGCTGCTGGCCGCGCTGGCCGGCTGGCTGGAGCCGCACGCGCTGTGGACCACGACCCCGCTGAACTGGCTGGAACGGATCCTGGTGCTGTGGGCGCCGGTGTACCTGCTGCTGATGCAGAAGCGCATCTACCGGCAGGGCTGGCCGATGACCTTGCTGAAGTACTGGTGCATCGGCTGGTGCTACTTCTGGCTGCTCGGCTTCGTGCTGATGGGCGCCTTCGTGCTGGGGTTGGCGCACTGACGGACGCCCTGCGACACCATGCCCGTGGTCCGTTCGGCCGCGGTTTTGCACAGCGTCACCGGGCTGTCAAGCCAGGTCACACCCCTTGGCAGCTTCGTGAACGCCTGCTGGATGGAAATCGCAAGTCATTGATATAAAATTTGTTTTTCACATGACCAAAACGTGTCCAGACTGTCGCGAAGGGCGCCGCCATGCGCTCCGGCGCACCTCGTCCCCGCACCGTCCACAGACTTGTCCACAGGCTTTGTGGATAAGCGAAAAAACCTGCATGGTTGAGTAACTTGCGCCCGACTCCTCGATCCGCCGGAAGCATGTCGCCGCAAACTGTGCCCCATCTGATCCTTGCGCGGAGAATGCGGCTTCGGCAGGACCGTTACACTTGCCCGCCATGAGGCCTGTCGTCCTGCGCGTCGCCCTGCCGGTCCCCCTGCCTACCTTGTTCGACTACCTGCCGCCCGCCGCCGGCGACGCGGTGCCGCCGGGCAGTCGGGTGCTGGTGCCGTTCGGCCGCGGCAAGGCGGTAGGCGTGGTGGTCGCTGCGGGCGTGGAAGCCGCGGTGGGCGTCGGCAAGCTGAAGCGCGTGCTGCGCCGGCTCGACGACCAACCCCTGCTCGACGCCGAGCTGATGCAGACCCTGGCCTGGGCCGCCGACTACTGGCTGGGCGCGCCCGGAGAGGCCTATGCGAACGCGCTGCCGCTGGCGCTGCGCGAGGCGAAACCGCTGCCGCCGCTGGGCGAGGAAGTCTGGTCGCTCACCCTCG
>DATEKS010000193.1:0-9386 GCA_035277325.1 Rhodanobacter sp.
TCCGGCGAGGCATCGAGCACGCTGCCGGGCGGCGGACCACCGCTGTTGTTGACCAGAATATGCACCGGCGCGGTGGCGACCAGTGCCGCGGTCTGCGCGCGCAGCGCGGCGGTGTCGCCCACGTCGACGGCGATGGAGCCGTGGCGCTGCGCCGCGTGCGTGCGCGGCAGTTCGGCGGCCAGGGCCTCCAGCGCCTCGCCGCGTCGCGCCAGCACGGTGACGCTGGCGCCCAGCGCGGCCAGCTCGATCGCGCTGGCGCGGCCAATGCCTTGCGAGGCGCCACAGACGAGGGCATGGCGGCCATCGAGTTGCAGTTGCATGGGCATGCTCCGTGAAGTCTTCGGATGGTGCAGGTCAGCCCCAGCGCAGGCGCATCGCCAGCGCGGCGAGCCAGCACAGCCAGCCCAGCCACTGGCTGTAGCGCCAGATGCTGCGCCAGCGGTTGATCTCGCGGTCGTCGAGCAGGGGAAGGGCGGGCGAGCGCAGCACGTACTGCATGCGCACCCAGGTACGCAACGCGCCGAGCTTGCCGCCGGCGGCTTCCGCCACTACCTGCCAGTGCTGCGGGTGGCGCTGGCGCATCAGCGCGGCCACCCGGAACGGCGCCACGTAGGAGAGCACGAACAGGGCGACACCGGCGACCAGCAGGCCCAGGTAGATGGCCAGCACGTCAGCTGCCCTTGGCCTTGGTGGTGCTGTTGGCGGCACTGGTGCCGGTGCTGCTGGTGTTGCTGCTCCACGGCAGCGGCAATGCACTGCGCAAGGTGTTCAGCACGCCGTCGCCTTCCTGCGGCTTTTTGCAGATCGCGTTGTCCACGGCCTTGGCGTAGGTGTTGTTCATCATGCCCACCCAGATCGTGCCGTCCGGCCCGTGCGGCACGCTGAAGCTGCCGCTGGAATTCATGTCCAGCGTGGCCTTGCTGTTGAACACGGCGGGCGACTGCTCCCAGTAGGTCTTGCCGGTCTGCTGGGCCTCCGAGCTGTAGACCAGCAGGTAGCGCGCCTGCGGATTGTCGACGGTATAGCTACCGAACGCGCCGGAGGCCGCGTCGCTCCAGCCCATGTGTTCGCACAACGGGATGTCGGCGCTGGAGCCGATCGGCTGGAAGCCGCTGTCCAGCATCACCACAGTGGGCGCGAACAGATAGCTGGACTTCAGCCAGCGGCCGTTCAATTCGGATTTGAACGCCACGCGGTAGGGCAGCTTGGCGCCTTCGGGCAGCCGGAACGCGAGGAAGTAGCTGTGCGTGCCGGCAAGGTTGGCCACGCTGCTGCCGCTGCCCAGCGTGAACGGCTGCGGCTGCCAGGGCAGCAGGTTCTGGTAGGAGAAGTCGGCGAAGCTGGTGCAGCACGGCGTGGCCTCGAGCAGGCGCTGCTGTGCCTGCTTGAGCGGATCGTCGCTGTTTTCCGGTGCGCGCAGGTTCGGCGGCACCAGGGTCGTCGGCACCAGGTCCTTCACGGTGTGGCAGCCGGCCAGCAGCATGCCGGCGGCGAGGGCAAGGAGGAGGGCGTGGGACCGGTGCTTCATGGGTACCTGCTGCTCAGAATTCGGCCGTCCCCGCTGCGCGCGGATAGGGGATGGCATCGCGGATGTTGGAAAGGCCGCAGACGTAGACCAGCAGGCGCTCGAAGCCTAGGCCGAAGCCTGCGTGCGGCACGGTGCCGTAACGGCGCAGGTCACGGTACCAACTATAGGTGACAGGATCGAGCCCGAATTTGGCCATCCGGGCGTCCAAATGATCCAAGCGCTCCTCGCGCTGGCTGCCGCCGATGATCTCGCCGATGCCAGGCGCCAGCACGTCCATCGCCGCCACGGTCTTTTCGTCGTCGTTGAGGCGCATGTAGAAGGCCTTGATCGCCTCGGGGTAGTTCATTACGACAACCGGGCGGCCGATATGTTTCTCGGCGAGGTAGCGTTCGTGCTCGGTTTGCAGGTCGATGCCCCAGGCCACCGGGTATTCGAACTTCTGCCCGGATTTCTGCAGGATCGTCACCGCCTCGGTGTAGTCGATGCGCTCGAACGGCTGGCTGATGAAGGCTTCCAGTCGGCTGATCGCGTCCGGTTGCACGCGTTCGGCGAAGAACGCCATGTCGTCCGGGCGTTCCTCCAGCACGGCCTTGAAGATCGCCTTGAGGAAGCCTTCCGCGCAATCGGCGTTGGCGGTGAGGTCGGCGAACGCGATCTCCGGCTCCACCATCCAGAATTCGGCCAGGTGGCGCGGGGTGTTGGAGTTCTCGGCTCGGAAAGTGGGGCCGAAGGTGTAGACCTTGCTCATCGCGAGGCAGTAGGCCTCCACGTTGAGCTGGCCGGACACGGTGAGGAAGGCTTCGCGGCCGAAGAAGTCCTTGCGGAAGTCGACCTTGCCGTTCTCGGTGCGCGGCAGGTTGGCCAGGTCCAGCGTGGACAGGCGGAACATGTCGCCGGCGCCCTCGGCGTCCGAGGTGGTGATGATCGGAGTGTTGATCCAGAAGAAGCCCTGTTCGGTGAGGTGGCGGTGGATCGCCGTCATCATCGTGTGGCGCACGCGCGTCACCGCGCCGAACAGGTTGGTGCGCGGGCGCAGGTGGGCCACCTCGCGCAGGAACTCCATCGAATGCTGCTTGGGCTGGATCGGGTAGGTCTCCGGATCATCCACGAAGCCGGTGATCTCGATGCGGTCGGCCTGGATCTCGAACGCCTGGCCCTTGCCCTGCGACGGCACCAGGGTGCCGGAGACGATCACGCCGGCACCGGCGGTGAGGTGTTTCACCTCGCTGTCGTAGTTGGCCAGCGTGGCCGGCGCCACCGCCTGGATCGGGTCGAAGCAGGAGCCGTCGGTGACATTGACGAAGGACAGACCGGCCTTGGAGTCGCGGCGGGTGCGCACCCAGCCGCGCACGGTCACGGAACTGCCGGCTTCGAGCTTGCCGGAAAGTGCCTGCTTCACACTGCATGCCGTGGGGCGGACCGCCGTCATGGATTGAAACTCCCGTTGGTGCACCGCATGTAGGTGCATGAAATCGCTGGAACGCGCGGCCTGCGGCCCGCGTGGACAAACCAGCATGATAATGTAGCCCTTGCCCATGCCGCGACCCGTCCGGCGTGCGCGATTCCCGCTTTTCCGCACGGATTCACCACCTGCCATGACCATCACGATCACCCCCGCCGCCAGCGAGCGCATGCGCCAGTTTCTCGCGCAGACGCCTGGCGCCGCCGGCGTGCGCTTCGGCGTGAAGCGCACCGGCTGCTCCGGCTTCGGCTACGTGGTCGATCTGGCCACCGTGACGGGCGAGGGCGACCGCGTGCTGGACGTCGATGGCGTGCCGCTGGTGGTGGACGACAAGAGCCTGCCGTTGGTGGACGGCACCGTGATCGACTTCCGGCGCCAGGGGCTCAACGCCAGCTTCGTGTTCCACAACCCCAACGCCACCGGCGAGTGCGGCTGCGGCGAGAGCTTCACGGTGGGTTGAGAGGGGGGGCGTTCATCCCTGAGAGCAGAGTCAAACGGCGGACGCCCCTGGCCGCACTCTTCAAGTCTCGTGCGCCCGTCCGTCGGCGCAAAAGCCAGAAGGCAGCCATCCACGGCCGCATTCTGATTGCTCTTTGCGATCGTCCTTGATCGCGAAAGTCAAATGGGCGGTCATCCCTGGCTGCACTCTTCAAATTCAGCCACTTGCGTGGCATTCCGCGTTCCACGTACAATTCCGCTTCTGTCCACTCCGCAAGGGGCGTGACGGACACTTGCCTCACCGCGCCAGCGGGAGGCTGCGAGGCCAATCCCGGCCGCATCCACAAGGAGTCGAACCACGATGTCCCTGCGACATTACGAAGTCGTGTTTCTGGTCCACCCTGACCAGAGCGAGCAGGTCCCGGCGATGATCGAGCGCTACAAGGCGCTGATTGAGACCGACGGCGGCAAGATCCACCGCCTCG
The DNA here is from genome assembly GCA_035277325.1 of Rhodanobacter sp. Classification (GTDB taxonomy): domain Bacteria; phylum Pseudomonadota; class Gammaproteobacteria; order Xanthomonadales; family Rhodanobacteraceae; genus Rhodanobacter_A. The sequence continues at coordinate 3,914 of DATEKS010000193.1, forward strand.
AAGACTGGGGCCGCCGCCAGCTGGCCTACCCGATCGTCAACCTGGCCAAGGCGCACTACGTGCTGCTGAACATCGAAGTCGGCCAGAACGCGCTGAACGAGCTGGAGTCGGGCTTCCGCTTCAACGACGCCGTGCTGCGCCACCTCGTCATCAAGCGCGACGCCGCCGACACCGAGCCGTCCTTCATCCTGAAGAGCAAGGAAAAGGACGACGCCCGTTCGTCGCGCCGCCGCGATGACGACAGCGACGGCGACGGCGACAGCCGTGGCAATGACCGCGACAGCGACGACTGAGAGGAGCCCAGACCATGTCCAAGTTTTTCCGCCGCCGCAAGTTCTGCCGCTTCACCGCGGAGAAGGTGAAGGAGATCGATTACAAGGATCTCAACACCCTGCGCCAGTACATCACCGAGAACGGCAAGATCGTGCCGAGCCGCATCACCGGCACCAAGGCGCGCTACCAGCGCCAGCTGGCGACCGCGATCAAGCGTGCGCGCTTCCTCTCGCTGCTGCCGTACACCGACAACCACGACGTTTGATGCATGCGTTCCCTTCCCCCCCGTTGGGGAGAAGGTGCCCGCAGGGCGCATGAGGGGCGGGTGCTTGCGATGGCGCTGATCGAAGTCCGCTTCGAGGCAGTTTCTCGCAAGACCGGCCCCTCGCCCCAGCCCTCTCCCCGGTGGGGAGAGGGGCACAAGATCATTCGGACACCCGTCCACGGCTGCGCCGGCCATCCCGGCGCTAACGAAAAGGAATACCCATGGAACTCATTCTTCTGCAGAAAGTGCGCAACCTCGGCGACCTCGGCGACAAGGTCAGCGTGAAGCCGGGCTACGGCCGCAACTTCCTGATCCCGCAGGGCAAGGCCGTGCGCGTGAACGCCGCCAACCTGGCCGCGTTCGAGCAGCGCCGCGCCGAGTACGAGGCCAAGGCCAAGAACGCGCTGAGCGAGGCCGAGGCCCGCCAGGCGAAGCTGGCCGACGTGTCGGTGACGATCGAGGCGCATGCCAGCCCCGAAGGCAAGCTGTACGGCTCGGTGGGCCCGCGCGACATCGCCGAGGCGCTGCAGGCGATCGGCCACGACATCCACAAGGGCGAGGTCATCCTGGGCGAAGGCCCGCTGCGCAACACCGGCGAGTTCGAGGTGGCCATCCACCTGCACGCCGACGTGCAGACCAGCGTCAAGGTGATCGTGGTCGGCGAGAAGAAGTAAGCCCGCCACTGCACGCTTCGCGAACGGGCGCCTTCGGGCGCCCGTTTGTTTTGGCCTGGCGGAAACGGCGGCGGAAAAGCGCACCGGTTATCCCCAACTTTCCCCAGCTTTTCCACAGCTTTCCATCTCGACCCGTGAGACGCCGCCGCGCATCATGTGGGTCTTGTCCGCCGCCGTGCGTCGGCGCCTGCCGCGACCGCGGCCGGTTCGTCTTTCTCGAGGTAGCCCGATGTCCTTCGTGCCCGATCGCAAGCCTTCGTCGCCGGCCGTCGAGGCGCTGCGCGTGCCGCCGCATTCCATCGACGCCGAGCAGGCCGTGCTGGGCGGCCTGATGCTGGCGCCCGATGCGCTGGACAAGGTGGCCGACAAGCTGGGCGAGGACGACTTCTACCGCCGCGACCATCGGCTGATCTGGCGCGCGATCAACGAGCTGGCGAACAAGGGCATGCCCTGCGACGCGGTGACCCTGGGCGACTGGTTCGAGGGCAACGGGCTGGGTGAAATGATCGGCGGCGCCAGCTACCTGATCGAGCTGGCCAACGGCACGCCCAGCGCGGCGAACATCGCCGCCTACGCCGAGATCGTGCGCGAGAAATCCGTGCTGCGCCAGCTGATCGATGCCGGCACCGCGATCACCGAGGACGGCTATCGCCCCGAAGGCAAGAGCGTGCAGGAGGTGCTGGAGAACGCCGAGCAGTCGGTGTTCAAGATCGCCGAGTCCGGCGCGCGCGGCAAGAAGGATTCGGTATCCATGCGCGAGGCGGTGAAGGACGCCTTCCGCCTGCTCACCGAACGCTACGAGAACAAGGGCCAGCTCACCGGCATCACCACCGGCTTCAGCGACCTCGACAACCTCACCTCGGGCCTGCAGCCCTCCGACCTCATCATCGTGGCCGCGCGCCCTTCGATGGGCAAAACCGCGTTCTCGCTCAACATCGCCGAGACGGCCGCGCTGCGCGCGAAGAAGGCGGTGGTGGTGTTCTCGATGGAAATGTCTGCGTCGCAGCTGGCGTTCCGCCTGATCTCCTCGGTGGGCCGCATCCACCAGCAGCACCTGCGCAATGGCGACCTGGCCGAGGAGGACTGGCCGCGCGTCTCCAATGCGATCGCGATCCTGTCCGAGGCGAAGATCTTCATCGACGACACGCCCGGCCTTTCGCCGGTGGAGATGCGTTCGCGCGCGCGCCGGCTGCACCGCGAGCACGGCGGCCTGGGCCTGATCGTGATCGATTACCTGCAGCTGATGCAGGTGCCCGGAAACAAGGAGAACCGCGCCACCGAGATTTCAGAAATCTCGCGTTCACTGAAGGGGCTCGCCAAGGAACTCAACGTGCCCGTGATCGCCCTCTCGCAGTTGAACCGCTCGCTGGAACAGCGCGCCGACAAGCGCCCGATGATGTCGGACCTGCGCGAATCGGGCGCCATCGAGCAGGACGCGGACGTGATCATGTTCATCTACCGCGACGAGTACTACAACAAGGAATCGCCGGACAAGGGCCTGGCCGAGATCATCATCGGCAAGCAGCGAAACGGACCCACCGACACCGTCAAGCTGACCTTCCTCGGCCACTACACCAAGTTCGAGAACTACGCGGCCGACTCGTTCGTGGGCGGGTTCGAATAGCCACGCGCCGCGCATGAGCCGCACGACCGTCGCCACCATCCATCTGGGCGCGCTGCGCCACAACCTCGCCCGCATCAAGGACATGGCCGCGCCGGCGAAGGTGATGGCGGTGGTCAAGGCGGACGCGTACGGCCACGGCCTGGAGCGCGTCGCGCGCGCGCTGGACGCCGAGGCGGAATGCTTCGCGGTGGCCGCGCTGGGCGACGGCCTGCGCCTGCGCGCGGCGGGACACCGCCAGCGCATCGTGGTGTTGTCCGGCCCCGACCAGGCCGGCGACATCGCCGAGATGCAGCGGCTGGGGCTGGACGCGGCGATCCATCACGAAACGCAGCTGGCCTGGCTGGCCGAAGCCAGCGCGCGGCGCGGACGCCTGCGCGTGTGGCTGAAGGTTGACAGCGGCATGCACCGGCTGGGCTTCGCGCCCGAATGCGTGGCCGAAGTGCATGCGCGGCTCGCCGCGATGCTCGGCGTCGACCCGGAGGTCGGCCTGCTCACGCACTTCTCCGAATCGGAGGTGTTCGCCGGCAATGTCACGCGCGCGCAGATCGCCCGCTTCAACGAAGTGACCCGCGGCCTGGACGGGCCGCGTTCGCTGTCCAACTCGGCGGCCGTGCTGGGCTGGCCGGAGGCGCGCGCCGACTGGGTGCGCAGCGGCGGCCTGCTGTACGGCCTTTCCGTGGTGGAGGGGAGAGGCGGCGCCGATTTCGGTTTCCGCCCCGCGATGACGCTGTCCACGCGGCTGATCGCGATCAACCGCATCGGCAAGGGCGGGCGCATCGGCTACAACGGCACCTGGACCTGTCCCGAGGACATGCCGGTGGGCGTGGCCGCGGTGGGCTACGGCGACGGTTATCCGCGCAGCGCCATCAGCGGCACGCCGGTGCTGGTGGGCGGGCGGCGCGTGTCGCTGGTCGGCCGCGTCTCGATGGACCTGATCACGCTGGATCTGCGCGAAGCGCCGCAGGCGAAGGTGGGCGACCGCGTCACCCTGTGGGGCGAAGGTCTGCCGGTCGAGAGCATCGCCGCGCAGGCTGGCACGATTTCCTATGACCTCACCTGCGGAATGACGCGCCGGGTGCTGTTCGTCGAGGACGAAGGCTGACGTCTCGCCCGGCTTCCGCCGTCTCGTCGTCTGCGATGGACGCCGGTTACTCTTGGTCCGTTGCCTTTGCGCTCGTCTGTGAGCGCGAGAATCAAGAGGCGGCCGTCCATGGCCGCACTATTTCGTCACTCTTTGCGCTCATCTATGAGCGCAAAGGTCAAAAAGCGGCTATCCATAGCCGCACTCTTCACCAGGAACTTCCGCATGGCCAAGGCCAAGACCGCCTACGTCTGCACCGACTGTGGTGCCGAGCACCCGAAGTGGCAGGGCTCGTGCCTGGAGTGCGGGGCGTGGAACACGCTCTCCGAGATCGTGCTGCAGCCGGCGGTGAAGTCGGCGGGCGCGGCCCGCGGCGGCTATGCGGGCAAGGCGGCAGGCGCCAGCAAGGTGATGCCGCTGACCGAGGTCGCGGTGACCGCCGAGGCGCGCACGCTCACCGGTATCGGCGAGCTGGACCGCGTGCTGGGCGGCGGCCTGGTCGAGGGTTCGGTGGTGCTGGTGGGCGGCGATCCCGGCATCGGCAAGTCCACCCTGCTGCTGCAGATGCTGGGCACGCTGGGCGTGCAGCTGCCCAGCGTCTACGTCACCGGCGAGGAGTCGCTGGCGCAGGTGGCGGCGCGCGCGCAGCGCCTCGGCCTGCCGCTGGAGCCGCTGCAGGCGCTGGCCGAAACCTGCATTGAACGCATCCTCGAACAGGCCGTGACGGCGAAGCCGCGCGTGCTGGTGATCGATTCGATCCAGACGATCTGGACCGAACTGCTGACCGCGGCGCCGGGTTCGGTGTCGCAGGTGCGCGAATCGGCGGCGCGGCTCACCCGTTTCGCCAAGGAAACCGGCACCAGCGTGTTCCTGGTCGGCCACGTCACCAAGGAGGGAGGTATCGCCGGTCCGCGCGTGCTGGAGCACATGGTGGACGCGGTGCTGTATTTCGAAGGTGAGTCCGGCAGCCGCTTCCGCGTGCTGCGCGCGTTCAAGAACCGCTTTGGTGCGGTGAACGAACTGGGCGTGTTCGCTATGGGCGACAAGGGCCTGCGCGAAGTGCCCAATCCTTCGGCGATCTTTCTCTCCGCGCACGCCGGCCCCACGCCGGGCAGCGCGGTGATGGTGACCCGCGAGGGCACGCGGCCGCTCTTGGTCGAGGTGCAGGCGCTGGTGGATCAATCCTCGCTGGGCAATCCGCGCCGCGTTGCGTTGGGCCTGGAGCAGAACCGCCTGGCGATGCTGCTGGCCGTGCTGCACCGGCATGGCGGCGTGGCCGCCTACGACCAGGACGTGTTCATCAACGTGGTGGGCGGCATCCGCGTGCAGGAGACGGCGGCGGACCTGCCGGCGCTGCTGGCGGTGCTGTCCTCGCTGCGCGACCGGCCGCTGCCGGAGAAGACCGTGGCCTTCGGCGAAGTGGGCCTGTCCGGCGAGATCCGCCCGGTGCCGAACGGCGAGGAGCGCCTGAAGGAAGCCGCGCACCACGGCTTCCGCCGCGCCATCGTGCCCAAGGCGAACGCGCCGAAATCCGGGCGCGTGGGCGAGCTGGAGGT
>DATEKS010000194.1:0-6862 GCA_035277325.1 Rhodanobacter sp.
TCGCCGATCAGGGTGCCGTGGTTGCGGCGCACGTAGTTGATGATCGCCTCGTCGAAACGATCGCCGCCCACGCGCACGGACTGCGAGTAGACGATGCCGTTCAGCGAGATCACCGCCACCTCGGAGGTGCCGCCGCCGATGTCCAGCACCATCGCGCCGCGCGCCTCGTGCACCGGGATGCCGGCGCCGATCGCGGCGGCCATCGGCTCCTCGATCAGGAACACGTCGCGGGCGCCGGCGCCCTCGGCCGACTCCTTGATCGCGCGGCGCTCCACCTGGGTGGAGCCGCAGGGCACGCACACCAGCACGCGCGGGCTGGGGCGCAGCAGGCGCGACTTGTGCACCTGCTTGATGAAGTGCTGCAGCATCGCCTCGGTCATGGTGAAGTCGGCGATTACGCCGTCCTTCATCGGGCGCACCGTGGCGATGTTGCCGGGCGTGCGGCCCAGCATGCGCTTGGCGTCGCCGCCCACCGCCGCGATCGCGCGCGGGCCGCCGGGGCCGCGGTCCTGGCGCACCGCCACCACCGAGGGTTCGTTCAGCACGATGCCCTGGCCGCGCACGTAGATCAGCGTGTTGGCCGTGCCGAGGTCGATGGAGACGTCGTTGGAGAAGATGCCGCGAAACTTCTTGAACATGGGTCCGCCGCGCGCCGGCCTGAGTAAAAAATAAGCTCGCCAGTCTAGTCAGCGTGCCCCGCGCGCGCAACCGGAAAGACGTTAAGAAAGCCTTGTGCGATGCGGTTTGCCGCACATCCCGGCGCTTCCATCCGTGCGCCACGCAGCCGCCATGGATTCGCCATGAACGTCCGTTCACGATAGGATGCGGGCCTTTGGCCGGGTCCGCAGGATCCGGTCCGGTCAGCCGCGACGCGCGGCGTTCCTACAGCCCGGGGCACTCACGCAACCATGTCTGCCGTCATCTGCGGATCGCTGGCCTATGACACCATCATGGTGTTCCAGGACCAGTTCAAGAACCACATCCTGCCCGACCAGATGCACATCCTGAATGTGTCCTTCCTGGTGCCGCGGATGCGCCGCGAGTTCGGCGGTTGCGCCGGCAACATCGCCTACAACCTCAAGCTGCTCGGCGGCGACCCGCTGCCGGTGGCCGCGGTGGGCCAGGACTTCGCGCCCTACCGCGCGCACCTGGAGAAGTGCGGCATCCGGCTCGACCGCGTGCGCGTGTTCGACGACCAGTTCACCCCGCAGTGCTTCATCACCACGGACCTCGACAACAACCAGATCACCGCCTTCCATCCCGGCGCGATGTCCAGCGCGCACGACAACCACGTGCGCGAGATCCCCGACATCGACATCGGCATCGTGGCCCCCGATGGTCGCGAGGCGATGCTGCAGCACGTGGACGAGTTCGCCGCGCGCGGCGTGCCCTTCATCTTCGACCCGGGCCAGGCGATGCCGCTGTTCAGCGGCGACGAGTTCCGCGCGATGATCGAAAAGTCCACCTACGTGATCGTCAACGACTACGAGTCGCAGCTGCTGCAGACACGCACCGGCTGGAGCGCCGGGGACATCGCCAGCCGCGTGCAGGCCTACGTGGTCACGCTGGGGCCGCGCGGCTCGCTGATCCACGCCGGCGGCACCACGCACGAGATCCCGCCGGCGCACGAGCGCCAGATCGTCGACCCCACCGGCTGCGGCGACGCGTACCGCGCCGGTCTGATCTTCGGCATCATGCGCGGCAAGGACTGGCCCACCGTGGGCCGCATGGCCTCGCTGATGGGCGCGCTCAAGGTCGAGCACCCCGGCACGCAGAACCAGCGCTTCGACTACGCGCAGTTCGCGGCCGCGTTCAAGGAACAGTTCGGCTATTCGCTGGACTGACCGTACGCTTTCAACCCGGCGTGAACGCGCAGGCGGCCTCCACCGCCGCCTGCCAGCCGCGATACAGGCGCTCGCGCTGCGGCGCGGGCATGCGCGGCTCGAAGCGGCGCTCCACCTGCCACAGCTGCGCCAGCTGCTCGCGACTCTCCCAGAAGCCCAGTGCCAGCCCGGCCAGGTAGGCCGCACCCAGCGCCGTGGTCTCCTGCACCCGTGGACGCAGCAGCGGCACGTCCAGCAGGTCGCTCTGGAACTGCGCGATGAAGTCGTTGGCGATCGCGCCGCCGTCGCAGCGCAGCTCCTTCAGCGGAATGCCCGCATCCGCCTCCATCGCCGCCAGCACGTCGCGCGACTGGTAGGCCATCGCCTCCAGCGCCGCGCGCACCAGGTGTTCGCGGCGGGTGCCGCGGGTGAGGCCGAACATCGCGCCGCGCACCTCGCTGCGCCAGTACGGCGCGCCCAGCCCCACGAAGGCCGGCACCAGGTAGACGCCGTCGCTGGAGGGCACGCTTTCGGCCAGCGCCTGCGAGTCGTGCGCGCGCTCCAGCATGCGCAGGCCGTCGCGCAGCCACTGCACCACCGCGCCAGCGACGAAGATGCTGCCTTCCAGCGCGTATTCGACCTTGCCGCCGATGTCCCAGGCGATCGTGGTGAGCAGGCCGTGGCGCGACGGCACCGCCTGCGCGCCGGTGTGCATCAGCATGAAGCAGCCGGTGCCGTAGGTGTTCTTCGCCATGCCCGGCTCGAAGCAGGCCTGGCCGAACAGCGCCGCCTGCTGGTCGCCGGCGAGGCCACCGATCGGTACCGCGGCGCCTAGGAAACGCGCGGGGTCGGTGTCGCCGTAGTGTTCGCTGCACGAGCGCACCTCGGGCAGCATCGCGCGCGGCACGCCGAACAGGCGCAGCAGGTCGTCGTCCCAGTCGCGGCGATGGATGTCGTACAGCAGGGTGCGTGCGGCATTGCTGGCGTCGGTGACGTGCAGGCGGCCGCCGCTGAGGTTCCACACCAGCCAGCTCTCGATCGTGCCGAACAGGAGTTCACCGCGCTCGGCGCGTGCCTGCGCGCCCTCGACGTGGTCGAGGATCCAGCGGATCTTGCTGGCGGAGAAATACGCGTCGATCAGCAGGCCGGTCTTCGCGCGCACAAGCGGCTCACCGCCATCCGCCCGCAGCCGCTCGCAGATCGCCATGCTCTGCCGCGACTGCCACACGACCGCGTTGTGCACCGGCTGACCGCTGCGGCGGTCCCACACCACGGTGGTCTCGCGCTGGTTGGTGATGCCGATGCCGGCCAGCTCGGCCGGCTCGACCTGGCTGCGCGTCAGCAGCTCGGTCACCGTCACCAGCACGCTGGCGAGGATCTCGCGCGGGTCGTGCTCCACCCAGCCCGGTTGCGGATAGATCTGCGCGAACTCGCGCTGAGCCATGCCCGCCACGCGGCCGGCCGCGTCGACCAGCATCGCCCGCGTGCTGGTGGTGCCCTGGTCCAACGCCAGGATGTATCGCTTCGCCACGGGACACCTCGTGCACGGAAGGTCGCACGAAGATTAACAACGAAGGCAGCGGCACGGCGTGAGCGCCGTGCCGCCGGTCATCGCGATGGCGGGACTCCGCCGCTTACCAGGTGCGCACGTCCACCACGCTGGCCGTGAAGCTGCTCATGTCCGGCTGCATGCGGAACATGCGGCCCAGGTCGAAGTTCACCGTATCGCCGGGCGCGATGTTGGAGGTACCGGCAGGCCATGCCTGCTTGCTCTGCACCACATTGCCCGAGGCGTCCTTGATCTCGACGCGGATCTGCGCGGCCGAAGCGGCGCTGCAGTTGTTGACCAGCTCGCCGCGCAGGCTGAGGCGGGCGCCGGCCGCGGCGGGCTTGAAATCCTTGATGGCGAAGTCCTGCGCGGAGCAGGCGGCGTGGGCGGCCAGCGGGGCCAGCAGCAGGACAGCGGCAGCAACGAGGGCTTTCATGGGATCTCCGGAAGCGATGGGGAGGGAACCGCGATGCGGATGCAAGCGGACGCCTCCGATATCGACCGCACGGCCCGGAGCTTTAGGGACGCTCTGATCTATTCCACGTACCCGGCATGACGTCCAGAAGGCTCGCCGGGTGTGTCGCGTGGCGCAGGGCAGACTGGCCGTCTGTTCAAGCCGCACGGCTCAAGTCCCTCCTCCCGTGGCCGATACCCCGGATACGCGCGCAACCGCGCTCAAGTGGGGGATTGAAGCTCATGAAGATGCTGCTGGTTTCCACCGCCCTGTTGCTGGCTCCGCTGGCCGCCCACGCCGCCTGCTCCGCGCAGGACTTCGCGATCCAGGATTTCAAGCCGGCACTCAACAACACCGGCATGTCGACACGGATCGCCTTGCGTGGCGAGCTGGCCAACCATTGCGCCAGCGCCGCTGCCGCGCAGATCCGCGTCGAGATCAAGGACGCCTCGGGCAAGGTGATCCAGAGCAAGCAGGCGTGGCCGGCCGGCACCTCCAACATCGCGCCCGGCGACAAGGTCGACTTCGACCTGGGCCGCATGTTCCGCTTCCAGCCCGGCATGGAATCCTTCACGGCCAGCGTGGTGGACGTGCGCACCTGGTAGGCGGCCACATGGGCAGAAACGCGAAAGGCTCCCTCGGGAGCCTTTCGCGTTTGCGTGCCCGGCGAGGTTGATATCTGAAGCCCACTGAAAGCAGCGCTGCCCGCGGACACTTCCAGTCGTGCAACCGACGGTCGCCAACGCCGGCAGGTTCGAGGTTTCGCCAACCATCCCCGACAGGGCCGGCAGGCGGTCGTCAGTGCAGCACGAACAGCTTGTCGAAACCGGCCACGCGCAGGGTGCTGCGCAGCTCGCCGGAGGCGTTGACGATGCGGATGTCGGCACGGTCGGCACCGGCGTGCTCGCGCAGCAGCAGCAGCATGCCCAGCGCCGAGCTGTCCATGCCGGCGACCTCGCCCAGGTCGATCACGTAGCTGCGCGCGGGCTTGCCGTCGCCGAGGCAGGCGTCGTGGAAGTCGCGGTGGATGCTGAAGTCGAAGCGCTCGCCCAGCTGCAGCGTGAGGCAATCGAGTTCGGGGTCGTGGTGGACGATCATGCTCATCGAGGCGTTTCCTGGTCAGAACTGCGATCCATGGATGGATCGCACGCAAATCAAGCACAACGTGCTTGATTTGTCGGAGCCAAGCCCGGGCACGTACCGGACTTGAGCGAGCCGGGAAAGCGCAGGAGCACTTTCCAGGCTCGTAAGGTCAGAAGAGTTCGATCTCGCCGGCGTCCATCGAGTTCTGCAGCGCCGGGCCGCGCGAGCGCAGGCGCGCCTTCTCGCGCTGGATCGCCAGGCGGCTGCGCACGCGCTGCGAGCGCTCGGCCAGCGCGTCGGCCTCCAGCGCGGTGCAGGCCAGCTCTTCGATGTCGCGGGTGCATTCGGTGGTGACGTCCTGCAGCTCGGTGAGCCGGGTGCGGGTCTGCGTGATCAGCTGGCGCAGGATGTCCTCGAACTGCAGCGAGCGCACGGTGGTGGAAACGTCGCTGCCGAGGCCGCGGCTGATCTCGACCACCTGGTCGGCCACCTTGCTGCTGCGCGCGTCGCTCTCGGTGACGTGGGCAGTCATCGCGTCGATGCCGCCCTTGGCCGACAGCGCCACGTTGAGGTCCTGCGAGGCCATCGCGCCGATCAGGCCGCGCAGCTGCTCCATCGCCGTGCGGGCGCGCTCGACGTGGCCACCGATGCGCTCGTTGAGCTGGTTGGAATTGCTGGCCAGGTTGCGGATCTCGCCGGCCACCACCGCGAAGCCGCGGCCGGACTCGCCCGCGCGCGCCGCCTCGATCGCGGCGTTGAGCGCCAGCAGGTTGGTTTCCTCGGCGATGGTGTTGACGTTGCGCAGCAGGCCGAATACCGCGTCCATCTCCTTCGCCATGCCGTCGATGCGGTAGACGATGCGCAGGCTTTCGCGCGACATCTGCACGATCATGCCCACGAAGTGCTCCAGCAGGTCGCCGGTGCGCGCGGCGAAGTCCTGCACGGAGACGCCGCCGTCCTGCACGTCGATGATCTGCTTGAGCAGCGACTGCTGCAGCGCGGTCTTGCTGGACAGCCCGTCGAAGCCGCCGCCCAGCTCGGACACGGCGTCGCGCAGCAGGTCCAGGCCTTGGTGCAGCTCGCGGGTGGCGTGGCCCAACTCATCGACCAGTGCGCTACGCACGTCCTCCAGCGCCGCGCGCACCGGCTCGCTGCTCGCGGGCACGGCGGCGACGGGTTCGGCCGGCGGCGCGGCGCGCGTGGCGAAAGCCCACGCCGCCGTGAGGGCAAGCAGCAGCAGCGGCGCCAGCCAGGCCGGATGCCACAGCAGCGCCAGCAACAGGGCCACGGCGCTGGCAGCCCAGCCGGCCAGCGGGCGTCGGAACATGAGGGATGGAGTGAGTGACATGGTCCGTTATCCGTGGTCAGGCGCAGGCGGCGCCGATTTGGGTGTGGCGTGCCAGCGCGAGTAACCGTGCGGCAATGTGGTCGACCGGCAACATCTCCGCCGCGGCACCGAGCTTCCAGGCGGCACCGGGCATGCCCCACACCACCGAGCTGGCCTCGTCCTGCACCAGGGTGGCGGCGCCGGCCTGGCGCAGTTCGAGCAGGCCGCGCGCGCCGTCGTCGCCCATGCCGGTGAGCAGGGCGGCGATGGTGGCGGCGCCGGCGCTGGCCGCCAGCGAACGGAACAGCACGTCGACGCTGGGACGGTGCCGGTTCACCGGCGGCCCCTCGTGCAGCCGGCAGACGTACTTCGCACCGTCCCACATCACCAGCAGGTGGTGGCTGCCGGGCGCGATGTAGGCGTGGCCGGGCTGGATCGGCTGGCCGTCGCGCGCCTCGCACACGCGCATCGCCGAGCAGCGGTCCATGCGCGCGGCGAACGGCCCGCTGAAGGCGGCCGGGATGTGCTGGGTCACCAGGATCGGCGGCGCGTCCGGCGGCATCGCCTCCAGCACCACGCGCACCGCCTCGGTACCGCCGGTGGAGGCGCCGATCGCGATGATCGGG
>DATEKS010000195.1:0-7156 GCA_035277325.1 Rhodanobacter sp.
GATCACTCCGTGATCGGCTGACGTGCGGCCCATCCCTGGGCCGCTAGATCTCCACCTGCGCCCCGAGTTCGATCAGGCGATTGCCCGGGATCTGGAAGTACGCCGTGGCCGGCAGCGCATTGCGCGCCATGAACGCGAACAGCTTGTCGCGCCACAGCGCCATGCCGGGGCGGCGCTTGTCGGCCACGATGTTCTCGCGCGACAGGAAGAAGGTGGTGTCCATCATGTCGAACGGCAGGCCCGCGCGGGCGCACTGCGACAACGCCAGCGGCACATTCGGATCCTCGGCGAAGCCGAAACGCAACGCGATGCCGTAGAACTCGTCGCCCATCGCGTCGATGTGAATGCGCTCGTCGGTGTCGGCCACCGGCGACTCCAGCATCTCCACCGTCAGCAGCACGTTGCGCTCATGCAGGACCTTGTTGTGCTTGAGGTTGTGCAGCAGCGCATGCGGCACCGCGTGCTGGTTCGCCGTGAGGAACACCGCGGTGCCCGGCACGCGCAGCGGCGAATGTTCGCGCATCGCCTCGATGAACGGAGCCAGCGCCAGACCGCCCTGCTTGATCTCGCGCACCACCAGTTCGCGGCCGCGGCGCCAGGTGGTCATCCAGGTGAACACCGCCACGCCCAGCACCAGCGGGAACCAGCCGCCGTACTCGACCTTGATCAGGTTCGCGCTGAAGAACGACAGGTCGATCACCAGGAACAGCACGCCCGCCGCGATCACCACCGGCAGCTTCCAGCCCCACTGCCTGCGCGCCACGATCAACGCCAGCACCGTGGTGATGCTCATGGTGCCGGTCACCGCGATACCGTAGGCCGCGCTCAGGCGCTCGGAACTGCCGAAATGCAGCACCGCAAACAGCACCATGATCAGCAGGAAATAGTTGACCCAGGGCACGAAGATCTGCCCGGACATCTCGCGCGAAGTGTGCACCACCGGCATGCGCATCGAGTAGCCGAGGGACATCGCCTCGCGGGTCATCGAGAACGCACCCGAGATCACCGCCTGCGAGGCGATCACCGCAGCGGCGGTGGCCAGCGCGATCATCGGGTACAGCAGGGCCGACGGCACCAGCTTGTAGAACGGGTTGTCAACTGCCTCCGGATGCATCAGCAGCAGCGCGCCCTGGCCGAAGTAGTTCAGCACCAGCGCCGGCAGCACGAAACCGAACCAGGCCACGCGTATGGGTTTCTTGCCGAAGTGCCCCATGTCCGCGTACAGCGCCTCGGTGCCGGTCACCGCCAGCACCACGCCACCCAGCGCGATAAAGGCCTGCAGCCCGTGGCTGAAGAAGAACTTCACTCCGTACCAGGGATTGATCGCCAGCAGCACCTGCGGATGGCGCACGATCATGTTCACGCCAAGCAGCGCAATCACCACGAACCAGATCATCATCACCGGACCGAACAGCTTGCCCACCCGGTCGGTGCCGTGCCGCTGCAGCAGGAACAGCAGGATCATCACCGCCACAGTGATCGGCACCACCCACTTGCCCAATTCCGGCGCAATCACCTTCAGGCCCTCCACTGCGCCCAGCGTGGTGACCGCGGGCGTGATCACGCCGTCGCCGTAGAACAACGCCGCGCCGAAGATGCCGAGGGTCACCAGCACCCAGCGCAGCTTCGGCTGCTCGCGCACGCAGCGCTGCGCCAGCGCCATCAACGCCATGATGCCGCCCTCGCCCTTGTTGTCGGCGCGCATGATGAACACCACGTACTTCAGCGACACCACCAGGATCTGCGCCCAGAAGATCAGCGACAGCACACCGTAGACGCTGGCCGGCGTGGGGCGAAGGCCATCGTGGCTCAGCGTGGTCGACAAGGTGTACAGCGGACTGGTGCCGATGTCGCCGTACACCACGCCGATGGCCCCCACGGCCAAGGCGGCAAGGCGCCGCTTGGTTTCGGCAGCGGCATCGCCGCTGGCAACGGTAGGATTCACTTGGCTCAACTCCCCAGCGCGGCGCGCAGCGCCTTGCGGATGATGGCTTCGGCACTGTCGCCATCGGCGGCGACCTTCTGCACCAGCCGGGTGACTTCGGCGGGCTTGTAGCCCAGTTGCTGCAGCGCCACGGTGGCTTCGCCGGCCGCATCGAGCGGCGCGCCAGCCGGCGCGGCACCCGGCAGGCTTGTGGCCATGCCGTCCACGCGGTCGCGCAGTTCCACCACGATGCGCTCGGCGGTCTTCTTGCCGATGCCGGGGATCTTGGTCAGCGCCACCACGTCGCCGGCATGCACCAGTCGCGCGAAGTCGTTCGTCGACACGCCGGACAGCACCGCCAGCGCGATCTTCGCGCCGATCCCGGAGACCTTCTGCAGGTTGCGGAACAGCGCGCGCTCGGCTTCCTGCAGGAAGCCGTATAGCGCCACGCTGTCTTCCTTCTGTGCGTAATGGGTGAGCAGGACCACTTCCTTGCCCAGCCCCGGCAGGTCGTAGATGGTGGACATCGGCGCCTCCAGCTCGTAGCCGACACCGCCCACTTCCACCAGCAGCCATGGCGGCTGCTTCGACACCAGCGTCCCGCGCAGGCGACCGATCATCAGCGCCGCCTCCAGGCCGTGCGCGGAATGCCCACGCGCTGCAGGCTGGCGCGAGTGTGCGCATGCGCCACCGCAATCGCCAGCGCGTCGGCGGCATCGGCCTGGATCGGACCCTTCAGCCCGAGCAGGATGCCGACCATGTGCTGCACCTGGGCCTTGTCGCCGCGGCCCGTGCCGACCACCGCCTGCTTCACTTCCGTCGCCGCATATTCGTGCACCGCGATTCCCCGGCTCACCACCGCGCAGATCGCGGCACCCCTCGCCTGTCCCAGCTTCAATGCCGAGTCGGCGTTGCGTGCCATGAACACGCGCTCGATACCGCACTCGTCCGGACGATGGGCGGCGATGATGTCATTCAGCTCGTCAAAAATGCGTTTCAGGCGCAGCGGGAAGCTGGCCTCGCCGGCCACCGCCAGCGCGCCATGGAACACGTGCACGAGCTTGCCGGCGGCATCGACGTCGATGATGCCCACGCCGGTACGCTGGCTGCCCGGGTCGATGCCGAGGATGCGGGCCATCACGAGGTGCAGGCGGCGCGCGGCGCGTTGCCGCTTACGCGCCCGCCTCGGCCGGCAGCAAGGCGTTGTGGTACACCTCGCTCACGTCGTCCAGCCCGTCGAGCCTGTCGAGCATCGCGGTGAGCGCTTCCAGCGCCTCGCCGCTCACCGCCACGCGGTTGTTCGGGCGCATGCCCACGCCGGCGTGCTCGGCATTGAGGCCGGCCGCGATCAGCGCCTGCTGCACCGCCTCGAAGTTCTCCGGCGCGCACAGCACGGTGCTCTCGCCGCCCTCGTTGACCACGTCGTCGGCGCCGGCTTCCAGTGCCGCCTCCAGCACCTTCTCCTCCTTCGCCGCATCGCCGCCGGTGGCGAAGGCCAGCTCGCCGCAGCGGGTGAACTGGAACGCCACCGAGCCCGAGGTGCCGAGGTTGCCGCCGTGCTTGGTCAGCGCGTGGCGCACGTCGGCCACGGTGCGCACCGGGTTGTCGGTGAAGCAGTCGATGATCAGCGCGATGCCGCCGGGGCCGTAGCCTTCGTAGCGCATCTCCTCGCCGGCGCCGTCGGCACCCGAGCCGCGCTTGATCGCGCGCTCGATGGTGTCCTTGGTCATGTTGGCGGCCAGCGCCTTGTCCACCGCGGCGCGCAGGCGCGGATTGCTGGCGGGATCGGCCACGCCGGCGCGGGTGGCGACGGTGATCTCGCGGATCAGCTTGGTGAACACCTTGGCGCGCTTGGCGTCCTCGGCATTCTTGCGGCCTTCGATGGACGGACCTCTACCCATGGCGGTACCCGGACTCGGTTCAAAATGGACAAGCGGGCGATTTTACCGCATGTCTTGCCACTATCCGACAGTGCGCGACGTCAGTCCGCCGCCGGCTCGAAGCGCCCCTGGCGCAGAAACGCGGTCGTCAGGCGCGCCACCTCCTGCGAGAACAGCAGGCCGGTGTGGTTGGCCTCCACCACGCAATGGCCGGCCACGCCGGGCAGCCGGGTTTCCTCCACCGCCACCGTGCCGTCGTGCTCGCCGGCCAGCTGGCCCAGCATCGCGCCCAGGCCCAGCGGCAGGCGGCCGGCAATCACGCCCACCTCGCGCTGGCCGTCCCAGCGCTCGAAAC
The DNA here is from genome assembly GCA_035277325.1 of Rhodanobacter sp. Classification (GTDB taxonomy): domain Bacteria; phylum Pseudomonadota; class Gammaproteobacteria; order Xanthomonadales; family Rhodanobacteraceae; genus Rhodanobacter_A. Next base: position 4,160 of record DATEKS010000195.1, read on the forward strand.
CCTGTTCCAGCAGGCTGCGGTTGTGTCCCAGCAGCACCTCGCCGCCGCGCCCCCAGGCGGCGAAGGCGCGCGCCGCCGCACTGCCCTTGAGCGGCGAACCGAGGCAGACCACCCGTCCCGGCGGCAGCGTCGTCGCATCGAGGCAGGCGCGCAACGCCAGCAGGCCGCCCAGGCTGTGGCCCACCAGGTGCACCGCATCGGGCGCGTACTCGCCCATCCGCGCCTGCAGCCGCGCGAGGATGCGCTGCTGCGAAGAGGCCACGCTGAGGTAGTCGAAGCGGTGCACGCGGTAGCCGTCGGCGATCAGCCGACGATGCAGCATGCCCAGCGCGAAGCCGCGCATCCACAGGCCGTGCAGCAGGATGACGTGTTCGCTCATGCGCGGTAGTGCCTGAAAACCCTGGCAGGAACGGTAGGCGGGTTCGCACGATGGCGCCAACCCGCCCGTCACAGAATCGGCCACTCCTGGTCGGCGACGGATCAACCGTGCAGCTTGTCCGCCGCGGCGACGCGCACGTGCAGTTCCTTGAGCTGCGGCTCGGAAACCATCGAGGGCGCGTCGGTCATCAGGTCCTGCGCGCTGGTGGTCTTGGGGAAGGCGATCACGTCGCGGATCGACTCGGTGCCGGCCATCAGCGCCGCGATGCGGTCGATACCGAAGGCCAGGCCGCCGTGCGGCGGTGCGCCGAACTTCAGCGCCTTGAGCAGGAAGCCGAACTTCATCTCCGCCTCCTCCGCGCCGATGCCGAGCAGCTCGAACACCGCGCTCTGCATCTCGGGGCGATGGATGCGGATCGAGCCGCCGCCGATCTCGTTGCCGTTGAGCACCATGTCGTAGCCGCGGCTCACCGCGGTGGCGGCGTGGCTGCGCAGGTCGGCGATGTCGTCGATCTTCGGCGCGGTGAACGGGTGGTGCAGGGCCACGTAGCGCTGCTCCTCCTCGTCGTACTCGAACATCGGGAAGTCGGTGACCCACAACGGCTGCCAGCTCTCGTCGACCAGGCCGCGATCCTTGCCGACCTTGAGGCGCAGCGCGCCCATGAAGTCGGTGACGGCCTTCCACTTGCCCGCGCCCACGAACACGATGTCGCCCGAAGCCGCCTCGGTGGCCTTCAGCACGGCGTCCAGCGCCGCATCGTCCAGGAACTTCGCCACCGGCGAGTTGATGCCTTCGCGGCCCTTGGCGAGGTCCTCGACCTTGATCCAGGCCAGGCCCTTGGCGCCGTACTTGGCGACGTACTCGGTGAGGCCGTCGATCTCCTTGCGCGAGAGCGCCGCGCCGCCCGGCACGCGCAGCGCGGCCACGCGGCCGGCCGGGTCATTCGCCGGCTCGGCGAATACCTTGAACTCGACGTGCTTCAGCGCGTCGGCCACGTCCGCCAACTCCAGCGCGATGCGCAGGTCGGGCTTGTCGGAGCCGTAGCGGCGCATCGCCTCGACCCAGGTCATGCGCGGAAAGGGCTGGGCCAACTCCACGCCCTGCACTTCCTTGAACACGTGGCGGATCATCGCCTCCACGAAGTCCTGCACGTCCTTCTCTTCGACGAAGGCGAATTCCAGGTCGAGCTGGGTGAACTCGGGCTGGCGGTCGGCGCGCAGATCCTCGTCGCGGAAGCAGCGCGCGATCTGGTAGTAGCGATCGAAGCCCGCCATCATCAGGATCTGCTTGAACAGCTGCGGCGACTGCGGCAGCGCGTAGAACTGGCCCGGATGCACGCGGCTGGGCACCAGGTAGTCGCGCGCGCCTTCCGGCGTGGCCTTGGTGAGGATCGGCGTCTCGATGTCCTGGAAGCCGCGCGTGTCCAGATAACGGCGCAGCGCCTGCACCAGCTTGATGCGCTTGCGCATCATCGCCTGCATCTCGGGGCGGCGCAGGTCGAGGTAGCGGTAGGTCATCCGCATGTCCTCGTTGGGATTCTCGTGCAGCGCGAACGGCAAGTCCTTCGCGGCGTTGAGGATCTCCACCTTGTCCGCCAGCACTTCCACCGTGCCGGTGCGCAGCTTGTCGTTCACCGACAGGCGCTTGCGCAGCGTGCCGGTGACGCGCACGCAGTACTCGTAGCCCAGCTCGCCGGCCACGGCGAAGGCATCGGCGTTCTCGCGCTCCACCACCACCTGCGCCAGGCCCTCGTGGTCGCGCAGGTCGACGAAGGCCACGTGGGCTTGCAGGCGGATCTTGTTGACCCAGCCGCACAGGGTGACGGTCTGGCCGAGCAGCGACTCGTCGATGAGGCCGCAGTAATGCGTGCGCATGAGCTTGGAACTCCGGGCCGTGGCCCCAGGGAAACGGGAAGAAAGGCCCGGAATATTAGCATCTCGGCCGCGCCAGCAGCCGACGCGCGCCGGAGACGACGACGGCAGGATTACCAGCGCGGCCGGTCGCCGCGAGCGTCGCGGAACTGACCACGGCAACCGCCCTTCACCCACACGCTGTAGGGATCGCTGCCCCAGGTGCGGCCCTCGATGCAGGCCGCGTCGGACATCTGCCGCGACAGCACCGAGTAGCGCCACGGCATCTGGCAGCGCGCGCCGCGATTGTCGTTGCTGGCGCAGTAGACCTCCTGGCCGCCGCGATCACCGCCGTAGCCGGGGCGGCCATAACCCCGCGCATTGGCGAAGTTGCCGCGACAGCCGCTCTTGACCCAGACGCTGTAGCGGTCGCTGCCCCAGGTCCGGCCCTCGATGCAGGCTGCCTGGGACATCTGCTGGGCGAGCACCGAATCGCGCCACGGCATCTGGCAGCGCGTGCCGCGGCTGTCGTTGCTGGCGCAATAGACCTGCTGCTGGCCGCGGTCGCTGTAGCGCTGGGCCTGCGCGTCGCGCGCGGCGAACCCCGTGGCGAGCGGCAACACGCCGACGGCCAGCACGATCTTCAACGCAGTGTGCATGACAGCCCTTCCATGTCCGTGATGGTGCCGCCAAGGTAACCGAGCCGCCGGCAGGCGGATACCGCATGCCGATCGGCGTGGCATGCGGCGATTCAGCTTGTGCCGCTAG
>DATEKS010000196.1:0-3450 GCA_035277325.1 Rhodanobacter sp.
CCTGATCCCGACGACGCGAAGGCCCGGTCATGCCGGGCCTTCGCGTTTGATCAGAATGGCAGCTTCAGCGTCGGGTCGACGGCGAACAATTGCTCGCGGAACGTCTGCTGGACGCGCTTGAGCGCCGCCGGGTTGTCCGCGTCGAAGCGCAGCACCAGCACCGGCGTGGTGTTCGAGGCGCGCACCAGACCCCAGCCGTCCGGCCAGTCGGCGCGCACGCCGTCGATGGTGATCAGGGTGGCGTCGCCGAAGTTCGCCTTGGCACGGAAGCGCTCCATGAAGCGGTAGTGCTCGCCCTCGGCCAGCTCGATCTTCAGCTCCGGCGTGGAAACGCCCTTGGGCAGGGTGGCGAAGATCTCCTCCGGCGTGCGCTCCTCCAGGTCGCCGGCGAGGATCTCCATCAGCCGCGCGCCGGCATAGATGCCGTCGTCGAAGCCGTACCAGCGTTCCTTGAAGAAGAAGTGCCCGCTCATCTCGCCGGCCAGTTCCGCGCCGGTCTCGCGCATCTTGCCCTTGATCAGCGAGTGGCCGGTGCGCCACATCAGCGGGCTGCCGCCGGCCTCGAGGATCTGGCCCTTGAGGTGCCCGGTGCACTTCACGTCGTAGATGATGGTGGCGCCCGGCTGGCGCGCCAGCACGTCGCGCGCGAACAGCATCAGCAGGCGGTCCGGGAAGATGATCTCGCCCGCCTTCGTCACCACGCCGAGGCGGTCGCCGTCGCCGTCGAAGGCCACGCCGAGGTCGGCGCCGGTCTGCTTCACCGCGAGGACCAGATCCTCGAGGTTGTGCGGATCGGAAGGGTCGGGATGGTGGTTCGGGAACGTGCCATCCACCTCGCAGTACAGCGGCACCACCTCGCAGCCGATGCCGGTGAGCACCTGCGGCGCCACCGCGCCGGGGATGCCGTTGCCGCAGTCCACCACCACCTTGAGCCGGCGTTCGGCCTGCACGTCGGAGACGATGCGCTCCAGATAGTCGGGCAGCACGTCGACCTGGCGCAGGCTGCCTGCGCCACCCTGCTCCAACGCATTCTCGGCGATGCGCCGGTACAGGTCCTGGATCGCGCCCTCGGACAGCGTCTGGCCGCCGATCACGATCTTGAAGCCGTTGTAGTCGGGCGGGTTGTGGCTGCCGGTCACCGCCACGCCGCAGCCGGTGTTGTAGTGCCAGGTGGCGAAATACACCACCGGCGTGGGCACCGCGCCGAGGTCGATCACGTCGACGCCGGCGGCCCGCAGGCCGTCGGCCAGTGCACCGGCCAGTTCCGGTCCGGACAGGCGGCCGTCGCGGCCCACCACGATCTCTGTAAGCGCCTGTTCGCGCATCAGCGTGCCGATGGACTGGCCGAGCAGGCGCGCCACGCCGGCGTCCAGCGTCCTGCCCACTACGCCGCGGATGTCGTAGGCGCGGAAGATCGACGGGTCGACCGCGATCGTCGCTGCGGGCCTCGCCGCGGGTGCGGGCGCCGGCGCGGCAGCGAGCTTGGCGAGTACCGGCGTAGGCGGTGCGGACTGGCGGGCGGCTTGCTGGGACAACTTGAACTCCTCGATGTCGATGTCTTGCTCGGCGATCGGCAGCTCGCGCCGCCGCAACCGCCACCACAGCAGGTACAGCCCCGCACCGAGCCCGGCCAGCGCCAGCAGCGCGGTCAACGGCCAAGCGCGCGGCAGCACGATGAAGGCCATCGGCAGGGCCACGGCTACGCTGAACGTGCTGCCCGGCACCAGCTTGGCGACGGGCCCCACCTCGGCGCCGGCGCTGCCGTGCGAAAGGATGCGCATGTCGGCGCTGGTGTCGCCCTGGCGCAGATCCAGCCGGCCACCCGCGGGCGACACCGCGTCGAAAGCCTGTCGGATCGGCGCAAACGGCAGCTCCACCCACAGCCAGGCCCGCGCCTGCTGCGGCGAACCCAGCGGCAACACCACACTCAGCCGGCGATCGCCCACGCCGTGCATCACGCTCTGCACCGGCGGCAGGCCGTCGTCGGTCTGCGCGGCCATCAGTTGTGCCGCCTTGGCGTAGCCGAACTCGTGGAAATTCGCGTGCAACACCTCGTCGAGGCTGCCGTCGTAGACGTCCAGCTGGCGCGCCTGCGGCAGCTTCGCGTGCAGCGCCGCCAGCAGCGCGGCGCGATCGCCCTGCAACGTGGCCGGATCCAGCGAGGCCACCGCCTGTTCCACCGTGGCGCGCTGGGCCACCACCGTCTGCGCCAGACGCTGCACCACCTCGTCGCGTGCCTGCTGCACGCGTGCCGCTGCGTTGCCCTCGTCCGCGATCAGCCAGGTCTGCCAGGCACAGAACGCGCCGAGCAGCAGCAGCAAGGTGCCCAGCGCCAGCGGCCACAGCCGCCGCCAGTCCGGTTGCGTGCGCCAGCGCGTCCCGTTTGCGTCACTCATCGCCATGTCCTGTCCCCGCAGGTATCCGCCGCGCCAGGCCCGCCCCGTGCGCCACCGGAATCACCTGATGCCCGTCGAACCGAACCCGCCGGCGCCGCGCACGCTGGGCGCGAACTCCTCCACGACGCGCAGCCGCGCCTGCGCCACCGGCACCAGCAGCAACTGGGCGATGCGGTCGCCCACGCCGATGGTGACCGGCTCGCGGCCGCGGTTCCAGCAGGAAATCATCAGCGGGCCCTGATAGTCGGCGTCGATCACGCCGACCAGGTTGCCCATCACCAGGCCCTGCCTGTGGCCCAGCCCGGAGCGCGGCACGATCAGCGCGCACCAGCCCGGGTCGCCGATGTGGAGGGCGATGCCGCTGGGCACCAGGGCGCTGTCGCCGGGCGCCAGCGTGAGCGGCGCATCGAGCGCGGCGCGCAGGTCCATGCCGGCGCTGCCGGCGGTGGCCGGCTCGGGCAGCGGGATGCTGCCGCCCAGGCGCGGGTCGAGAATCTTCAGTTCGACGTCCAGCATCGCCGCGCTCACCCGCGCACCGTGCGATAACGCTCGGACACGCAGGCGACCAGCTGTCGCGCCAGCTCGGCCTTGCCGGCACGCGCCAGCGCCAGCATGCCGTCGGCCCAGTACACGTCCAGCGCGTTGTCGGCGGTCTCGAAGCCCAGCCCGTCGCCGACACGGTTCGCCGCGATCATGTCCAGGCCCTTGCGCTGCAGCTTGTCCTGCGCGTAACGCGCCACGTCGTGCGTTTCGGCGGCGAAGCCTACCAGGAAGGGATGCGCGGCCTGCGCGGAAAGGCTGCCGAGGATGTCGGGATTCTCGGCCAGCTGCAGCACCAGATCGGCGCCGGCCTGTTTCTTCAGCTTGCGCTCCGCCACTTCGGCCGGGCGGTAGTCGCCCACCGCGGCCGCGCCGATGTAGATCTGTGCCTGCATACAGGCATCGCGCACCGCCGCCTGCATCTGCGCCGCGCTGCGCACGTCGACGCGCCTGGCCACGCCGGGCGGCGTGGCCAGGCTCACCGGGCCGGCCACCAGGGTCACCCGCGCGCCTG
>DATEKS010000197.1:0-11211 GCA_035277325.1 Rhodanobacter sp.
GGCCCCAGGCCGGCCCCCGGCGAGGCACCGGCCGAGACCAGTTCCGCCCCGGCCGCACCGCCCGCCCCCGCCTTCGAGGCGCCCACACCGACAACGGCTGCGCCGGTCGCGCCGGCGGGCGAGTCCGGCGCTTCCGCACCCGAGGCGCGCGAACCCGGCCAGTCGCAGAATCCCCAGGGACAGGGCCAGAACAACGGCAACAACAACGGCAACCGCGGCGAGCGCGAAGGCCGTGGCCGGCGTCGCCGCCACGAGCGCAACCAGCAACGCCAGCAAGGTGGCGGTGGCGGTGGCGGTGGCGGTGGCGGCAACCCCAACCCACGCTACAACAACCCGCACGGCCTGCCGGTGGACGACGACAACGCCGACCCGGGCAGCGACGACCGCCTGATCAACCTCACCGAACTCAAGCGCATGAAGGCGCCGCAGCTGCTGGCCTTCGCCGAGTCGCTGGGCATCCGCGAGGGTGTGGCGCGCGCGCGCCGCCAGGACGTGATCTTCTCGATCCTGAAGGCCCACGCCCGTTCCGGCGGCGGCATCTGGGCCGAGGGCGTGCTGGAGATCCTGCAGGACGGCTTCGGCTTCATGCGCTCGGCCGACGAGAGCTACCTGGCCGGCCCGGACGACATCTACGTCAGCCCCAGCCAGATCCGCCGCTTCAACCTGCGCACCGGCGACTACATCACCGGACGCGTGCGCCACCCCAAGGAGGGCGAGCGCTACTTCGCGATGCTGCGCGTGGACGACATCAACGGCGACCCGCCGGAGGCGTCCAAGAACAAGATGCTGTTCGAGAACCTCACCCCGCTGTTCCCGCGCAAGGCGTTCAAGCTGGAGCGCGGCAACGGTTCGAGCGAGGACATCACCGGCCGCATCCTCGACCTGGTCGCGCCGATCGGCCGCGGCCAGCGCGGCCTGATCGTCTCGCAGCCGAAGTCCGGCAAGACGATGATGCTGCAGAACATCGCGCAGGCGATCCAGTACAACCACCCCGACGCCCACCTGATCATCCTGCTGGTGGACGAACGCCCGGAGGAAGTGACCGAGATCGCCCGCACCGTGCGCGCCGAGGTGATCAGTTCCACCTTCGACGAACCGGCCGTGCGCCACGTACAGGTCGCCGAGATGGTGATCGAGCGCGCCAAGCGCCTGGTCGAGCACAAGCGCGACGTGGTGATCCTGCTCGACTCGATCACCCGCCTCGCCCGCGCCTACAACACCGTGGTGCCCAGCTCCGGCAAGGTGCTCACCGGCGGCGTGGACGCCAACGCGCTGCAGCGCCCCAAGCGCTTCTTCGGCGCCGCGCGCAACGTGGAGGAAGGCGGCAGCCTCACCATCATCGCCACCGCGCTGATCGATACCGGCAGCAAGATGGACGAGGTGATCTACGAGGAGTTCAAGGGCACCGGCAACATGGAAGTGCACCTGTCCCGCCGCATCTCCGAGAAGCGCGTCTACCCGGCGATCGACATCAACCGCTCCGGCACCCGCCGCGAGGACCTGCTGATCGAGCCGGACATGCTGGCGAAGATCTGGATCCTGCGGAAGCTGCTGCACCCGATGGACGAGCTGGCCGCGATGGAGTTCATGCTCGACAAGATGAAGAACACCAAGTCCAACGACGAGTTCTTCAATTCGATGAAGCGCTGAGGGCCACCCTTCCGCAAGCATCAGCGACAAGGCCGGCCATGCGCCGGCCTTGTCGTTTTGTGCTTGCCGAAGTCCACGGCTGACTCCATGCTTGCAGCGTCTGATGCGAGGAGACACGGAATGCTTGCTCGTTTCGCCTTGACCGCCTGTGCGCTTTTCGCGCTGCAATCCGTCATGGCTGCAGAGCCGGCGCCCAGCAGCACTGCCATCTGCCGGCAGGCACTGCCCACGGTCCGCGAACTATGGCGGCACGACCTCTATGAGGCTCCACCCGCCGTGGCCGCAGTGATGGTCGACGCCATCGATGGCAAGCTGTCCCAGGTACGGCAGGGCTTGGCCGCGCTGCCCGTGACCGAGCAGGCGCACTGGCGTCAGCTCGCCATGATCACCGCAGCCAACGCCTACCAGCCTGCGGTGGTCGATGGCCTGCTGGATGACGGTGCGGCAGTGGACGGTACAGTGCGGCTGCCGTCGCTCAAAAGCGGCTTCGCCCGTCAGACCGAGGACAGCATGGCGCACGATCCGCGCTTCGGTCCCAGCGCAGTGAAAGGACTCAAGGCCGCCGGCCTCATGCGCAACGACGGGAATCCTGTCGGTCCCGCCCTGATATCCGCCGTCCAGTGTGGCGACACGGCCACCCTGGACGTGCTGCTGCGCCACCATGCCGACATCATGGCGCGCCAACGGCCCGACACGGCCAGTGGCGCCTTGCTGGTAGCCATGCTCGATGGCAATGCCTCCATCGTGAGCCAGTTGCTCGACCATGGCGACGACGTCTGTGCGGAAGACCGCCTCATCCGCAAACCCGGTGCCACGATGGCCAGCATCGGCCGCCGCCGGCACCTGCCGGATGCGCTGGTGCAGCGGCTGACCTGTCACGCTGCCGCCATCCACTGACGGGTTGGCGCGGCATGAAGACCGCCACCTGTACCGTTTCGTACAAAAATTTTCCGTCAACCCCTTTTCGCGGCCGCGCGACGCCTCCATAGTCGATGCCTCACCCAGCGAGGTTGCGCCCGTGTCCATCCCCAGTGCCGTCAAGAGCACCCCGATCGCGGGTCGCCAGCACCTCGTCGACTACCTCGCCGCCGGCGAAAAGCCGCGCGAAGCCTGGCGCATCGGCACCGAGCACGAGAAGTTCGGCTTCCGCACCGACGACCTGAAGCCGCCGCCCTTCGAAGGCGAGCGCGGCATCCGCGCCCTGCTCGAAGGCATCGCCTCCCAGCACGGCTGGGAAATCGCCCGCGAAGGCGAGACGCCCGTGGCGCTGACGCGCGGCAAGGCCAACATCACGCTGGAACCCGCCGGCCAGTTGGAACTCTCCGGCGCGCCGCTGGAGACCATCCACCAGACCTGTTGCGAGGTGAACAGCCACCTGGAGGAAGTGCGCTCGGTCGCCGACGGCCTCGGCCTCGGCTTCCTCGGCATGGGCTTCCAGCCCAAGTGGCGCCGCGACGAGATGCCGTGGATGCCCAAGGGCCGCTACCGGATCATGCGCGAGTACATGCCCAAGGTCGGCCAGCTCGGCCTGGACATGATGACGCGCACCTGCACCGTGCAGGTAAACCTGGATTTCTCCAGCGAAGCGGACATGGTGAAGAAGTTCCGCACCAGCCTCGCGCTGCAGCCGGTCGCCACCGCGCTGTTCGCCGACTCGCCGTTCGCCGACGGCAAGCCGAACGGCTATCTGTCCTACCGCTCGCACATCTGGACCGACACCGACCCCGACCGCACCGGCATGCTGGACTTCGTGTTCGAGGACGGCTTCGGCTACGAGCGCTATGTGGACTACATCCTCGGCGTGCCGATGTACTTCAGCTACCAGGACGGCAGGTACGTCGACCTTTCCGGCCAGGACTTCAAGCGCTTCATGGCCGGCGAGCTGCCTGCCTTGCCGGGCACCAGGGCCACCATGAAGGACTGGGCGGACCATCTCACCACCGCCTTTCCCGAGGTGCGGCTCAAGCAGTACCTGGAGATGCGCGGCGCCGACGGCGGCCCATGGAACCGCCTGTGCGCCCTGCCCGCGCTGTGGGTGGGCCTGCTCTACGACGACGAGGCGCTGGATGCGGCCTGGGACCTGGTCAAGGATTTCACCCGCGAGGAACGCCACGCCCTGCGTGACGGCGTGCCAAGGCAGGCACTGAAGCTGCCATTCCGCGGCGGCACCATGCGCGACCTGGCCCACGAGACGCTGAAAATCGCCGCCCACGGCCTCAAGCGCCGCGGCAAGCTCAACCGCAACGGCGCCGACGAACGCATCTACCTCGAACCCCTGCTTGAGATCGTCGAAGCCAACCAGACCCCGGCCGAACGCAAGCTGGAGCTGTTCCACGGTACCTGGGGCGGCAGCGTGGACCCGGTGTTCCTCGAGTTCGCGTACTGAGATAACTCTGCTTCGCGCCAGATACTGGTCCGTCAGGGAACGAACATGCCTTCTTGCACCGTGATTGGCGTCGAACGCACCACCACTCCACGCGCATCGCTGTACGTCACGACGTAGCGACCGTTGCGCAGATAAAGATTGGCGAACGACTCGGAGCCCAGTGCCAAGTAACGGTCAGCTGGCACTGCATTGGCAGGTTCATTGGCATAACGCGCTGCGACCAGGCAGATACCCGGCTTGCCGCAGCCTTCAACCGTGCTGAAACGATAACGCCAGCGCTCGCCGCCGAGCGACAACCATTCGTTTCCCTCGCTGGCTGCACGAGAAAGAACCGTGGCCTTGGTGCGCCAAACAGCAATGTCTGTTCCCCTAACACCCGGTACCCAGCGCATGGACGCCAAGACTCCCGGTTTCTCGCCGTCACCGGATGAACCATCGGGGATGCATATACTGCGCATTACGTCATTGCCCTTTCCGAGTTGGTCAATGCTGAGGAACGGTTTCTCGTAGAACTTCGGCAGTAATTCCGCCATCCGACCATTCATGCGCCGGATGTGGTCGTAGCCTGCTACGACAAAGACTTTCTGGCCCGGATGCGTCTTGAGGATTTGCGCGAGGTTTCTCGCCTCATCCTGCTCACGGACATCCGAGAACACGTCGTAGCTCGCCAAGGTGAACCCAAGCCGCCTAGCCTCCCTGACGACCTCTCCTTCGATCGGCTCACGCAAGTAATAGCCATAACTCGCCTCGTCCAGCGCATAGCCATGCCGATTTATCCAGCCCGTGGTTGCCTTGTCCGGCAGAGCTTCCAGCGCAAAGACCGAAAATCCCATCCGTCGCATGACAGGCAGCATCTGAAAGATCAGCGCACGGCTCATGGGCTGGTTATGCGCTTCGTTCACCATCACCAGATCGAACCTGCCGGCGTGCTTAGCGAGCCACTCGCCGAAGCCGCCAGCTCCGAACTGGGCCGGGCAGGAAGACGTTGGTGATGGCTTGGTACGGAAGGCTGCATCCATTTCCTGCTTGGCCTGGTCGTACCGGCCAAGCATGGCGTCACTCATGGATAGTATTTGGTCGGTGAGCGACGTATCGCTGCCCCAGTCCCTGGTGTGCAGTTGCTGATAGGCGTCGACCATGTCCGTCTTGTTGCCAGCGAAGCGCTTTATTTCGTCCCACAAGGTTGTTGCAGGATGTTGCTTTCCTGCCGTGCTCGCAGCAGTGTTACTCGTTCCAGATCCGCCAAGGACGCACATGAGCAGCATGAGACACAAGGCACGCTTCACACTCATGCTCGTCACTCCTCTCAAGTTGATCTGATCACTCCATGTATTACATATGTAGTTCAATTGCACGTCGGCCGCAACTGCATCACATCGAAGCACTGCAGCGATGAAAAAAATCGGGCCAGCTTGACGCTGGCCCGGGACAATCAATGGTTCATATAAGCGGGTTTGCGCCTTATTTCTTCGGTGCTGCCTTCAAACCGCGATCCTCCAGCATCGGCTCGATGCTGGGCTCCTGGCCGCGCCAGTCCTTGTACATCTTGGACAATTCCTCACTATTACCGCGCGAGAGCACCATGTCGCGGAAGCGGTCGCCGTTGGCGCGGGTCAGTTCGCCGTGCTCCTTGAACCACTCGAACGCGTCGTCGGCCAGCATCTGCGTCCACAGGTAGGCGTAGTAGCCGGCCGAGTAGCCGTTGCTCCAGATGTGCAGGAAGTAGCTGGAGCGATAGCGCGGCGGCACGTAGCTCAGATCCACGCCGTCCTTCTTCAGTGCGGCGGCCTCGAACTTGTCGGCGTCCTGCTTGGGCGCGTCGGCGCCCAGCATGTGCCAGTTCATGTCGAGCATGGCGGCGGCCACCAGCTCGGTCATGTCGTAGCCCTTGTTGAACTTGCCGGCCTTCTTCATCTTGTCGACCAGCGCCTGCGGCATCGGCGCGCCGGTCTGGTAGTTCTTCGCGTAGTTCGCGAACACCTTGGGGTTGGTGGCCCAGTGCTCGTTGAACTGCGAGGGGAACTCCACGAAGTCGCGCGCGGTATTGGTGCCGGACAGGCTCGGGTATTCCTCGTCGGCGAAGATGCCGTGCAGGCCGTGGCCGAACTCGTGGAACATGGTGACCACGTCGTCGAAGGACAGCAGTGCGGACTGGCCCGCCGCGGGCTTGGTGAAGTTGGCGACGTTGTAGATTACCGGCTTGGTGCCAAGCAGCTTCGACTGCTGGACGAAGTTGTCCATCCAGGCGCCGCCGTTCTTGTTGTCGCGCTTGAAGTAGTCGCAGTAGAACAGCGCCAGCGACTTGCCGTCCTTGTCGAACACCTCGAACACGCGCACGTCCGGGTTGTATACCGGGATGTCGTGGCGCTCCTTGAAGGTGAGCCCGTAGAGCTGGTTGGCAGCGTAGAACACGCCGTTCTTCAGCACGTTGTCCAGCTCGAAGTAGGGCTTGATCTGCGACTCGTCGAGGTCGTACTTGGCCTTGCGCACCTGTTCGGCGTAGTACTGCCAGTCCCACGGTTCCAGCTTGAACGTGGGCTGGTTGAGCGCCTTCTGGTCCTTGTCGATCTGCGCCTGGATGTCGGCGGCCTCCTGCTTCGCGCGGGCCACCGCGGCAGGCGCCAGCTTGCCCATGAAATTCATCACCGTTTCCGGCGTCTTCGCCATCTGGTCCTGCAGGGTCCACGCGGCGTAGTTCGGGAAGCCCAGCAGCTTCGCTTCCTGCGCGCGGATCTGCGCGAGCTGCTCGATGATGTCGCGGGTGTCGTCGGCGTTGCCCCGTTCGGCGCGGTTCCACGAGGCCTCGTACAGCGCCTTGCGGGTGGCGCGGTCCTTGAGGCTCTGCAGCGCCGGCTGCTGGGTGGTGTTCTGCAGCGTGATCACCCACTTGCCGTCCAGGTGGCGATCCTTGGCGGCCTGCGCGGCGGCGGCGACGTCCTCGTCGGAGAGGCCGTCCAGCTTGGCCTTGTCGCCGATCACCAGCGCGCCGTCCTTCGCGGCGGCGAGCAGCTTGTTGTTGAACTGGGCCTCCAGCGTGGATTCCTGCTGGTTGAGCGCTTTCAGCCTGGTCTTGTCGGCATCGGACAGCTTGGCGCCGTGCTGCACGAAGTTGCGGTAGGTCACCTCGACCAGGCGCAGCGACTCGGGATCGAGCTTGAGCGTGGCGCGCTCGTCGTAGACCTTCTGGATGCGTGCGAACAGCTTGCCGTCGAGGTACTTGGCGTCGTCGTGCGCGGCCAGCTTAGGTGCTTCTTCTTCCTGCACCTTCTGCAGCGTGTCGTCGGTGTTGGCCGAAGTGACACCGTTGAACACCGCCATCACCCGATGGAGCAGCGCACCGGACTTCTCCAGCGGCACGAAGGTGTTCTCGAACGTGGACGGCTCGGGGTTGGCAGCGATCTTCTGCCATTCCGCGAGCTGGTCGGCCATGCCCTTCTCGATCGCCGGCTGGTAGTCGCCGTCCTTGATCTTGTCGAACGGCGGCGCCTGGAACGGCAGCGTGCTGGCGGCGAAGAACGGGTTGGTGGCGTTCGCGTCGGCCACCGGCGCGGCGGCGCTGGCAGGCTTGGCCGGCGCGGGCGCAGACTTGCCGGCCTCGTTCGAGCCCTGCGAACAGGCCGCGAGGGCGATGCTGGTGGCGATGACGATCATGCGTAGACGGAACATGCGGTATTCCCGGTCGGTGCGCGCTGGGCGCGGGCTGTTGAAGAATCGGCAACCGCCGACTCTAGCGACACCGAACCGGTTTTTGCCAGCCGCAGCGCAACGAGCCCCGTGCGGCCCGGTGCGCGGCTCAGCCCTGGCGCACGTCGCGCAACTGCCACGCCGCGCCGATCAGCCAGTTCAGGCGTTGGCGCAGCAGGCTCATCGGCAGGCCGGTAAGCACCTCCACCTCGACATGCAGGTCGGCCACCCGCGCGTGCACCTGCGCCTGCGCATCGGTGGCGCCCAGCGCGGGATCCACCTCGTCCGGCTCCGGCTGCTGCGCGCGCCAGCGCTCGAACAGCGCCGGGCTGCGCAAGGCCTCCTCCAGCGCCGCGGCAAAGTCGGCGGGGCCGGCACCATCCCAGCTCAGCGCCGCATCGCTGCCGTGCGCGTGCGCGAGATCCGCGATGGAAAGGTAGTAGTGGTTGCGGCTGGTCATGGCTTCTCCCTGCAAGTCTCCGCCAGCATGCGCACGGGCAGGCATGCCGGATGTGAAATCAACCGAGCAGCGCGGCCACGTCGAGCGCGGCGGCGGCCTGCGCCGGTGGCATACCGTGCGGCAGCACGCCGAGGCAGGGCGCGGGCAGCAGCTCGCGCAGGGTGGCGAGGTTCTCTTCCACCGCCGCCATCGCCGGATCGATGTGGTTGGCTATCCAGCCCGCGAGACGACAGCCGTCGGCGAGAATCGCCTCGGCGCTGAGCAGGCTGTGACTGAGGCAGCCCAGCCTGAGGCCCACCACGAAGACCACCGGCAGCTCCCACGCCTTCGCGATGTCGGACGCGAACAGCCCCGGCGCCAGCGGCACGCGCCAGCCGCCCACGCCCTCCACCACCACCGCATCGTGTTCGGCGCACAAGGCGTCGAAGGCGGCGCGCAAGAGTGGCAGCACGATCGTCGCGCCCTCGTGCGCGGCGGCCAGATGCGGCGACAAGGGCTCGCGCAGCGCTACCGGATTGCTCAGCGGGTAAGGCGGCAGCGGTGTGCTGCTGGCCGCGCGCAGCGCCAGCGCATCCTCGTTCTGCAGGCCGTGCGTCGTCTCGGTGCAGCCGCTGGCCACCGGCTTCATGCCGGTACTGCGCAGGCCTGCCGCGCGCAGCGCATGCAGCAGCGTACAGCTGGCGTGGGTCTTGCCGATGCCGGTGTCGGTGCCGGCGACGAACAGCGTCCCGGTCATCCGGCGTGATACCGCTGCTTGTACCGCTTGATCACCAGGCCGATCAGACCCAGCAAGGCGTATTCGAGACCCGCAAACCCCAACAGCCTTTCCGGGACCAGCAGCGCGGTCAGCGCCGAAAGCAATCCGACCACCGTGGGAACGGCCCACATCACCATCCTGATGCTGGCTTGCCGACGTTCTTCGGCGCCAGCCGGCCACAGCCGTGCGGCGTGCCGGTAGAGCAGGGTCAGGGTGCCGGCCATGGCGATATAGGCCAGGCCGTAGCAGACGAACATCGTGCGCGCATCGCTGTCCAGCCGCACCGCGATATCGCTGGAGAGCACGCCACCGCTCAGGCCGTAGCACGCCGAGCCGAACACCATGTGCAGTGGATAGACGAAGATCAGCGCGAAGAACACCAGCAGCAGCGAGAGCAGCAGGCCGGTACGCGTGGATCGCGTGCATAGATGGCGCCACTGCACGTGGCCGTGCCACATCCAGGCGATCTGCGCGAAGCACAGCGCCGCCGCCGGCACCCCGGCCAGGATGTGCAGCAGCTTCTCCGCCGTGTTCGGGATGGTTTCGCCGCCGATGGCCAGCAGGGTCAGCGTGAACGCGAACGCGCCGTCCACGAACATGTCCAGCCGTCCCGCCTCGATGCCTTCGCGATGCTCGACTAGGCTCATGCGCCATCCTCATCCGTGCGACACGCGCATAATACGGATTCCATCGTGGCATCGGTCGCTCGACCGGATCGCCCGAACCATCGGCTCACCGCAGCCGGTCAATTCCGAAACCAGATTGCACAGGCGCGCCATGTTCGAAGTGAAAACACAGGCTTACGCGGACAAGCGCGAGCGTTACGCCGACCTCGCGCAACAGGCGCGCGGCCTGCTCGCCGGCGAGCGCGACCTGATCGCGAACGCCGCTAACTTCTCCGCACTGGTGTTCCACAGCCTACCCGGGCTCAACTGGTGCGGCTTCTACCTCTACGACGGCTACGAACTCGTGGTCGGCCCGTTCCAGGGCAAGCCGGCCTGCATCCGCATCGCGCTAGGCAAGGGAGTGTGTGGCACGGCCGCGCAGGTCCGGCAGACGCAAGTGGTACGCGACGTCAACGCGTTCGCCGGCCACATCGCCTGCGACGCCGCCTCGCAGTCGGAGATCGTGGTGCCGCTGGTGCGCGCCGACGGCAGCCTGCTCGGCGTGTGGGACGTGGACAGCCCGCACGTGGCGCGCTTCGACGAAGACGACCGCGCCGGCATGGAGGCGCTGTGCGCGGTGTTCATGGAAGCCCTCGCGGCGTAGGTCACGCTTTTTCCGCGGACTGCGACGATCTGCCGCTGCGGCAAAATCGTCACTCGCGCGGCGTGCGCAACAGCTCCGCCACCCGGTCGCGCGCCTCTTCCACACCGGTGCCGGCGGGCGAGGAGAACACCTGCGCGGTGGCGTGCAGGCCATCGGGAAAGCTCTTGCGCATCGCCGCCAGCGCCTGCGCGGCCTGGTTGCGCGAGAGCTTGTCGGCCTTGGTCAACAGCAGGTGGCAAGGCAGGCCGGTGGCGAAGCAGAAGTCCAGCATCATCCGGTCGAACTCCTTGAGCGGATGGCGGATGTCGGCGATCAGCACCACCCCGCGCAGGCTCTCCCGACGGTGCAGATAGGCGTCGATTTCCTGCTTCCAGTGCGCACGCAGCTCTTCCGGCACCTTGGCGTAGCCGTAGCCGGGCAGGTCGATCAGGCGCGCGACCAGCGGCGGCCCGCCCTCGCCCTGCACTAGCGGCGGCAGCGCGAAGGCCACCATCTGCTGGGTGCGGCCGGGCGTCTTGGAGGTGCGCGCCAGGCCCTTGTGGCCGGTGAGCGCGTTGAGCGCGCTGGACTTGCCCGCGTTGGAGCGGCCGGCGAACGCCACCTCGGCGCCGAGGTCGGCCGGCAGCTGGCTGATGCGGTGGGCGGCGAGCACGAATTGCGCGCCTTGGAGTGGGTTTGGCATGGTTTGACCGGAGCGCGAAGGCACGGGGATAATCCGATGGTTTCTGCCCGTGGCGCCGGTACCGGCAAGCGGTGGCAGCCTTCGACAGTTTCCGAGAGGGGAAGTGTATGGGTTTTCGGTTCGCAGGTTTTCGACCCGCCGCGCTGGGCTCTGCCGCAGTCCTGATCTTCGCCGTGGCTGCAGGCACGGCGATGGCGCAGGACGCCGCCAAGTCGACGGCCACTCCGGCCAAGGCCGCCACGGCTGCGCAACCTGCCTCCGCCACGGTCGCGCCGGCCGCCGCCGAGGCCGCGGTGAAGCCCGGCGACGCCACGGCCGGGCAG
>DATEKS010000198.1:0-3601 GCA_035277325.1 Rhodanobacter sp.
TGACCTGCGCCAGGCCGGCGCACTGGCGCGCTGGCTGCTCACCCAGGCCGCCGCACGCCGGCTGGGCATCGCCGCCGACCGCCTGCGCTGCGAGGCCGGCACAGTGATCGCGCCGGACGGCCGCCGCGTCACCTACGGCAGCCTGGTCGACGACGCCAGCAAGCTCGACCTGCCCAAGCAGGCGCCCGCGCCGAAAGCACCCGAGCGCTACACCCTGATCGGCAAGCCGGTCGGCGACGTGGACGCGCACGCCATCGTCACCGGCCACGCGAAGTACGCGATCGACCATCACGAGGCCGAGGCGCTGGTCGCCGTGCTGCTGCACTGCCCCTGGCCGGACGGTTCGCTGGCGCGCATCGATACCGCGCCCGCGCTCGCGGTGAAGGGCGTGGTCAAGGTGATGCACCTGAAGCCCGAAGCCGGCCAGCAAGCGGGCCATACCGTGATCGCGCCCGCGGTGGCGGTACTCGCCGAGAACACCTGGGCCGCGCTCGAAGGCCGCGACAAGCTCAAGCTGGAATGGAAACCCGGCGCCAGCGCCGCGGCCAGCAGCAGCGCGCTGGAGCAGCAGGCCACCGCGCTGCTCGACGGCCAGTCCGCACCCACCACCCGCGTGCGCGACGACGGCGACGTGGACAAGGCCGGCAAGCACGCCGCGCGCCGTTTCGAGGCCAGCTACTACCAGCCCTGGCTGGCGCATGCCTGCCCCGAGCCGATGAACTGCCTCGTGCGCATCGACCAGGACCACGCCAGCCTCGTGGTACCCACCCAGGCGCCACAGCAGGCCTGGGCCGTGGTGCAGCGCCTCACCGGCCTCGCGCCCGACAAGATCGAGATCCGCGTGCCGCGCGTGGGCGGCGGCTACGGCCGCCGGCTCGACCACGATTACGTGGCCGAGGCGGTGATGCTGGCCAAGGCGGTGAACAAGCCCGTGCGCCTGCTGTGGACGCGCGAGCAGGACTTCGCCCACGACTACTACCGCTCCGCCAGCGTGCACAAGATCAGCGCGATCATCGACGGCAAGCGCAACCTGATCGCCTGGAACCAGCGTCTCGCCAGCGCCTCCGCACTCAGCGGCCGCGGCGTGCCCGCCGACCGCCTGTGGAGTTCGGAGGTGTTGCCCGACCAGCTGCCCGCCGGCCTGGTGCCGAACTACCGCAGCGACTGGTACGCGCTGGAGTCGGCGCTGCCGCGCGGGCCGCACCGCGCGATGCCGCAGCTCGCCAGCGCGTTCGCGGCGGAGAGCTTCATCGACGAGCTCGCGCACCAGCTGCGCGAGGACCCGCTCAAGACCCGCCTGCGCCTGCTCGGCGAGCCGCGCAACATCGCGCTGAAGAACGGCGGCACGCTCGACACCGGCCGCCTGCGCAACGTGCTGCAGCTGGTCGCCGACCGCATCGGGTGGAAGAACTGGCTGCGCAGCATCAACGGCCTCGGCATCGCCTGCTGGCATATGGACGGCGCCTACGTGGCGCACGCCATCGAGACCTCGCTGCAGGGCGACAAGCTCGGCATCGAACGCGTCGTCTGCGCGGTGGACGTGGGCCGCGTGATCAACCCGCTCGGCCTCGAAGGCCAGGTCGCCGGCGCCACGCTGGACGCGCTCTCCACTGCGCTCAACCTCGCCGTCACCTACAAGGACGGCCAGGTCCAGCAGCACGACTGGAAGAGCTACCCGCTCGCCAGCATGGCCCAGCTGCCGAACGCCGTGGAAGTGATCGTGGTCGATGGCGGCAACCTGCCGCCCACCGGCGCCAGCTTCCTCGCCATGCCCACCGCCGCGCCTGCGCTCGCCAACGCTGTGTTCCGTGTGAGCGCGGTGCGCGTGCGGCGGCTGCCGCTGATGAAGGAGTTCCAGCGGTTGTCGTAATGAGTGGTGGTATTGGGCGCCTGCGGCAGGCTTTCGGGTGCCTGCCGCAACGTTTCGCTTTCTCCTCACTGCTCTTGTAGGAGAGGGATTGGGAAAGAAGGGCTTTCTATGCCTTGACGTAAACGACAAAGCGGTTTCGGTCGCCTGCCGGCGCCCGAGCCATCTTTCTTTGCTGGCCCAAAGCAAGGTGGCCCAAAGAAATGGCCTGGTTCAGTCCGCCGGGATTACAAGCTTGTCGTGTCGAGGGTTTTGGAGCCACTCCTGCCTACGCGATACACGTGGCGGCCACACCGCGCCGTATCTGGGAACCGAGGTATCTGGGAACCGAGATCCTTCATGCGCGTCATCCCGGCACAGGCCGGGATGACGCGCAGAGTCCTGGATGACCTTGCTCCCCCTTGGCTTTGCTCTGCTCTGGCTGTGTGGCTTCTGCGCGCAGGAGCGCGCAGCACCGGGGCACCCTTTTTCTCTTGGCCACCGGCAGGCGAACCATCTCATGCATGCACTCACCCTGCTTCGATGACGAAACAACCGGCGCAACGGACGACCATCGTGAAGTACGTTGGAGTGTCGTGTGGACGTCTATTTCTCAATCAGCGTGTTCGAGTTGATGTGGTAGCCCGCCAGCAGTGCCTTGTCGCCTTCAAGTTGGTAGTCGAAGCGTTCGGTCGCGTCGCCCTCGCTGAAATGCGTGCGATACGACAGCGAAATGAAGGTGCCCGTGACGCCCGCATGGATACTCCAGGCTCCACGCACACTGGATTTGACGTCGCCGAGCTTGCGGTGCACCGCGGCGAGCAGGGCCTGCATGTCCTGCTCGCTGGTCGTCTTGCGCAAGCGGTCCGAAGCTCCTGCGTAGATCTGCTGAAGCTGTCCCGTGTCGAGTTGCTGGTGGAACTGCGCGACCCGCCTTTCCGCCAGCCCCACGTCGGCCGACATGGAACACCCGGCCAGCAGGATGGCCACCAACACGAGCAGCGAACGAAGCACGAACATCGGATTCCCCTTCCTCTCCATTCCGGAACGCTTGTAGCAGATCATTGCCGCGCCCGCAGCATCTGCCACCGCGCCAGACTGGACGCCGGCCAGTGCCGCTCGCGGTCGTAATACTCCGCCATCGCCGGCACGCCGGGCGGCAGCAGCACCCATGGCTGTTTCGAGGCGGTGAAGATGTGGATGTCGGGCGGGAAGCGGTCGGGATCTTCCAGCGTGCCCACGCGCACGAAGCTGACCGCGTCGCCGGCGCCGCCGTAATGACTCCACAGCGCGATGCGGCAGTGCGGGCAGCGTGCGATCTTCTGGCCCCTGCCGCTGTTCGACGGCGTCGGCACCAGCTCGGGTTCGCCGTGCAGCAGGAGCATCCTGTCCGCCTCGATCATCGCGTTGAGCACGAACGCGCTGCCGGTTTCGCGCTGGCACCAGCGGCAGTGGCAGCAATGCACGAACAGCGGCGTGGCGGTCATGCGGTAGCGCACGGCGCGGCAATCGCAGCCACCGTCGAAGGTTTCGTTGCCGCGGGCGCCAGTGGTTGCGTCGCTCATCGCCACATCCTCCATTTCGCTCAATGGAACTGGTCGCTGGCCGGCACCCACGAACTCGACGAAGCCGCCGGCACATGCCGCTTCACTACCGGTTCGGTCGGCGGGCAGCCTGGCGGCATGATGCCGCCGGTGACACGCGCTTCGGCGCACTGCACGCTGTTGTCCAGCACCACGCGCGCCGGCGCCGCCG
>DATEKS010000199.1:0-9317 GCA_035277325.1 Rhodanobacter sp.
CGTCTTATAGGTCGGCAGGTCCAGCGTGGCCGAGCTGGCTTTCGCCTTGGCCAGCCAATCCTGGAAGCCCTGCGAGGTGGTGGCGATCGCCTTGAAGCGCATGTCGGAGAAACCGGCGCCGCTGTAGTTGGAGGACAGGCCGTCGTAGCTGCCCGCCTCGCGCGCGATCAGGTGCAGCTTGGTCTGCATGCCCGCCATCGCGTAGATCTGGCTGCCCAGCTGCGGGATGAAGAACGCGTTCATCACCGAGGCCGAGGTGATCTTGAAGTTCACCGGCGTGTCCACCGGGAACGCGATCTGGTTGACGCTGGCCACACCGTATTCGGGATAGATGAACAGCCACTTCCAGTCCAGCGCCACTGCCTCGATCGTCACCGGCTTCACGTCGGACACCAGCGGCTTGTACGGGTCCAGCTGGTGCGTGCTGCGCCAGGTGATCACGCCGAGGATCGCGATGATGACGCAGGGAATGCCCCACATCGCCGCCTCGATCTTCGTCGAGTGCGACCACTTCGGCGCATAGGTGGCCTTGGTGTTGGAGGCGCGGTAGCGCCACGCGAACCACAGGGTCAGCACGATCACCGGGATCACCACCACGGACATCAGTCCGAGCGCGATCAGGATCAGGTTCTTCTCATGCATGCCCACGTCGCCCTTGGGCGAGAGGACTTCCATGTTGCAGCCGGCGAGGAACACGGCTACGCCTGCGCACGACCAGCGCAGGGCGGAAACGACGCTACGTTTGCTCACGAACGACTCTTTGTACGGCTATGAGGGGGATGCCGTGGGGATGCGGCGCGCGCATCGTAGTGAGTGACGGCGCGAAATGACAGCCCGTCGAGACACAATGCCGCAGCTGAAACATGCTGCGCGATGATCTTGCGCGTTGCGTGCCGCGCGGCCTTGTGGCAGGCCCCGTGCACAGGCTCTACCATGCCGCGCATGAGCCCCCCTATCCCCGCCCGGATCGCCGCGCTGCGCGCGGCCATGCAGCAGCACGGCGCCGCCGCCGTGATCGTCCCCAGCGCCGACCCGCATCTTTCCGAGTACCTGCCCGAGCACTGGCAGGCGCGCGCTTGGCTGTCCGGTTTCACCGGCTCGGCCGGCACCCTGGTCGTGGGCCGCGAGCAGGCGGGCCTGTGGACCGACTCGCGCTATTTCGCGCAGGCCGAGCAGCAGCTCGCCGGCAGCGGCATCGCGCTGATGAAGCTGCACGTGCCGCACACGCCCGAGCACATGGACTGGCTGGCCACGCATCTGCATGAAGGCGAGGTGCTGGCCGTGGCCGGCGACAGCGTATCGCTGGCCGGCCTGCGCGCGATGGAAGGCAAGCTGGGCGAGCACGGCGTGCGCGTGCGCACCGACCTCGACCTGCCCGGCGCGGCCTGGCACGACCGTCCCGCCCTGCCCCACGCACGCATCGTCGAGCATCCGATCGCCTGGGCCTGCACCTCTCGCGCGGACAAGCTCACACGCCTGCGCAACGCGCTGCGCAAACGCGGCGCCACGCACCACCTCGTTTCCAGCCTCGACGACATCGCCTGGCTCACCAACCTGCGCGGCAGCGACGTGGAGTGCAACCCGGTCTTCCTTGCTCACCTGTTGGTCACGGCCGAGGGCAAGGCCACCCTGTTCGCCGAACGCGGCAAGTTCGACGATGCGCTGGTGGCCCAGCTCGCCGCCGACGGCGTCGCGATCGCCGGCTATGCCGGCATTACCGGCGCGCTGGCCGAACTGCGCAAGGGCGACGCCCTGCTGTTCGATCCCGCCCGCGTGGTCTGCGCAGTCAGCAACGCGATCCCGGCCGACGTGCGTCGCATCGAGGCCGCCAATCCCAGCACCGCGTTCAAGGCGGTGAAGAGTGCCGCCGAGCTGGACCGCGTGCGCGACGTGATGCGCCGCGACGGCGCGGCGCTGGTCGGCGCGTTCCGCGAGATCGAGCACCAGCTTGCCCAAGGCAAGCCGCTCACCGAGCTGGACGTGCACCGCCTGGTGCACGCCGCGCGTGCCGCGCAGCCGGAGTTCGTGGGCGAGAGCTTCGCCACCATCGCCGGCTACCAGGCCAATGGCGCCCTGCCCCATTACCGCGCCACGCAGGAGTCGCACAGCGCGCTGCAGGCGAAAGGCCTGCTGCTGATCGACTCCGGCGGCCAGTACCTCGGCGGCACCACCGACATCACCCGCGTGCTGGCGCTGGGCGAAACCACCGCCGAGCAGCGCCGCGACGCCACCCTGGTGCTCAAGGGCATGATCGCGCTCAGCCGTGCGCGCTTCCCGAAGGGCGCCAGCGGCCCGCAGCTCGACGCGCTGGCACGCGCGCCGCTATGGGCCGTCGGCTGCGACTACGGCCACGGCACCGGCCACGGCGTGGGCTACTTCCTCAACGTGCACGAAGGCCCGCAGTCGATCCGCCAGCCCGTGAGCGGCGGTGCGCTGGTGGCGCTGGAGCCGGGCATGATCTCCTCGATCGAACCGGGCCTGTACAAGCCCGGCCGCCACGGCATCCGCCACGAGAATCTTGCGGTGGTGGTCGAGGCCGACCGCACCGAGTTCGGCGACTTCCTCGCCTTCGAGACGCTCACGCTATGCCCGTTCGACCGCCGCGCGCTGGAACCCGGCCTGCTCAGCCCCGACGAACGCGCCTGGCTGGACGACTACCATGCCACCGTGCGCGCGGCGCTGGCGCCGCTGCTGGATGGCGCCGACCTTGCCTGGCTGGAGCGCCATTGCGCACCGCTCTGAACCGCTTGACCCTCCGCCCACCCGCCGCCATGCTGCGGCGTTTTCACCGGTCCGATCTCCACGCATGAGCAGTCGCTACAACGCCGCCGACATCGAAGTCCTCTCCGGCCTGGACCCGGTCAAGCGCCGCCCCGGCATGTACACCGACACCACCCGCCCCAACCACATGGCGCAGGAGGTGATCGACAACTCGGTGGACGAGGCACTGGCCGGCCATGCGAAAGCCATCGAGGTAGTGCTGCACGCGGACGGCTCGGTCGAGGTGACCGACGACGGCCGCGGCATGCCGGTGGACATCCACCCCGAGGAAGGCATCCCCGGCGTGGAGCTGATCCTCACCCGCCTGCATGCGGGCGGCAAGTTCAGCGGCAAGAACTACAATTTCTCCGGTGGCCTGCACGGCGTGGGCGTGTCGGTGGTGAACGCGCTGTCGCAACGGGTGGAAGTGACGATCCGCCGCGACGGCAACGAATACCGCATGGCCTTCGAGCACGGCGACCGCGTCAGCGAGCTGGAGATCGTCGGCACGGTGCCGAAGAAGAAGACCGGCACCACCGTGCACTTCTGGCCCGACCCGAAATACTTCGACTCGCCGAAGATCTCGCTGTCGAAGCTGAAGCACCTGCTGCGCGCCAAGGCCGTGCTGTGCGCGGGCCTGGCCGTGAAACTGACCGACGAAGCCAGCGGCGAAGTCGTCGAATGGCGCTACGAGGACGGCCTGCGCGACTACCTGCGCGGCGAACTGGACGGCGGCGAGGCGCTGCCGGCGGAACTCTTCGTGCACCACGTGGCGCGCGACACCGAGGGCATGGATGTGGCGCTGGCCTGGCTGCCGGAAGGCGAGCTGGTGCAGGAGAGCTACGTCAACCTGATCCCCACCGCCCAGGGCGGCACCCACGTCAACGGCCTGCGCTCGGGCCTCACCAATGCCATCCGCGAATTCTGCGACATCCGCAACCTGCTGCCGCGCGGCGTGAAGCTGGCGCCGGAAGACGTGTGGGAGCGGCTCGCCTTCGTGCTCAGCGCCAAGCTGCTCGACCCGCAGTTCGCCGGCCAGACCAAGGAGCGGCTCTCTTCGCGCCAGGCCGCCGGCATGGTGGAGAACGTGATCCACGACGCCTTCAGCCTGTGGCTGAACCAGAACGTGGATACCGGCGAGCGCATCGCCCAGCTCGCCATCGAGCGCGCCAGCGCGCGGCTCAAGGCCGCCAAGCAGGTGGTGCGCAAGAAGATCGTGCAGGGCCCCGCCCTGCCCGGCAAGCTCGCCGACTGCACCTCCACCGACCTCTCGCGCACAGAACTCTTTCTGGTGGAAGGCGACTCCGCCGGCGGCAGCGCCAAGCAGGCGCGCGACAAGGAGTTCCAGGCGATCCTGCCGTTGCGCGGCAAGATCCTCAACACCTGGGAGGTGGAATCCACCTCGGTGCTGGCCTCCGAGGAAGTGCACAACCTCGCCGTGGCGATCGGCTGCGACCCAGGCAAGGACGACCTGGCCGGCCTGCGCTACGGCAAGGTGATCATCCTCGCCGATGCCGATTCCGACGGCCTGCACATCGCCACCCTGCTCAGCGCGCTGTTCCTCAAACACTTCCCGCACCTGGTCAGCGAGGGCCACGTGTTCGTGGCGATGCCGCCGCTGTTCCGCGTGGACGTGGGCAAGCAGGTGTTCTACTGCCTCGACGAAAACGAGAAGCAGGCGATGCTGCAGAAGATCGAGCGCGAGAAGATGAAGGGCGCCGTCGCCGTCACCCGCTTCAAGGGCCTGGGCGAGATGAACCCGCCGCAGCTGCGCGAATCCACCATCCATCCTGATACGCGTCGCCTGGTGCAGCTCACCGTGGACGGCGACGACGGCACCGCCAAGCTGATGGACCTGCTGCTGGCCAAGAAGCGCGCGGGCGACCGCAAGACGTGGCTGGAAGAGAAAGGCGACCTCGCTACGCTGGAGGTGTGAGATTTGCTCCCTCTCCCCGATGGGGAGAGGGCTGGGGTGAGGGGTCACTCTTGCGATAAGGTGCGGGCTTGGCTGATTCGCTCCGCATGGAAGATCGATGCGAGCACCCGCCCCTCACCTCGATCCTCTCCCCGGAGGGGAGAGGAAGAAAAGCAGCGAGGCACCGTCCATGGCACTGACCCCACCCTTCAATCTGCAGCACTGGATAGCCGAGCACCGCCACCTGCTGAAGCCGCCGGTGGGCAACAAGTGCATCGTGGACGGCGACTTCATCGTGATGATCGTGGGCGGCCCGAACGCGCGCACCGACTACCACTGGGACGAAGGTCCGGAATTCTTCTACCAGCTCGAAGGCGAGATGGTGCTGAAGGTGCAGGACGACGGCGTGGCGCGCGACCTGCCGATCCGCGCCGGCGAGATGTTCTACCTGCCGCCGCGCGTGCCGCACTCGCCGCAGCGCATGGCCGACTCCATCGGCCTGGTGATCGAACGCCGCCGCCTGCCGCACGAGAAGGATGGCCTGCTGTGGTTCTGCGAACACTGCAACCACAAGCTGTACGAGGAGTACTTCACCCTCGACAGCATCGAACGCGATTTCCCGCCGGTGTTCGAGCGCTTCTACCGTTCACGCGAGGCGCGCACCTGCAAGGCCTGCGGCCATCTCAACCCGGCGCCGGAGCGCTACGCGTAGGAGCACCCTGTACGCGAGTCGCCTTTGGTGAAGTGCCTATCGTGCGTTCCTACGTCACGCGCGCCAGCCACTTGCGTGCCATGCGCCGCAGCGATGCATCGGCCTGCGGGTCCGCAGAAATCTCGTGCACCGGCTTCCATGCCAGCGCCAGCGATTCCGCGCTGACCTCGAACTCCTCGCTGCCGGTGGCGCGCACCACGTGGCGTACGTCGTAATGCCAGTGCTCCGGCTCGCTGCCACGTGCAGGGATGCGATGGGCGTCGAGGTCGAAGATTCCGGGCTCGACTGCCAGGCCACGCAGGCCCGATTCCTCTTCCGCCTCGCGCAGTGCCACTTGCGCAAGGTCGGCATCGCCGTCGGCATGACCGCCCAGTTGCAGCCAGCGCCCCAGTTTCCGGTGATGCGTGAGCAGGACGCGCTCGCCGTCCGCGCTCACGAGCCACGCCGAACCGGTGAAATGGCCCGCCGCATGGCTGCGCTCGAACACGGCGGCACCGGAACCCAGGAAAATCTCGAAGTCGGCGATCGTCTCGCCCTCCTCCGGGTGACGCGCAAGATAGTCGTCGAATGCGGCGGAAAGTTGCGGAAAATAGGCTTGCATGACTTGTGGCAGGGGTGCGGAAAGCTGCGTGCATTCTAGCTGCATCGCGTCTTGTACCCCTCCAGTCGCTCCGCTATGGTTGGCCGTCCGCCGGCTCGTCGCGTCATTTCTCGTCGCGTTATGGACGAGCGTGACGTCTTGTATTCCCGGGGAGCCACTGCATGCTGTTCAAGCGCATCAAGCCGATCGACCAGATCATCGCCACGGCGGAAAAGAAAAGCCTCACCCGCCAGCTCGGCGCCTTCCAGCTCACCATGCTCGGCATCGGCGCGATCATCGGCACCGGCATCTTCGTGCTCACCGCCGAGGCGGGCCAGAAGGCCGGCCCCGGCATGATGATCGCGTTCGTGATCGCCGCGGTGGTCTGCGCGTTCGCCGCGCTGGCCTACGCGGAACTCGCCTCGATGGTGCCGGTGGCCGGCTCGGCCTACACCTACACCTACGGCGTGCTCGGCGAAGGCGTCGCCTGGATCGTGGGCTGGGCGCTGGTGCTGGAATACACCATCGCCGCCAGCACGGTGTGCGTGGGCTGGGCCGGTTACGTCAACGGCCTGCTTGCGCATGCAGGATTCGGCTTGCCGCACTTCCTCCAGGTGGGCCCGATGGACGGCGGCAGCTTCAACCTGCTGGCCTGCCTGATCGGCCTGGCGATCACCTTCCTGCTGGTGATCGGCACCTCGAAATCGGCCAAGGTCAACACCGTGCTGGTGCTGATCAAGATCGCGGCACTCACCGCCTTCATCATCGTCGCGCTGCCGGCGGTGAATGACCAGAACTTCACGCCCTTCGTGCCGAACGGCTGGGGCAGCCCGATGGGCGGCATCGGCGTGCTGGGCGCGGCGGCCTCCATCGTGTTCGCCTACATCGGCTTCGATGCCATCTCGACGGCAGCCGAGGAAACCAAGAACCCGAACCGCAACATCCCGATCGCCCTGATCGGTTCGCTGAGCGTCTGCACCATCTACTACCTGCTGGTGAGCTACGGCGCCGTGGGCTCGGTGGGCGCGCAACCCATGCTGGGCCCGAACGGCGTGGCGCTGGAGCCGGGCACGCCGGCGTTCGCCGCGGCCTGCGACGGCTCGCAGGCGCTGGTGTGCAGCAAGGAGGCGCTGGCCCACGTGGTGCGCCTGCTCAACCACAACACCATCGCCGCCTTCATTGCCTTCGCGGCCGGCATCGCGCTGCCGTCGGTGATCCTGACGATGACCTACGGCCAGACCCGCATCTTCTTCACCATGTCGCGCGACGGCCTGCTGCCCAACAAGCTGGCGAAGATCCATCCGCGTTTCCACACGCCGCACATAATCACTCTTATCACCGGCACCTTCGTCTCGCTGTTCGGGGCGCTGTTCCCGGTGGGCATCCTTGCCGACATCACCAACTCGGGCACGCTGTTCGCCTTCATCATGGTGGCGGTGGGCGTACTGATCCTGCGCAAGACCCAGCCCAACCGTGCACGCCCGTTCCGCACTCCGCTGCCGTGGCTGGTCTGCCCGCTGGCGGTGATCGGCTGCCTGCTGCTGTTCCTCAACCTGTCGAAGGAAGCGAAGATCACCTTCTTCGTGTGGGGCGCGATCGGCCTGGTGGTGTACTACCTGTACGGCTACCGCAAGAGCCACCTGGCCCGTGGTGTCGAGGCGGACTGACCCCGCACTCGCGCACTCAGACTGTCACGCTGCCGGCACGACCAAGGTCGTGCCGGTTTCACGTTCGGAATACTCATGCTCAAGCAACTGCTCGCCCGCAAGACCGAATTCGGCACCGACGCCGCCCACGGCATTGCCCTGCAACGCACACTCGGTCCCTGGGGCCTGACCGCACTGGGCATCGGCGCGGTGATCGGCGGCGGCATCTTCGTGATCACCGGTCAGGCGGCGGCCGAGCATGCAGGACCGGCGATCGTCCTGTCGTTCATCATCGCGGCGATCTGCTGCAGCTTCACCGCGCTGTGCTACGCCGAGTTCGCCACCCTGATCCCGATGTCGGGCAGCTCCTATTCCTACGCCTACGCCACGCTGGGCGAACTGGTGGCCTGGTTCATCGGCTGGAACATGGTGCTGGAATACGGCGTCTCCGCCTCGGCGGTGGCGGTGAGCTGGACCGGCTACTTCACCAGCCTGCTCGACAACATGGGGCTGCACCTGCCCGCGGTGCTGACCAATGCGCCACTGGCCTACCAGGACGGCCATCTCGTCGCCACCGGCGCGCTGTTCAATCTCCCCGCGGTGGCGATCACCCTGACGCTGACCTGGCTGTGCTACGTGGGCATCCGCGAGTCCAGCGGCGCGAACCTGGCGATGGTGCTGCTCAAGGTCGGCCTGATCGTGATCGTGATCGTGGCCGGCTGGCAGTACGTGAACCCGGACCTGTGGCACCCGTTCATCCCGGCGCAGCAGGGACCGGAGAAATACGGCTGGGCCGGCATCATGCGCGCCTCGACCCTGGTGTTCTTCGCCTACATCGGCTTCGAGGCCACCTCCACCGCGGCACAGGAAGCGAAGAACCCGCAGCGTGACCTGCCGATCAGCACCCTCGTCTCGCTGGCGGTGTGCACCGTGCTGTACATCGGCATGGCCGCAGTCATCACCGGCCTGCTGCCGTTCGACCAGCTGGGCACCAGCGAACCTGTGGTCACCGCGGTGAAGGCCCACCCGCAACTCAACTGGCTGCGCTGGGTGGTGGAGATCGGCGCGCTGATCGGCCTGTCCTCGGTGGTGCTGGTGATGATCATCGCGCAGCCGCGCATCTTCATGATCATGGGCAACGACGGCCTGCTGCCGCCGGTGTTCGCGAAGATCCACCCGCGCTACAAGACGCCGCACATCAACACCGTGATCACCGGCTTCGGCATCGCGGCGCTGGCGGCAGTGTTCCCGCTGGATATCCTCGGCGACCTCGTCTCGATGGGCACGCTGATTGCCTTCGTCGCGGTCTGCGCCGGCGTGCTGATCTTGCGCTACACCCGCCCCGACCTGCCGCGCACCTTCCGCGTGCCGTGGGCACCGGTGATCTGCACGCTGGGCGTGCTCTGCTGTCTCGGCCTGCTGTACTGGGAGAACTGGTACCAATGGCTGCTGATGGGCATCTGGACCCTGCTCGGCCTGGCGATCTACTTCGGCTATGGCTACCGGCACAGCCATCTGCGTCGTGCGCAGGCAAGCATCGAGCACGCTTGAGCAGGAAACGTCGCCAAATCACGTCGAAAACGATTCATTTTCGGCAAATACCGCCCATCAAGCTTATTCGAAGTGGCGATCTGAATTTTTCAGGATTCACGCCACATCACTGAAACAAGCTGTTGTTTTTGAACAACTTAACGGAATATTTCC
>DATEKS010000200.1:0-2871 GCA_035277325.1 Rhodanobacter sp.
TCAACCCGCAACCCGCCCGCCCGGCGTGCCGGCGGCAAGGAGAAACACTGATGCGCATCCTCTTGGTGGAAGACGAGGCCCCGCTGCGCGAGACGCTGGCGGCACGCCTGAAACGCGACGGCTTCGCCGTCGACGCGGCGCAGGATGGCGAAGAGGCGCTCTACCTCGGCCGCGAAGTGCCGTTCGACCTCGCCATCATCGATCTGGGCCTGCCCAAGATGTCGGGCATGGAGCTCATCAAGGCGCTGCGCGAACACGGCCAGCGCTATCCGGTGCTGATCCTCACCGCGCGCGGCGGCTGGCAGGACAAGGTGGAGGGCCTCAAGCAGGGCGCCGACGACTACCTGGTCAAGCCGTTCCACGTCGAGGAGCTGCTGGCCCGCATCAACGCGCTGGTGCGCCGCGCCAGCGGCTGGTCCAAGCCGGTGCTGGCCTGCGGCCCGATCAAGCTGGACACCACTGCGCAGACGGTGACGGTGGAAGGCAAGATCGTCGACCTCACCAGCTACGAGTACAAGGTGCTGGAATACCTGATGCTGCACGCCGGCGAACTGGTCTCCAAGGCCGACCTCACCGAGCATATCTACCAGCAGGACTTCGACCGCGACTCCAACGTGCTGGAAGTCTTCATCGGCCGCCTGCGCCGCAAGCTGGACCCGGAAGGCGCCCTCAAGCCCATCGAGACCGTGCGTGGACGTGGATACCGCTTTGCCATCCCCCGCACCGACGGCGACGACGAGTGAGCCTGCGCCGCGCCGCCCGCTGTCGCTGGCGGCGCGCTCGGCCATCACCACAGGCTTCGTGCTGGCCGCCTTCCTCGGGCTGGTCGGTGTGGTCATGTACGTGGCCAAGAAGCAGAGTGCGCTGAACACCCTGCAAGGCCGGCTGCGCGACGCCGCCATCACCGACATCATCACCCACACCGACGCCAACCGCGACGGCCGCCTGCTGCCGCCCGATACGCCGCCGCAGAAGTTCTCCCAGCCCGGCTCCGGCCTGTACGCGGTGATCCTGGGGCCGGACGGCTACCACTGGGAGTCGACCTCGGCGATCGGCCACGACTTCCGCTTCCTCAAGCCGCTGCCGCCGGGCGACCGCCAGTTCGCCGGCCCGGTCGACACCCGCATGGGACGGCTGTACTACTACGCGATCGGCGTGGCCTTCGATTACCCGGGCCGCAAGTCCACGCCTGCCACCATCATGGTGGCGCAGACCGAGCAGCAGCTCGAGGGCGAGAACGCGGTGTACCGGCGGACGCTGGCGCTGTGGCTGTCGGTGCTGGGCGTGATGCTGATCGTGCTGCAGCTGCTGCTGCTGCGCTGGAGCCTCACTCCACTGCGCAAGGTGGCCAGCGACATGAGCCGGGTCGAGCGCGGCGACAGCGACCACCTGGACAGCCAGTACCCGCTGGAACTGACTGGCCTCACCGAGCGCATCAACGCCTTCATCAACAGCGAGCGCGAGCAGCGCACGCGCTATCGCCACACCCTTGCCGATCTTGCGCACAGCCTGAAAACACCGCTGGCGGTGATCCGCTCGCAGTTGGAAGCGGCCAGCGACGAATCCACCCGCCGCGGCGTGCTCGACCAGGTCCGCCGCATGGACGAACTGGTTGCCTATCAGCTGGCGCGCGCGGCCACCTCGGGCCGGCAGACCTTCGCCGCCGCGGTGCCGATCGCCAGCCACGCCGAGGATCTGGTGCAGAGCCTGGAAAAGGTCTATGCCGCGAAGAACGTGCTGTGCGAATTCGACATCGCGGACGGCGCCTCCTTCCACGGCGAGCTGAACGACCTGCTCGAATTGATGGGCAACCTGCTGGAGAACGCGTTCAAGTGGACGCGCCACCACGTGCTGCTGGTGGTGCACAAGCAGCCCCACCCCGGCCGCGCCCGCCCTGGCCTGCTGATCAGCGTCGAGGACGACGGTCCCGGCATCGCCGCGGACAAGATCGAGAAGGTGCTGCAACGCGGCGTGCGTGGCGACGAGCGCGTGCAGGGCCACGGCATCGGCCTGTCCATCGTGCAGGACATCGTGCGCGCCTACCGCGGCGAACTGACGGTGGATCGCTCGCCCGACCTGGGCGGTGCGCGCTTCAGTGTGAAACTGCCGCCCGAGTAGGGGCGCACCGGAGCGGTTTCAGCCGCTCCTACTGGATCGAACCCGGCAACAGCGACTGCCAGCCCAAGGGAGCCGGTCGTGCCGCGGTGGGAGCGGAGATGCGGCCGCCATGCTCGCTACCGCCGGCCGCGCCGCTGCTGCGGCTGTCGGTATCGTTGCCGTCGGCGTCGTTGTCGCTGCCATGCCGGGACGAGGGGCAGTCGCGGTTGAGTCCCAGCGCATCGCCGCCGCTGGTGCTGCCTGTGTCGCGGGCACTGCTGTCGGCCGCGCCGTGGTTGCCGGCGGTGATGTCGCGGGCGTCCATGTCGGTCGCCATGGCGCTGCCCATGCCGGCCAGGCCGATCAGGCAACCGAACATCCAGTGTCTGGCACTCATGGCATGCAACCCCTTGATCCACAAGCGAGGCCATCGATCCTCGCAGAAATGTGTGCACGATGCCAGTGCCGCAGCCGGCGAGGTGCCGCCACGCGCTGCAGCCGGCTAGAATCCGCCGGATGCCTGTGACCTCCACCCTTCCCTGCCGCCGCACCGTGACGGCGTTCCGACGGCATGCGGCCGCCGCGGCAAGCTCCCGGGCGGCCCGCTGATGCAGCCTGTCGAACTGCTGGCCGAGCTGGCCGCGGGTGCCCCGGTTTCCGGCGTCGAACTGGCCGCCAGGGCCGGCGTGACCCGCGCCGCCGTGTGGAAGCAGATCGAGGCGCTGCGCGCGCGCGGCGTGCCGGTCGGGGCCGGCGGCGCGAGCGGCTACCGCC
>DATEKS010000201.1:0-2548 GCA_035277325.1 Rhodanobacter sp.
CGCGCGGCCAGGAAGGCAAGCAGGCGGCCGTAGGAGGCGCGCGCCGCCTGCTCGACGGCACGATGCGTGGCCTCATCGATCATGCAACCGCCACCATCGCGCGCCGCTGGCGACCAAGCCGCGTATCGGGCGTGCCGGCACGGAGGCCGGCATCGCTTCCGCACGGGCAAGGCGCCACCGGATCGCCAGCGGCGCATGACGCTCATGCCTGCAGCGCACGCACGGCCGGCTGCGTCTCTTCCGGCCGGCACAGGTTGCCGCGCAGTTCGACCGTGCGCCCCGGCAACACCGGGCAACGCTTCGCCCAGGCCAACGCGGCGGCGCGGTCGGGCACGTCGATCAGGAAGTAGCCGGCAAGCTGCTCCTTGGTATCGGCATAGGGGCCGTCCTGCGCCTGCCAGCCGCTGCCTGCGGGGGACAGCACGGTAGCCGTGGACGGCTCCTCCAGTCCGGCGCCGCCGACGAACACGCCGGCCTCCTTCAGGGCTTCCAGGTAGGCGCCGATTGGCGCGTACAGCGCGGCGCGCTGGGCCGGGTCCTGGCGCATGGCGATGATGCGGGCCTGCTCGTGGATCAGTATCGTGCACTGCATGGCGGTTCTCCGGAAAGTTGGCGGACGCGGCCTGCGTCCGTGGCAAGACGCGCGACCTGGCTGGATTTCGACGGATCTAGCCCATCGGCTTCAGGTTGGGCCGCACCTCGCAGAGCCGCCCCGGCGAGCGCGGCACGCGCGCAGCCCAGGCCAGCGCGGCGTCCAGGTCGGGCACGTCGACGATGAAGAAGCCGCCGAGCTGCTCCTTGGTGTCGGCGAACGGACCGTCCTGCACATGCTGCCGGTCGCCGTTGAAACGCAGCGTGGTGGCGGTATCCGGCGGTTCCAATCCGGCGCCGCCGGCGAACACGCCGGCCTCGCGCAGCGCCTGGGCATACGGCGGCCAAGCAGACCAGTACGCCTCGCGCCGTTCCGGGTCGGGATCGTTGCGCGCGGCGAAGTCGGCGGCGGTCTCGTAGATCAGGATGGTGTAGTTCATGGGGATGCTCCGGTGACGGCAGGCGCGGGATCGCGTCGCTCACGGCCAGAACGCGCCGGCGGCAGGCATTTCGACAACACACGCCGTTTCAGCTTGGCGGTCCCGGCAATACCGCCTGCATCGGATGGACCTCGAAGCGGAAGCCGATGCCGGCACGGATCACCGGGTCGTCGCCGGTCAGTGCAGCCGGCGTCATGTCATCCGGCAGCCGCAGCACCAGCAGGCCCCACGGACCCGACGGATCGGACACCGGGCCGAACACCACCACCCGGCCCTCACCCATGCGCTCGCGCCAGTACGCTGCGTGCGCCTGCATCAGTGCCCGCTCGGCCGCGGTCATGTCGGCTGGGAAACTGGCGCGCGGCGTCAGCAGTCGGCAGCAATAGTGCTTCATGGCTGGCATCACTCCGGCAGACACGGATGAGCCGGGCGAGCATGCTCCGCACGTCATCGCACTTACAAGTGCAGATGGACGGCCATCCAGCTTGGCCGTGCTGTCACAGCACGCCGGGAATCAGCGCCTTGGTATGCCGCATGTAATCCAGGTAGGCCGCGCCGAAGCGCTCGCGCATCCAGGCTTCCTCATGGCGCAGCTTGAACCAGAACGCGGCGGCGGCAAGCACCAGCGCCAGCAGGCCACGCCATTCGCCGAACACCAGCGCCGTGCCGAGCAAGCCCAGCAGCATGCCGGTGTAGATCGGGTGGCGCACCCAGCGATAGGGACCGACCACGACCAGTTCGTGATCCTGCTTCAGCTGTACCGTGGCGCTCCAGTTGCGTCCCAGCGCCACACGCGCCCAGCAGGCGAACGCCAGTCCGAGCAGCAGCAACGCGAGACCCAGCCACGCCCAGCCCTGCGACCCCGGCACGAAGCGCCGCCACAAGCCGGGCAGATACACGCCACCGTCATGGGTGGACAGCAGCAGGAAGGCCGCCACCAGCGGGATCCGGTACACCAGCAGCGATCCCCAGCCGTCCACCCGCGTGGCCGCCTTGTTGCCGAACGCGCTGACGAACCAGTACAGCAGCCAGGCCGCCCAGATCAGAGCGACGACGGTAGCGAAGGGAAAGTACATGGTGGCGGCTTCCGCACGGGCGATGCCGTCAGCATGCGCCGCCACCGCGCTATGATCGAGTGACGTATGTCAGGCGATTCTTATACTCAACTGCCCGCAATGCGAAACGGACATTAACGGTCGAGGTACCCGACGAAAGCATCGGAGTAGTTATGCGCCCGACGATCCATGCGGCTGCGTTTCTCCTGTTACTTATCACTTTCGCAACATCAGTGTTCGGAACTGAGCCTGTCCCAACGAGTGTTTGTGCGATCAATGCGAATCCCGGGAGGTTTGAAGGTGCCGAAGTGTCGGTCCACGGGTCCATCTACGTTGGCATGGATGTGACGAACGTCAGCGATCCAAGTTGTCCGGGCGTTGCAATCCAGTTATCCGTGAGCGACGAAGCGTATCGTCGCAAGGACATTCGTGCATTCGAGCACAACGTCCGGAAATACGGTA
>DATEKS010000202.1:0-6931 GCA_035277325.1 Rhodanobacter sp.
CGAGGAACTGCACGCGATGGCGCTGGACATGGTCGAGCGCGTGGTGGCCAGCGAACAGCAGCTGCGCCGGCTCGCCATTCCGGAAGCGTACTGGGACTGGATCGCGCGCAGCTGGCGCGAACGCCAGCCACACCTCTACGGGCGCATGGACTTCGCCTACGACGGCACCGGCCCTGCCCGGCTCTACGAGCTCAACTACGACACGCCGACCTCGCTGTTCGAGGCGGCATTCTTCCAGTGGCAGTGGCTGGAGGACCAGCTTGCCGCGGGCGTGCTGCCGGCAGGCGCCGACCAGTTCAACTCGATCCAGGAATCGCTGGTGGAGGCATTCGGCACGATCGCGCGGGGCATCGCGCGGCCGTTCCGTTTCGCCGCCGTGCGCGACTCGACGGAGGATCAGGGCACCATCGCCTACCTGCGCGACTGCGCGCTGCAGGCCGGCATCGATGGTGAGCTGCTGGCGATCGAGGACATCGGTATCACCGCGGACGGCCGCTACACCGACCTCGACGACCAGGTCATCGGCTGCCTGTTCAAGCTGTACCCGCTGGAGGATCTGTTCCGCGAATCCTTCGGCCGCTACCTGCCGCGCTCCGGCCTGCAGCTGATCGAGCCGCCGTGGAAGGCCATCCTCAGCAACAAGGGCATCCTGCCGCTGCTGTGGGAGGCGCACACCGGCCACCCCAACCTGCTGCCCGCGGTGTTCGACGACGGCAGCGCGTTGCCGCCGGGCTGGGTGCGCAAGCCGCTGCACTCGCGCGAGGGCGCGAACATCGCGATGCACCTGCCCGATGGCCGCGAGCTGCACACCGGGGGCCCCTACGATGGCCCGTGCATCCGCCAGGCCTGCCAGCCGCTCACCGCCTTCGACGGCTGCTATCCGCTGATCGGCAGCTGGGTGGTGGGCGACCGCGCCTGTGGCATGGGCCTGCGCGAAGATGCCACGCCGATCACGAAAGACAGCGCGCGCTTCGTGCCGCACGCCATCGTGGAGGAAGCGCGC
Source organism: Rhodanobacter sp. (assembly GCA_035277325.1). GTDB lineage: Bacteria > Pseudomonadota > Gammaproteobacteria > Xanthomonadales > Rhodanobacteraceae > Rhodanobacter_A. The sequence goes on from DATEKS010000202.1 coordinate 1,004, forward strand.
GGTTTGTTGATCGCGTAAGCTGCACGCCTTTGCCAGCGAGGTTCCGCGTGCGCCAGATCCTGTTCCGCCTGATCGGCATTCTCGAGGTGGCCGGCGGCGGCTACGGCATGATCCAGATGCTGTACCGCCTGCAGCCGTTCCGCGCGCACGACAGCGTGATCGCCCTGATCGGCCTGGCGCTGTATGCCTTCGTGCTGGTGGCCGGCGTGCTGCTGCTGGAGAACAGCGAACGCGGCGTGCGCTGGTCGGGCTGGGCGCAGCTGCTGCAGCTGCCGCTGATCGCCACGCCGGTGTTCAGCTGGGCGCTGCATTGCGGCGGCTACGTCAACGTGTTCGCCACGCTGCACCTGCCGCCGCACCTGGGGCTGGCCGCGCACTTCGGCAGCCAGGCCTTCGTGCTCGCCGTCGGCGGCCCCGCCGCCGCGCACCTCGGCATCAACCTGCTGGCGCTGCTGTCATGGCTGGCGTTGAGGCTGCGTTGAACGCGTAGGAGCCTTCCGCGCGAAGGTTTTGCTGTTGGTCGGGGCACAAGCCTTCGCGCACAGGGATGCGCTCCTGCGGAAGGCTCAAGCGAACACGATGCAGGCGATCGCGCCATTGGCGTCGGTGCGCGGACGCATCGACACCTCCCAGCCGTACAGCTCGCACAGCCGGCGCACGATGGCGAGGCCGAGGCCCGCGCCGCTGCCGCCTGCGCCCTCACCGCGCACGCCGCGCTGGAACAGCTTCTCGGCGTCCTCGGGCTTGATGCCGGGGCCGGTGTCGATCACCTCGATGCGGCCCGCGCCTACCTCGACGCGCACCGTGCCCTCCAGCGTGTACTTGATCGCGTTGCCGATCAGGTTGGTGAGCGCCACCGACAGCACCGAGGCCGGCGCGTTGACGTTGAGCGGCTCGCGCGCCACCAGTTCGACCTCCAGCGGCTTGCCGCGCACCTGCGGGCGCTGGCTCTCGATCACGTCGGCGGCGACCTTGGCCACATCGGTGGTCTCGCCGCGGGTGGGGCCGCGCCGTTCGGCGCGCGACAGCAGAAGCAGCGCCTCGATCAGTTCGGTGGCCTGGCGCGAGGCGCGCTCGATGCGCTTCAGGCGCTCGGCCAGCTTGGGCGTGAGGTCTGGCGAACCCTGCAGCAGCTCGGTGGTGCTGGAGATCACCGCCAGCGGCGTGCGCAGTTCGTGGCTCACGTCGGAGTTGAATTCGCGGTCGCGCTCCACCATCGCGGTGAGCCGTGCGGAGTATTCGTCCAACGCATGCGCCAGCTCGCCCACCTCGTCGTCGGCGAAATGCTGCGCCAGCGGCTCGGCCTTGCCGGCCTTGCGGAAATCGCGCAAGCGGTTCGCAAGCTGGCTCACCGGCTTGAGCACCTTGCGCGACAGCCACAGGCCGATCGCCAGCGAGAGCATGCTGAACAGCAGGACCACCGCGATCAGTGAAGTAACCAGCTGGCGTTTGCCCAGTTCCTCGCGGCCCACGTCGTAGCGCACGAAGCCGATGATGCCGTCCTTGCGCCGCACCGCCAGCTTGTAATGCCTCAGCACGCCGTTGGCGTCGGTCTCGGTGATGTCATGCACCCCTGTACTGAGGTTCTGCCAGGCCAGAGGCATCTTGTAGAGGGTGCGGTCGCTCTTGAACCACGCCTCCAGCAACTCGGAGTGCGTCTGCTGGTCGGGGTGCGCAATGATCTGGTCGACCGCCTGGTCGACGTCGTGCTGTAGCGCCGACACCACCAGCTGGTCCTCGACCTTGGAGCGCACATACAGCGAAGCCACGGCAAACAGCACGCTGAGGCCGAAGCCGAACAGCGCGAAGGAGAGGACGAGGCGGAAACGGAGCTTACGCCTGGACTGCATCCGGCTCGACCATCCTGTAGCCGATACCGTGCCGCGTGTGGATCAGCGGCTTGTCGAAGGGCTTGTCGATCGCCGCACGCAGGCCGTGGATGTGCACGCGCAGCGAGTCGGAATCGGGCAGCTCCTCGCCCCACACCTTCTGCTCCAGATCCTGCCGCGTCACCACCGAGGGGCTGGCTTCCATCAGCGCCTGCAGTAGCTTGAGGCCGATCGGGTTGAGCTGGATCGCCTTGCCCGCGCGGCTCACGGTGAGCGTGTCGAGGTTGTAGGTAAGGTCGGCCACCTTGAGCACGCGGCTCTGCGGGCCCTTGCCACGGCGCGCCAGCACCTCCAGCCGCGCGGACAGTTCCTGCAGCGCGAACGGCTTGGTCATGTAGTCATCGGCGCCGGATTCGAAGCCGGTGAGCTTCTGCTCCAGCGCGTCGCGCGCGGTGAGCATCAGGATCGGCGTCTGCTTGTGCGCCTCGTGGCGCAGCTTCTTCGCCACCTCAAGCCCGTCCATGCCGGGCAGGGTGAGGTCGAGCACGATCACGTCGAAGTCGTGCACCACCGCCAGATGCAGGCCGGTGACGCCATCGCCGGCGAAGTCCACCACATGGCCGCGGTCTTCCAGATAATCGCCGATGTTGGTCGCGATATCGCTGTTGTCTTCGATCACCAGTACGCGCATGCGTCGCTCCGCGATACCGCCGGCGACAAGGGCCGGCCCCGACCGCAAGCTTAACATTCGTGGCCCGCGAAACTCGCGACAAACCGGCTACGGCCTGAATGGATCGGCCGCCCAAAAGAAAACCCGGATGAGCCGGCTCGTCGCCGCCGCATCCGGGTCCAGGCTCGTCCCGTTACCGCCATCCGCCGTAGTCGAACCTCGCGGCACGCCTCGGGCAATCGACAGCGGGATCGTTTATAGAAGCTCGGGGGTTACGACCCGGTTAACCGCCTGCGCGGCGTTCATCCCGCGTTTGTCTTGCCGCGCCGTGCGACGCGTTGTGTATCGCCCACCTGCGCCTGCAGCAGCTCGATGATCGCGCCGGCGACATCCACGCCGGTGACCGTCTCGATGCCTTCCAGTCCCGGCGAGGCGTTCACCTCCAGCACCAGCGGACCGCGATCGGAACGCAGCAGGTCGACGCCGGCGATGCCCAGGCCCAGCGCGGCGGCGGCCTGCACTGCGATGCGCTTTTCCGCCGCGCTCAGCTTCACCGCCTCCGCGCTGCCGCCACGATGCAGGTTGGCGCGGAAATCGCCCGCGCTGGCCTCGCGCTGCATCGCCGCCACCACCTTGCCGCCGACCACGAAGCAGCGCAGGTCGCAGCCTTTCGCTTCGGCAATGAACTCCTGTACCAGGAAATTCGCGTAGAGGCCACGGAACGCCTCGATCACGCTCTGCGAAGCGCTGCGCTTTTCCGCCAGCACCACGCCGGTGCCCTGGCTGCCCTCGTTGAGCTTGATCACGTGCGGCGGCTCGCCCAGCATCGCGAGCAGATCCTCGGTGTCGTCGGGGTTGTCGCCGAACACCGTGACCGGCATCGCGATGCCCTGCGCGGCGAGGATCTGCAGGCTGCGCAGCTTGTCGCGCGCGCGCAGCACCGCGTCGGAGGAATTCGGCGTGTACACGCCCATCGTCTCCAGCTGGCGCAGCACGGCGGTGCCGTAGAACGTGCTCTGCGTGCCGATGCGTGGGATCGCCGCATCGAGCTCGCGCACCGGCTTGCCCTTGTAGCGCATCGCCACGCTGCCCGGCGCGATGCGCACGTAGCAGCGCAGCGGGTCCAGCACGCGCACCACGTGGCCGCGCGCGCGCGCCGCTTCCACCAGCCGCTGGGTCGAGTACAGCCGCGCGTTGCGCGAGAGGATGGCGATCTTCATGGACGGTCCGTAGTCACCGATGGCAGCCGGGGCTGGGTGTACGCGCGCGCCGGATCGACCGCGAAGCGCCCGTGCAGCGCGCTGCGGCCGAGCAGCATGGGGAACAGCATGTGCCGGCGGTCGGTCAGGTTGATGTCGGCCTCGAAGCGCCGGCCGGCCAGCAGGATCTCGCTGCGGATGAACCAGCGTTCGGTGCGATGGCCGCCGGTATCGGTGACCACGCGCCGGTCCAGCGCCGGCGCCTCGCAGCACACCCGCGCCGCCGGGTGCCGCCCGGCACGCACGGTGAAGCGCAGCCATACCGCGCCATCGCGCAGGAAGCTGTCCAGCGTCTCCACGTGCAGCGCGCTGCTGCGCGCGCCGGTATCGAGCTTGGCCTTGAGCTGGGCGATGCCCAGCTGCGGCAATGCCAGCCGCTCGCGCCAACCCAGCACGATCGGAGCCGGCACGAGCGGACTCGGAGTGATCGGATCCGTCATCGGTATCGGCGCGCTCGCTGGGGTGGCGATGAGGCAGGCCATGGTGGGGAAAGCCATGGAGCGGGTGAAGGGAATCGAACCCTCGTCAGTAGCTTGGGAAGCTACAGCTCTACCATTGAGCTACACCCGCATCGGCCCGCGGATGGTAACCCGGGAAACGGCGCAGTGGGAATCGCCGGCCGCTGCCCGTGCATGAACCGCCGCCGGCCGCCGGGTATCCGCCGGCTGAACCGCGGTCGCGGCCGCAGTGGAAACTAAGCCGGGCCTAATCCCCGGCATGCGCATAATCAAGCCGTCAATGCACGTCGCGCAGCGTGCCTTGAGGCGGCAACCGCCGCCGCTTGCGTTGCGCCTGGAACGGGAGACTCCGATGCGTGTGCTTGCTTCCCTGCTTGCTTCGTGGCGCCACGGCTGGCGACCGCTGGCCGTGCTGCTGTTGTGCGCCGTGGCCGCGCTGGCCCAGGCGCAATCCGCCGACGACAGTGACGCCGCGCCGCCGGATCGCGTGGCGCGCCTGTCCTACATCGCCGGCGACCTCGGCTTCCTGCCCGCCGGCAGCCAGGACTGGGCCAGCGCCGACCTCAACCGGCCGCTGACCACCGGCGACCGCCTCTCCACCGGCGACGACGCGCGCGCCGAACTGGAGCTGGGCGGCGGCGTGCTGCGCATGGCCGGCGGCACCGACTTCGGCCTGCTCAACCTCAACGACAACCTCGCCCAGGTGGAACTGACCCAGGGCACGCTGAACCTCAGCGTACGCCACCTCGACCAGGGCCAGAGCTACGAGATCGACACGCCCACGCTGGCGCTGGTGGTCACCAGTCCCGGCACTTTCCGCGTGGACGTGGACAACGGCGGCAACGGCACCCGCGTCACCGTGTTCAATGGCCAGGCCACGGTGTACGGCGAGAACAATGCCCAGCACGACGTGTTCCAGGGCCGCAGCTACCAGTTCGACGATGCCTCGCTGGCGGCGCTGACGGTCAGCGACATCGGCGGCGGCGACGCCTTCGATGCGTGGAGCAGCGAGCGCGACCAGCGCTACGAGCAGTCGCAGACGCGCCGCTACGTCTCCGACGACGTGGTCGGCTACCAGGACCTCGACCAGTACGGCAACTGGCAGAGCAGCCCCGACTACGGCGCGGTCTGGTACCCCAGCCAGGTGCCGGTGGGCTGGGCGCCGTACCGCGACGGCCACTGGGCCTATATCGCGCCATGGGGCTGGACCTGGGTGGATGACTCGCCGTGGGGTTTCGCGCCCTACCACTACGGCCGCTGGGCCTACATCCGCGGCGCCTGGGGCTGGATCCCGGGGCCGGCGATGGTGCGCCCGGTGTACGCGCCAGCGCTGGTGGCCTTCGTGGGCGGCGGCGGCTGGAGCGTGTCGGTCGGCATCGGTGGTGGCGCGCCGGTGGGCTGGTTCCCGCTGGGCCCGGGTGAGGTCTACAACCCGTGGTACCACTGCGACCGCGACTACTACCGCCGCGTCAACGTCACCAACATCTACGTGCACAACACCGTCTACCGCACCACGGTGATCAACAACATCAACAACCAGTACAACTACTACAGCCGGGGGCGCGCGCCGCAGAACGTGCGCTATGCGAACCGCGAGGCGCCGCGCGGCTTCACCGCGGTGTCGGGCACGGCCTTCGCCGGCGGCCGGCACGTGCAGCGCGACCTGTTGCGCGTCGACCCGCGCCAGCTCGCCGCCGCACCGGTATTGGCCC
>DATEKS010000203.1:0-28131 GCA_035277325.1 Rhodanobacter sp.
GGGGTGGGGTATCCCGTGCGTGATCGTGGCCTGCCTGGCCGTGCTGATCTGGGACTCGACGCACAAGCTCGACCCCTACCGGCCGCTGCAGTCCGAGGTCAAGCCGCTGCAGGTCGACGTCATCGCGCTGAACTGGAAATGGCTGTTCATCTACCCCGAGTACGGCGTCGCGTCGGTGAACCAGCTCGCCATCCCGGTCGGCACGCCGGTCAACTTCCGGCTGACCGCGGAATCGATGATGAATGCCTTCTTCATCCCGCAGCTGGGCAGCCAGATCTACGCGATGGCGGGCATGCAGACCAGGCTGCACCTGATCGCGCGCGAGACGGGCAGCTACGACGGCCTGTCCTCCAACTACAGCGGTGCCGGTTTCTCCGACATGCGCTTCAAGGCGATCGCCACCACCTCGCAGGGCTTCCAGGATTGGCTGGCCAAGGCGAAAGCCAGCTCGGCCACGCTGGACCTGCCGACCTATAAGACGCTGGAGCAGCCCAGCGAGAAGGTGCCGGTGTCGTACTACGCGACGGTCACGCCCGGCCTGTTCGAGGACATCCTGCACAAGGACATGGGCGGCAAGCCCGCCAGCGGGCAGCCGATGAAGGGCATGCCGATGGAAGGCATGCCGGCGCACGACGGCGTCGCCGTCGCCGCCTCGCACAACGATCACGCCAAGGCTGCGGAGTAAGTCATGTTCGGAAAGCTTTCCCTATCGTCGATCCCGTTCGACCAGCCGATCGTGATGGGCACTCTGTTGATGGTCGCCATCGGCGGCGCGGCCTTGCTGGGCGGCATCACCTACTTCCGCAAGTGGGGCTACTTGTGGAACGAGTGGTTCACCACGGTGGACCACAAGAAGATCGGCATCATGTACGTCATCCTGGCGCTGGTGATGCTGCTGCGCGGCTTCGCCGACGCGATCATGATGCGCGGCCAGCAGGCACTGGCCGCGGGCGGTGCCCAGGGTTACCTGCCGCCGCACCATTTCGACCAGATCTTCAGCGCCCACGGCACGATCATGATCTTCTTCATGGCGATGCCGTTCATCGTGGGCCTGATGAACCTGATCGTGCCGCTGCAGATCGGCGCGCGTGACGTGGCCTATCCGTTCCTGAACTCGCTGAGCTTCTGGCTCACCGCCTCGGGCGTGGTGCTGATCATGCTGTCGCTGTTCGTGGGCGAGTTCTCCACCACGGGCTGGCTGGCCTATCCGCCGCTGTCCGAGCTGCAGTTCAGTCCGGGCGTGGGCGTCGACTACTACATCTGGGCGCTGCAGCTGTCCGGCCTAGGAACGACCCTGTCCGGCATCAACTTCATCGTCACCATCCTGCGCATGCGCACCCCGGGCATGACGCTGATGAAGATGCCGGTGTTCAGCTGGACCGCGCTGGTCACCAACGTGCTGATCGTGGCGGCGTTCCCCATCCTCACCGTGACGCTGGCACTGCTGGGTGCCGACCGTTACCTCGGCATGCACTTCTTCACGAACGACCTCGGCGGCAACGCCATGATGTACGTGAACCTGATCTGGGTCTGGGGTCACCCCGAGGTCTACATCCTGATGGTGCCGTGCTTCGGCGTGTTCTCCGAGATTATCTCCACGTTCTCTGGCAAGCCGCTGTTCGGCTACAAGTCGATGGTGTGGGCGACGGTGGCGATCGGCGGCCTGTCCTTCCTGGTGTGGCTGCACCACTTCTTCACCATGGGGTCGGGCGCGAACGTCAATGCGTTCTTCGGCATCGCCACAATGGTGATCTCGATCCCCACCGGCGTGAAGGTGTTCAACTGGCTGTTCACCATGTACCGCGGCCGCATCCGCTTCACCGTGCCGGTGCTGTGGACGATCGGCTTCATGGTGACCTTCGTGATCGGTGGCATGACCGGCGTGCTGCTGGCAGTGCCGGGCGCGGACTTCGTGCTGCACAACAGCCTGTTCCTGATCGCGCACTTCCACAACATGATCATTGGCGGCGTGGTGTTCGGCTGCCTGGCCGCGCTGAACTTCTGGTTCCCCAAGGCCACCGGTTTCAAGCTGGAGGAGCGCTGGGGCAAGTGGTCGTTCTGGTGCTGGCTGGTGGGTTTCTACGTGGCCTTCTTCCCGCTGTATGCACTCGGCTTCATGGGCGCCACCCGCCGCATGCAGCACTACGACAACGTGGCCTGGCAGCCGTACTTCGTGGTGGCCTTCATCGGCGCCGTGATCATCCTGGCAGGCATCGGCTTCACCGTGCTGCAGATCGCGGTGAGCATACGCAACCGCGACAGCAACCGCGACCTCACCGGCGATCCGTGGGGTGGCCGCACCTTGGAATGGGCGACCAGCTCGCCGGCGCCGTTCTACAACTTCGCGGTGCTGCCCGAGGTGAGCGAGCTCGACCAGTTCTGGGCGGACAAGGAGCACAAGCGCGCCTACCCGCGCCATGCCCACTACGCCGACATCCACATGCCGCGCAATACCGGTGTGGGCGTGGTGATGGGCGGCTTCGCCACCCTGCTGGGCTTCGGGCTGATCTGGCACATCTGGTGGCTGGCGATCCTGGGCCTGGTCGGCATGGTCGGTTCGTTCGTCGCGCGCGCCTATGACCGCGATGTCGACTACTACGTGCCCGGCGCCGAGGTCGAGAAGATCGAGCGTGAGCGGCTGGTGCCGCTCTCCAAGTTGATTGACCAGGTGGGCGCCGCTCCCGCCGAGCAGAAGGTGGCCTAATGAATACCTCCGTGATCACCGCCGGCCACGACGTGGCCGGCCACCACGAGCACCACGACGACGGCTCCAAGACCCTGCTGGGGTTCTGGATCTACCTGATGAGCGACTGCCTGATCTTCTCGGGTCTGTTCGCCACCTTCGCCGTGATGGCCCATGCATACGCGGGCGGTCCCACCGGCAAGGAGATCTTCGACCTCGACTACGTGCTGGGCGAGACCATGCTGCTGCTGGTCAGCAGCTTCACCTTCGGCATGGCGATGCTGAACATGCACGCCGGCCGCCGCAACAAGGTGCTGGCCTGGCTGGCGATCACCTTCCTGTTCGGCGCGGCCTTCGTGGGCATGGAAATCCACGAGTTCGTCGCCCTGATCCACGAGGGGGCGGGCCCGGACCGCAGCGCCTTCCTGTCGGCCTACTTCACCCTGGTCGGCACGCACGGCCTGCACGTCACCTGCGGCCTGATCTGGATCGCGGTGATGCTGGACATGGTGCGCCGCCACGGCCTGGACGGCATCGTCAAGCGCCGCCTGTCCTGCCTCAGCCTGTTCTGGCACTTCCTCGATGTGATCTGGATCTGCGTGTTCACTTTTGTCTACCTGCACGGGGTGCTGTGATGTCGCACGCTCATGAACAGGCCGCCCACGGCGGCAAGCACGGCTCGCTGAAGTCGTACCTGGTCGGCTTCGGGCTGTCGCTCGTGCTCACCCTGCTGTCCTTCGGCTGCGTGATGACCGGCGCGGTGCCGCACCACTTGATCGTGCCGGGCCTGATGGTGTTCTGCGTGGCCCAGGTGCTGGTGCAGCTCGGCTTCTTCCTGCACATGGGCATCGCCCCGGAGCAGCGCGAGAACCTGATGGTGGCGGTGTGCGCGCTGGTGTTCATCGCGATCGTGGTGATCGGCTCGCTGTGGGTGCTGCACAACATGAACGCCTACATGATGCCGGGCATGTCGCACGGCTGAGGCGGCGCAACTGGTCGTACCGGGCCGGCGGCTCCCGCAAGGGAGTCGCCGGTTTCGTTTTGGGCGCCTGCTGGCGGGGCGGCGCAGCACGCGGGTGGCCGGCCGGCGGGACGTCAGCCTGAATCGGGCCGCCGCGGCATCTCGCGGCGCGGGCCGTCTGCCGCTAGAATGCGTATTTCCAGCACGGCTGCATTCCATGACCCCCCTGATTTTCGTCACTGGCGGTGTGGTGTCCTCGCTTGGCAAGGGCATCGCCGCGGCGTCGCTGGCCTCCATCCTGGAAGCGCGTGGCCTCTCGGTCACCATGATGAAGCTCGATCCCTACATCAATGTGGATCCGGGCACCATGAGCCCGTTCCAGCATGGCGAGGTCTACGTCACCGACGACGGCGCCGAGACCGACCTCGACCTCGGCCACTACGAGCGCTTCGTCCATACCCGGCTTACCGGCAAGAACTCGATCACCACCGGCAAGATCTACGAGAGCGTGATCCGCAAGGAGCGTCGCGGCGACTACCTGGGCGCCACCGTGCAGGTGATCCCGCACATCACCGACGAGATCAAGCACTGCATCCACGAGGCCACCCGCGGCTTCGACGTGGCGCTGGTGGAGATCGGCGGCACGGTGGGCGACATCGAGTCGCTGCCGTTCCTGGAGGCGATCCGCCAGCTGCGCATCGAGCACGGCCCGGAGAAGTGCCTGTTCATGCACCTCACCCTGGTGCCGTTCATCAAGGCCGCCGGCGAGATCAAGACCAAGCCCACCCAGCACTCCGTGAAGGAACTGCGCTCGATCGGTATCCAGCCGGACATCCTGCTGTGCCGCAGCGAGCAGCCGCTGCCCGAGGGCGAGCGCCGCAAGATCGCACTGTTCACCAACGTGCCCGAGAACGCCGTGATCAGCGCGGTGGACGTGGACGTGATCTACAAGACCCCGCTGTGGCTGCACCAGCAGGGCCTGGACGAGATCGTGGTGAGGCGGCTGGGCCTCGACGCGAAGCCGGCCGACCTTTCCGGCTGGCAGCGCACGGTGGACGCCGTGGTGCATCCGAAGGACGAGGTCACCGTGGCAATCGTCGGCAAGTACGTGGAGCACAAGGACGCCTACAAGTCGCTGGGCGAAGCGCTGCGCCACGGCGGCATCAAGCAGCAGACGCGCGTGAACCTGCAGTGGATCGACTCCGAGCAGGTCGAGGCCGAGGGCGCCGCCAAGGTGCTCGGCGGGGTGGACGCGATCCTGGTGCCCGGCGGCTTCGGCAAGCGCGGCTTCGAGGGCAAGATCATGGTCGCGAAGTACGCCCGCGAGCATGGCGTGCCGTACTTCGGCATCTGCTACGGCATGCATGCGGCGGTGGTCGACTTCGCACGTCACGTGGCCGGCCTGGCCGATGCCGATTCCAGCGAGAACGACCGCAACACGCCCAACCCTGTGATTGCGCTGATCACCGAGTGGACCACGTCCAGCGGCGAGGTGGAGCAGCGCACCGAGCGCTCGGATCTCGGCGGCACCATGCGTCTGGGCGCGCAGGAATGCCGGCTCAAGGCAGGCACGCTGGCGCGCGAGATGTACGGCCAGGACGTGGTGCGCGAGCGCCATCGCCACCGCTACGAATTCAACAACCGCTACCGCCAGTCCTTCGAGGATCTCGGTCTGGTGATCTCCGGCAAGTCGATGGACGACCTGCTGGTGGAGATCGTCGAGCTGCCGCAGCAGAAGCATCCCTGGTTCCTCGGCTGCCAGGCGCATCCGGAGTTCACCTCCACGCCGCGCGACGGCCATCCGCTGTTCATCGGCTTCGTGCGCGCCGCGCGCGAATGCAAGGCCGTGCGCGAGGGCGTGAAGCTGGCCAAGGAGCACGTCGCATGAAGCTGTGCGGCTTCGAGGTGGGACTGGACCAGCCGTTGTTCCTGATCGCCGGTCCCTGCGTGGTCGAGTCCGAACAGTTGCAGCTGGATACCGCGGGCAGGCTGAAGGAAATCACGGCCATGCTCGGTGTGAACTTCATCTTCAAGTCCAGCTTCGACAAGGCCAACCGCTCCTCCGGCACCAGCTTCCGTGGTCCGGGCATGGAAGAAGGTCTGCGCATCCTCGGTGAGGTGAAGCGCCAGATCGGCGTGCCGGTGCTCACCGATGTGCACGAATACACGCCGTTCGGCGAGGTCGCCGCGGTGGTGGACGTGCTGCAGACGCCGGCCTTCCTGTGCCGGCAGACCGACTTCATCCAGAACGTGGCGCGCGCCGGCAAGCCGGTGAACATCAAGAAGGGCCAGTTCCTCGCGCCCTGGGACATGAAGAACGTCGTGGACAAGGCCAAGGCCGTGGGCAACGACGACATCCTGGTCTGCGAGCGCGGCGCCAGCTTCGGCTACAACAACCTCGTCTCGGACATGCGCAGCCTCAGCGCGATGCGCGACACCGGCTGCCCGGTGGTGTTCGACGCCACCCACTCGGTGCAGCTGCCGGGCGGGCAGGGGACGAGTTCCGGTGGCCAGCGCGAATTCGTGCCGGTGCTGGCGCGTGCTGCGGTGGCTGCAGGCGTGGCCGGCCTATTCGCCGAGACACATCCCGATCCGAGCAAGGCGCTCAGCGACGGCCCGAACGCCTGGCCACTGGGCAAGATGGAAGCCCTGCTGGAAACCCTGATGGAGCTGGACGCCGTGACCAAGCGCCACGGCTTCCTCGAAAACACCTTGTGACGCCGAGGCCTGCCTCGGACCATCCCCTGAATCGCCACCTCTGGACTGGAACCGCATGAGCACTGACATCACCCGCATCCACGCCCGTGAAATCCTCGACTCGCGCGGCAATCCCACATTGGAGGCCGAAGTCACCCTGGCTGGCGGCGGCTTCGGCCGCGCCGCGGTACCCAGCGGCGCGAGCACCGGCACGCGCGAGGCGGTGGAGCTGCGCGACGGCGACAAGGCGCGCTATCTCGGCAAGGGCGTGCGGAACGCGGTGGCCAACGTCAACGGCGCCATTGCCAGTGCGCTGAAGGGCTTTGACGCGGCGAACCAGGGCGGACTCGATGCCAAGCTGATCCAGCTCGACGGCACCCCGAACAAGGGCAAGCTGGGCGCGAATGCGCTGCTCGGCGTGTCGATGGCCGCCGCCCACGCGGTGGCGGCGCAGCGCAAGCAGGCGCTGTGGCAGTACCTCGCCGGGATCAATGGCACCACCGGCAAGCCCGGCGCGCTGCCGGTGCCGATGATGAACATCATCAATGGCGGCGCGCACGCCGACAACAACGTCGACGTGCAGGAATTCATGGTGCTGCCGGTGGGCGTGAGCAGCTTCGCCGAGGCGCTGCGCGCCGGCGCGGAGATCTTCCACGCGCTGAAGAGCGTGCTGAAGGGCAAGGGTCTCAACACCGCCGTGGGCGACGAGGGCGGCTTCGCGCCGAACCTGCGCTCCAACATCGAGGCGCTGGACACCATCCTCGAAGCGGTCAACAAGGCCGGTTACAAGGTCGGCAGCGAGATCCTGCTGGGCCTCGACGCGGCCAGTTCCGAATTCTTCAAGGACGGCAAGTACGACCTGGAAGGCGAGGGCAAGGTCTACACCCCGGCACAGTGGGTCGACGTGCTGGCTAGCTGGGCCAGGCAGTACCCGATCGTCACCATCGAGGACGGCATGGCCGAAGGCGACTGGGACGGCTGGAAGCTGCTCACCGACACCATCGGCAAGAACATCCAGGTGGTGGGCGACGACCTGTTCGTCACCAACCCGGCGATCTTCAAGGAAGGCATCGACAAGGGCATCGCCAACGCCATCCTGATCAAGGTCAACCAGATCGGCACGCTGTCCGAAACGCTGGAGGCCATTGCCATGGCCGACGCGGCGAAGTACGCGGCGATCATCTCGCATCGCTCGGGCGAGACCGAGGACACCACCATCGCCGACATCGCGGTGGCCACCACCGCCACCCAGATCAAGACCGGTTCGCTGTGCCGCACCGACCGCGTGGCCAAGTACAACCAGTTGCTGCGCATCGAGGAGGCGCTGGGTTCGGCGGCGCGTTATGCGGGTCGCGCGGCCTTCCCCAACCTCGACCATCTGCCGGGCTGATCCGGCGCGTCCCGGCCCATGCTGCGCTGGATCGCCCTGGTCCTGTTCCTGCTGCTGATCGGACTGCAGATGAAACTGTGGTCCGTGCACGGCGGCGTGCACGAGGTGGATGCCTTGCGCGTGTCGATCAAGAAGCAGACCGACGAGAACCTGCGCCTGCAGCAGCGCAACCAGGCGCTGGCCGCTGACGTGACCGACCTCAAGCACGGCGACCAGGCGATCGAGGCGCGTGCACGCACCGAGCTGGGCCTGATCAAGCCGGGCGAGACGTTCTACCAGGTCGACAACCAGCCAGCGGGCGCCAGCAGCACGCTGCCCCTGCCACCGCCGGCGCATCCCGGCGGCCAGCCATGAACAGGCTCTTGTGGTGCGTGGTGCCGGCCGCGGGGCGTGGCACGCGGATGGGCGCGGACTGCCCCAAGCAATACCTGCCGCTGGTTGGTCAGCCGCTGATCGTGCACACACTGGAGCGGCTGGCCGCACATCCGCGCATTGCCGGACTCGTGGTGGTGCTGAGCGCGAAGGACGAGCACTGGCCAGGCACCACGATCCTGCGCGGCAAGCCGGTGCGCACCGCGATCGGCGGCACCGAACGCAGCGATTCGGTATTGGCGGGCCTGCAGGCCTTGCCGTCCGAGGTGGCCGACGACGATTTCGTGCTGGTGCACGACGCCGCGCGCCCCTGCGTGCGCGCAGCCGACATCGCGCGCCTGATCGAACAGGCCATGCAGGCAGATGGTGGCCTGCTCGGCGCGCCGTTGCGCGACACGCTCAAGCGCGCAGGGGACGACGAGCGCAGCCTCGCCACCGAGTCGCGCGACCAGCGCTGGCGGGCCTTCACCCCGCAGATGTTCCGCCGCAGCGAGCTCACCGCGGCGTTGCACGCGGTGGCGCGTGAGGGACGGGCGGTCAGCGACGAGGCGATGGCGATGGAGCTGGCCGGTTTCCGGCCGCTGCTGGTCGAGGGCGCCGAGGACAACATCAAGGTGACCACGGCGGCGGACCTGGCGCTGGCCGAATTCCTGCTGGCGAGGACTGCATGAGCTTTCGCATCGGCAACGGCTTCGACGTGCACGCGTTCGGCGCGGGCGACCACGTCGTGCTGGGTGGCGTGCGCATCGCCCACAGTCACGGGCTGGTCGCGCACTCGGACGGCGACGTGGTGATCCACGCGCTGTGCGACGCGATCTTCGGCGCGCTGGCGCTGGGCGACATCGGCAAGCACTTTCCGCCCTCGGACGAACGCTGGCGCAACGCCGACAGCCGCCAGTTCCTGCGCCACGCGGCCATGCTGATGACACAACACGGCTATGCGCTGGGCAACGCCGACGTCACCGTGATCGGCGAATCACCCAAGGTGGGGCCACATGCACCGGCGATGCGCGAAAACCTCGCCGCCGATCTCGAGTGCGAACTTGGCCGTGTCAGCGTCAAAGCCACCACCACCGAAAAGCTGGGCTTCACCGGTCGCGGCGAAGGCATTGCCGCACAAGCATGCGTACTGCTGGAAAGGCGCTGAAGCACGATTGCTCCGCCCCTCCTCTTTGGGCCAGCAAAGAGAAGGAACTCGGGCGCCGGCAGGCGACCGAAAGCCCCGCCGCAGGCGAGCACTCTGGCGGCAACCTCCGGACATTTCGCCAGTCATGACAGTCGCGACCCAAGAACTCCCCTTCGCCCACGGCACCACTCCACCCCTGACCGCACGCCTGCGCAGCATCCCCGAGGATTTCGTCGTCGAGGAAATCCTGGGCTACGACGCCGATGGCAGTGGCGAGCATGCACTGCTGTGGGTGGAGAAGCGCGGCGCGAACACCGACTGGGTGGCACGTGAACTGGCGAAGTTCGCCGGCGTGCCGCCGCTGGCGGTGGGCTATGCAGGCCTGAAGGACCGGAATGCGGTCACCCGGCAGACCTTCTCCGTGCAACTCGCCGGCAAGCCCGATCCCGACTGGTCGGCCTTTCCGCACGCCGAGGTGAAGGTGCTGGCCGCCACGCGCCATACCCGCAAGCTCAAGCGCGGTGCCCTGCGCGGCAACCGCTTCACGCTGGTGCTGCGCGAGGTGCAGGGCGATCGTGTGTACGCGGAAGAAGTGCTTGCCGCGATCGCCGCACGCGGCGTGCCGAACTACTTCGGCGAGCAGCGCTTCGGCCGCGAAGGCGGCAACCTGGATCAGGCGCGGGCGATGTTCGCGGGGCGCCGGGTGGATCGCGACAAGCGCGGCTTCCTGCTTTCCGCCGCGCGCTCGCAGATCTTCAACAGCGTGCTTGCCGCCCGCGTCGAACGCGGCGTGTGGAACGTGCCGCTGGACGGCGAGATCTGGTCGCTGGCCGGTTCGCGTTCCTGGTTCGGGCCGGAGCCGTACAACGACATCCTGGCGCAGCGCCTGGCCTGCGGCGACATCCATCCGTCCGGGCCGCTGTGGGGGCAGGGCGAGCCGCCGAGCGCGGGTGAGGCGGGTGCACTGGAACGCGACATTGCTGCCGTCCACGCCGATCTCGCCGAAGGCATTGCCGCCGCGCGCATGGACCAGGAGCGCCGCCCGTTGCGCCTGCTGCCCAAGGACCTGCGTTGGCGCTGGCTGGCGGATGACGCACTGGAGTTGTCGTTCGAGTTGCCGGCAGGCGCGTATGCGACAGTGGTGGCGCGGGAAGTCGCCGCGCAGGCGGAGCCGCTCAGTTCCTGAGGAGCACGACCACCGCCCCGGTGCCGCCTTGTGCCGGGCGCGCGGAAGCAAATGCCACCACGTCGTCGCGCCGGCGCAGCAGGCGGTCGGTGAGTGCTTTCAGCACCGGGCCGGCCGCCTTCGAGCGCAGGCCCTTGCCGTGGATGATGCGCACACAGCGCAAACCGTGCTGCCGCGCCTCGGCGAGGAAGCTGGCGATGGAGGCCTGTGCGGCAGTAGCGTTCATCTGGTGCAGGTCAATCTCGTCCTGCACGCTGAACTGGCCACGCTTGAGCTGGCGCAACAGCTTCGGCGGATAGCCTTCGCGCAGGTAGCCCAGTTCCTCGCCCACTTCGAGCGTCGCCGGGTCGAAGGCCATCTCCAGCAGTTCGCCCGGCACCGCGGCCTCGTCGGCTTCCAGCATGCGCGGCAGCGGCTCGGGTTTCGGCACTGGCGGTGGCGTGGCGACCGGATCGATGCGACGCACCTCGCCGATCGCCTCGCGGAACAGGCGGGCGTCGTCGTCGCTGACCGGCATGGGAGAACGGCGTTTCATGGCCCGATGCTAGCAAGCGGCGGGGTGCTGCGCGTGCTCCCGGTCCGTGAAACCATGGGGCCGCTCCGGTAGACTCGGGCAGTTCCAGGTGCGTGCGCCACGAATGGCGATGCGCTGCGGTCGACTCAACACGGATCAGCATGCGAGTTCTTGTCAGCAACGACGATGGCGTGGATGCGAAAGGCATCCATGTGCTTGCCGAGCGTCTCGGCGAGGTGGGCGAAGTGACGGTGGTGGCGCCCGACCGCGACCGTTCCGGCGCCAGCAATTCGCTGACCCTGGACGTACCGCTGCGCGTGCTGCACATGGAGGACGGCCGCTACCGCGTGGCCGGCACGCCCACCGACTGCGTGCACCTCGCGCTGTCCGGCCTGCTGGAACACGAGCCCGACATCGTGGTGTCGGGCATCAACAACTCGGCCAACCTCGGCGACGACGTGATCTATTCCGGCACGGTGTCGGCGGCAATGGAGGGGCGCTTCCTAGGCCTGCCGGCGATCGCGGTGTCGCTGGTGAGCCACGACCATCGCGGCGTGCATTACGACGCGGCGGCCAATGCGGTGCTGCTGCTGATGCGCCGGCTGCTGGTCGACCCGCTGCCGGCCGACACCATCCTCAACGTCAATGTACCGGACCGGCCGTGGGCGGAGATCCGCGGCTTCGAGGTCACCCGGCTGGGCCGTCGCCATCGCGCGGCGCCGTGCATCGCGCAGACCGATCCGCGCGGCCGCCCGATCTGGTGGATCGGTCCGGCGGGCGAGGTGGACGACGCCGGGCCGGGCACCGATTTCGACGCCGTGCGGCGCGGTTATGTCTCGGTCACGCCGATCCATGTCGATCTCACCCGCTTCCAGGCGCTGGAGAAGGTCAGCAGCTGGATGCAATCGCTCAGCGACGACATGGCCGCTCCCGGCCACAAGGCGGCCTGATCGATGGGCATGCATCCGTTGCCTCCCGCGGCATTGAAGGGCGAGGGCATGACCTCGCAGCGCGCACGCGACCGGCTTGCCGGGCAGCTCAAGGAAAGCGGCATCCGCGACCCGCGGGTGATCGACGTGATCCGCAACGTGCCGCGCCACCATTTCATCGACCAGGCGCTGCACTCGCGTGCCTACGAGAACACCGCGCTGCCGATCGGCCACGGCCAGACCATCTCGCAGCCCTGGGTGGTGGCGCGGATGACCGAGGCGCTGCTCGAACATTTCGACGAGCGCAAGGAGAAGCCCGGCCGGGTGCTGGAGATCGGCACCGGCTCCGGCTATCAGGCGGTGGTGCTGGCCGCGCTGGTGGAACAGGTCTACACCGTGGAGCGGATCGAGGAGCTGCTGCGCCAGGCGCGCCGCCGCTTCCGCCAGCTGGGCCTCGCCAACATCCGTTCGCGCCACGACGACGGCAAGCTGGGCTGGGCCGACGAGGCGCCGTTCGATGCGATCATCCTCACCGCCGCGGGCGACACCATTCCCAGCCGCATCCTCGAGCAGCTCAGCCCCACCGGCGTGCTGGTGGCCCCGGTGGGCTCGCCGAGCAGCCAGGTGCTGATCCGCCTGCGCGGCGACGGGCAGGGCGACTTCGCCCAGGAAGAACTCGGCGCGGTCAGCTTCGTGCCGCTGCTGGGCGGCATCGGCTGATGCGCCAAGAGTCTGTTCAATGTCTCCACATGGCCCGCGTTGCCTTGCCGTGGCCGTCAGGTGGTGGCGCATGGCGCAGCGCCTGCCTGGCTGGCAGGCCAAGGCGCGCGCTGCCGCATCGAGGCCACGGCAAGGCAACCCGCAGGGCCGGGTCTGTTTGCCCGCATCCCTGCGTCATCACTCAGTCGTGGACGGAAGTCCACTCCATCGTTCTTCCTTGGCCTGCGCGCAAACAGTTCCCGGCGCGAGCCATGTGGAGATATTGAACAGACTCTAAGGAAACCGACTAGATGCGCCTGTTCGGCAAGCTCTATGCCCGCGCGCTGGTGTGGGCGCGGCACCCGCACGCGATCCGCTACCTGTGCGCGCTCAGCTTCTTCGAGGCCTTCATCTTCCCGATCATGCCGGAAGTGATGCTGGCGCCGATGATGCTGGGCAAGCGGCACCGGGCATTCTTCTACGCCAACGTCAGCCTGGCGTTCTCGCTGCTGGGTTCGCTGGTCGGCTATGCGCTGGGACACTGGGCGTTCGAGGCGCTGAAGCCGCTGCTGGACACACTGCACCTGCTGGCGCCGATCGAGCAGGGTGTGTCCAGCCTGCGTGCGCAGATGGCCGAGCACCGCTGGGGACTGTACGGCGTGCTGGTGCTCGCCGCGTTGCAGCCGGTGGTGCCGATGAAGTTCGTGACCTGGGCCTCTGGCATCGTCGGCGTACCGGTGCTGCCCTTCCTCGGTTGCGTGGCGCTGGGGCGCGGCAAGCGCGTGTGGCTGCTGGCGTTGCTGATCTGGTTGTTCGGCGAGCGTGCAGAACAACTGCTGCACAAGTACATCGAGTGGATCGGTTGGGCGGTACTGGTGCTGTTGGGCCTGTTGCTGGCGTGGTGGATCTGGCGGCATTGAACGTGGCCTGCACGCTGGCGCATCGCATGAAAAAACAGGGAGGCCTCGCTATGCTGGCGCGCATGAATCGACTCCTCGCCCCGCTGCTGCTCGCCGCCTTGCTGGCCCTGTCCGGCTGCAGCACCGTGGTGGTGCAGCCGGCTACGAGCCAGGGCGGTGGCCGGATCGCGCCCGTCGCTGCGCACACGCCGGTTCCGGGCGGCAGCTACGAGGTGGCGAGAGGCGACACCCTGTATTCGATCGCCTTCCGCAAGGGCGTGGATTTCCGCGACCTGGCGAAGTGGAACGGGATTGCCGCGCCCTACACGATCTGGCCGGGCCAGCACCTGCGACTGTCGCCGCCGACGGGCAACGCGCCGGCCTCCCATGCGGTGGCAACCACAACAGCCAAGGCGAAACCGGTGCCCGTACCTGCTGCGCCATCCGTACCGGTATTCGAGAATGTGCCAGCGCCGGGTTCGACGCCGGCCGGCAAGCGTGCCGTGGTCGCGACGGGCGCACCGGTTGCCAGTGCCGTTCCTGCACCGCATGCCTCGGCCCCGGCGCCTGTGCCGGCGGGGGCGACGAGCACCGAGGTGCCGGTGGCCGGAGAGCCCAAGGCGCCGGTGCCGCCACCGGCACCGGCGGTGGCAAGCGGCGGGTCGCGTGCGGCGGGTGGCGTGAGCTGGCACTGGCCGGCCGACGGCCAGATCATCAAGCGTTTCACGCTGGGTGACGCGGTGCCAGGCATCGAGATCGCCGGCAAGGCCGGCGATCCGGTGCGCGCGGCGGCCGACGGCGTGGTGGTGTACAGCGGTAACGGCCTGGTCGGTTACGGCGAGCTGGTCATCATCAAGCACAACGACAGCCTGCTGTCGGCCTACGGACACAACAGCAAGCGGCTGGTGAAGGAAGGCCAGCGCGTGAGTGCCGGGCAGCAGATCGCGGAGATGGGCTCCAGCGGTGCCTCGCGCGTCGAATTGGGGTTCCAGATCCGCAAGGACGGCAATCCGGTGGACCCGCTGACCTATCTGCCGGCGAAATAGCGCCCCGGGGATGGGGCGCTCGTCAGGCAAGGCTATTCAAGCGATTTGTGCCATTGCACTTGAATCTCGCCGTGTCAGGCAGGAAGCATGAACGCGGCGACCACCCGCCGCTCTTCGCCGGCCAGCAGGTTGTAGGTGCGCGCGGCCGCGGCGTTGTCCATTACTTCCACGCCGATGCCCTTGCGCAGGAAGCCGGCCATGAACGCGGCGGCGGGGAATGTCTGGCGCGCACCGGTGCCGAGCAGTACCAGTTCGGGTTGCAGGGCGAGCAGGGCATCGACGTGGCTGGCATCGAGCGCGCCGGACTCGTGGACCGGCCAATGCTCGACGACGCGGTCCGGCGCCAGCAGGAAGCTGTCGGTGAGCTCGCGGTCGATCAGGGTGATGCCGTTTTCGCCGACCCGGCGCACGAACAGGTAACCCTCCGGGCGTTCGAGCGAAAGATCCATCAGCGCATGCTCGCCATGACCCGTCAGCGCGGCAGCGCGATCTTCGGTTCGTGGGCGTTGCGGCGGAACAGCACGGCGACGTGACCGATCTGCTGCACCGCCTCGGCGCCGGTACCGGCCAGCAGGGTGTCGAGCTGCGCCTGCCGCTCTTCCTTGTCGCCGCCGGAGAGCTTCACCTTGACCAGTTCGTGGATCTCCAGCGCCAGGCCGAGCTCCTTGACCACGGCTTCGCTGGCGCCCTTGTTGCCGAGCAGGACGACCGGGTTCAGGCCATGGGAAAGGCTGCGCAGGTAACGTATCTGCGAGGGGGAGAGGGCCATGCGGCGGGTTCGATTCGCGGGGAGTGGGCGGCAAAGGGTATCATGCGCCCCGATCCCCCTGTAGCGATGTTGTCCGATGAGCCGCAGCAAGAGCAGCGCCGGCTGGCTGCGCGAACATTTCAGCGACGTCTACGTGAAGAAGGCGCAGGCCGAAGGCGTGCGCTCGCGCGCGGTCTACAAGCTGGAGGAGCTAATCGACCGCGACCGCTTGCTCAAGCCGGGCATGACCGTGGTGGACCTGGGGGCGGCACCGGGCGGTTGGTCGCAGCTGGTACGCCAGCGGTTGGGCGAGAAGGGCAAGGTGTTCGCCCTGGACATCCTGCCGATGCAGGGCATCGCCGGGGTGGATTTCCTCGAAGGCGATTTCCGCGAGGAAAGCGTGCTGCGGGCGCTGGAGGCCCGGCTGGAGGGGCAGAAGGTGGATCTTGTGCTGTCCGACATGGCCCCCAATATGAGTGGTGTGGCCTTGGCCGACCAGATCCGGGCCATGGATCTGGCTGAGTTGGCACTGGATTTTTCCCGGCAGTGGCTGAAACCGGGGGGCGCGTTCCTGATCAAGTTGTTCCAGGGCGCAGGCTTCGACGATTACCTGCGCAGCTTGCGCGCGGACTTCTCACGCGTGACGATGCGTAAACCAAAGGCCTCGCGCGCACGTTCGCGCGAGGTGTACGCGCTGGCGATGGGCCGCAAGGCCGCCGCGGCGCAACCGGGCGAGAACCGCGCATGAACGAAACAGCGAAAAATGTGTTGCTCTGGGTGATCATCGCGGTGGTGCTGTTCACCGTGTTCCAGAGCTTCAACCCGCATGGCTCTGGGTCGTCGAATATGGCCTACAGCAGCTTCGTGCAGAGCGTGGCCAACGGCAACGTGTCCAGCGCCGTGATCAGCGCGGACTCGCCGCCCACCATCAGCGGCAAGCTGAAGGACGGCTCCAGCTACCGTACTGTGGCGCCGATGCTGGGCTTCTCCACCAACCAGGTGGTGAAGCAGATGCAGGACAAGGGCGTGGAAGTGCGCCAGGATCCGGCCGAGGGCTTCTCGCTGCTGGGCCTGCTGGTGAGCTGGCTGCCAGTGCTGCTGATCGTGGGCGTGTTCATCTGGTTCATGCGCCAGATGCAGTCCGGCGGCGGCGGACGCGGCGCGATGAGCTTCGGTCGTTCGCGCGCCAAGCTGCAGGGCGAGGACCAGATCAAGGTCAACTTCAGCGACGTGGCCGGCTGCGACGAGGCGAAGGAAGAAGTCGGCGAGCTGGTCGAGTTCCTGCGCGACCCGGGCAAGTTCCAGAAGCTGGGCGGCAAGATCCCGCGCGGCGTGCTGATGGTGGGTCCGCCCGGCACCGGCAAGACCCTGCTGGCCAAGGCCATCGCGGGCGAGGCCAAGGTGCCGTTCTTCTCGATCTCGGGCTCCGACTTCGTGGAGATGTTCGTGGGCGTGGGCGCCAGCCGCGTGCGCGACATGTTCGAGCAGGCCAAGAAGCACGCGCCGTGCATCATCTTCATCGACGAGATCGACGCCGTGGGCCGCCATCGCGGTGCCGGCCTCGGCGGTGGCCATGATGAGCGCGAGCAGACCCTCAACCAACTGCTGGTGGAGATGGACGGTTTCGAGGGTTCGGAAGGCATCATCGTGATCGCCGCCACCAACCGTCCCGACGTGCTCGATCCCGCGCTGCTGCGCCCCGGCCGTTTCGACCGCCAGGTGGTGGTGGGTCTGCCCGACGTGAAGGGCCGCGAGCAGATCCTCAAGGTACACCTGCGCAAGGTGCCGGTCGCCAGCGACGTCGACGCGATGACCATCGCGCGTGGCACGCCGGGGTTCTCCGGCGCCGACCTCGCCAACCTGGTCAACGAGGCGGCGCTGTTCGCCGCACGCGAGAACGCGCGCGAAGTGCGCATGGCCCACCTGGACAAGGCCCGCGACAAGATCCTGATGGGCACCGAGCGCCGTTCGATGGCGATGAGCGAGGACGAGAAGAAGCTCACCGCCTACCACGAGGCCGGCCACGCCATCGTCGGCCGCCTGGTGCCCGAGCACGACCCGGTCTACAAGGTCACGATCATTCCGCGCGGCCGCGCGCTGGGCGTCACCATGTACCTGCCGGAAGGCGACAAGTACAGCATGAACAAGGTGGCGATCGAGTCGCAGCTGTGCTCGCTGTATGGCGGCCGCGTGGCCGAGGAGCTGATCTTCGGCACCGACAAGGTCACCACCGGTGCCTCCAACGACATCGAGCGCGCCACCAAGATGGCGCGCAACATGGCCACCAAGTGGGGCCTCTCCGACGAACTCGGCCCGATCACCTACGGCGAGGACGAGGACGAGGTGTTCCTGGGGCGCTCGGTGACCCAGCACAAGAGCATCTCCAACGAGACCGCCAGCAAGATCGACGAGGTGGTGCGCGGCATCCTCGACCGCGCCTATGCGCGCAGCACCCAGTTGCTGACTGACAACATCGAGAAGCTGCACACGATGGCCGAGGCGCTGCTGCAGTACGAAACCATCGACGCGCACCAGATCGACGACATCATGGCCGGCCGCCAGCCGGGACCGCCCGCCGACTGGAACCGCAACACCAGCGGTGGCTCCACGCCGCCCCCGCCGCCGCCCAAGGGCGGGGATTCCACGGTGGGCAAGGTGGGCGATCCGGCCACCCAGAACCGTTCCGGTCTGGATGGCTGAAACAGACGTCTGGACGTCCGGACGCCTCAGGCTCGCGAATCATGCGAAGGGAACGGCGAAGGCTGCCCCCTTCGCCGTTCGCTGGTTCGGAATACGTCGTTCACTGCATCTGTGCGGCAGTGCGTGCGATGTGGCGAGGCGGATCGTGGGCGGGGCATGGGCGGCACGTGTGAAAAAAAATTCACAAAAAGTGTTGACCTTCACGGCATGACCCTGAATAATTCCGCTCCTCGCTTCGGCGGTCCGGGAAACCGGTCGGCGGGGTGGCAAGTTAGTGCGCGCCCGTAGCTCAGTTGGATAGAGTACCTGGCTACGAACTAGGTGGTCGGGAGTTCGAATCTCTCCGGGCGCGCCATTTTGTAAAGCAAGGCGAGGTGTTTCGCTTCGGCCTTGCTCCGCGGAACAGGCAGTTTGCCGGTGTCGCGGAATGGTGGGCATGGTGCCCTGAGCGATGTTCACGGTTTGACGGATGGCATGGTCGCCCGTAGCATTTCAAGGCTCCGTTGATGAAGGCTGTCGCGGGCTCGTTCGGGGTATAGCTCAGTCTGGTAGAGCGTTGCGTTTGGGACGCAAAAGTCGGGGGTTCGAATCCCTCTGCCCCGACCACTAGCGTGTTCTGCCGTAGGCGTCCGCGCCTGTAGCTCAACCGGATAGAGCATCGGCCTTCTAAGCCGACGGTTGCAGGTTCGAGTCCTGTCGGGCGCACCACTGAAAAGTGTTTATGGTGGACGTAGCTCAGCTGGTAGAGTCCCGGATTGTGATTCCGGTTGTCGTGGGTTCGAGTCCCATCGTTCACCCCAAAATTCAAGTCAAGTTTCAGGGCCGTTAGCTCAGTTGGTAGAGCAGTTGACTCTTAATCAATTGGTCGTAGGTTCGAATCCTACACGGCCCACCAACACTGGAACGCCGACCCTCGTGGTCGGCGTTTCGCTTTGGGGCGGTGCAGGGCCTCTGGTGCATGCCGCATGCTTGTGCTGCGGCTCAGCGCGACCGTACAATGAGCCGCTTTAGCGCTGGCTAATCATCGACTTAGGCTGCAGCGGGGCGGACGCGGCGAAAGCGCCGTTCCGTCTCGATGGCCGGGCATGGCAAGGCGAAAGTGGCGGAACTGGTAGACGCACCAGATTTAGGTTCTGGCGGGTAACCCCCGTGCGGGTTCGAGTCCCGCCTTTCGCACCAATCACGATGGTTTCCGGCGCCGAACGGTTGCCGCCAGGGTGCCCGACGGGTGCCACAACAATCAGGTTCCAGGAGACGACATGCAGGTTTCGGTTGAGAACATCGGCACGCTCGAGCGCAAGCTCACGGTGAAGTTTCCCGCCGAGCGTTACGAGACGCAGGTGAGCGCGCGCATCGCGGAACTGGGGCGCACGGTGCGCCTGAAGGGTTTCCGTCCGGGCAAGGTGCCGGTGGCCGTCATCAAGCAGCGTTTCGGCGAGCAGGTGCGTGGCGAGGTGTTGTCGGACCTGATCGGCAGCACGCTGCGCGAGGCGGTGACGCAGGAAAAACTGCAGCCGGTCGCCAATCCCGCCATTGATACCACCGGCAAGCCGGAGAACGGCGAAATCGCCTATACGGCCACCTTCGAGGTGATGCCGGAGTTCCCCACGGTCGACGTGTCCGCGCTGGAAATCAAGCGTCCGCAGGCGGCGGTGACCGATGCCGACGTCGACAAGATGCTGGAGACGCTGCGCCAGCAGCGCCGCAGCTTCGAACTGGTCGAGCGTGCCTCGGTCGATAGCGACTTCGTGATGTTCGAGTACGCCGCACAGGTGGGTGACTACCGCTTCCCGGCGGAAGGTCTGGAGCGCGCCGGCAGCGTGCTGGGTTCGGGCAACCTGTTCAAGGCGCTGGACGAGGCGCTGACCGGCCACAAGGCGGACGACAGCTACGAGGCCGACATCGAGTTCCCGGCGGATTTCCGCAACGAGAACCTGGCCGGCAAGAGCGCCAAGGTGAACTTCAAGGTCGTCAAGGTGCAGGAGCCGAAGCTGCCGGCGATCGACGCCGAATTCGCCAAGCTGTTCGGCATCGCCGATGGCGACCTGGAGCACTTCCGCAAGGAAGTGCGCGCGAATCTGGAGCGTGAGCTGAAGGCCGCACTGATGGGCCGGCTGAAGTCCGAGGTGGCCGAGAAGCTGGCCGACGCGCATCCTTCGCTGGACGTGCCGAAGCTGATGGTGCAGTCCGAGGCGCAGGCGATGGCCGCCGGCAGCGTGCCGCGTGGCCAGCAGCCGCCGCCGCAACTCGTCGAGGCCGCGCTGCCGATGGCGCGCAAGCGCGTGATCGCGGGTCTGCTGATGGGCGAGATCGCCCGCAAGCAGGAGCTGAAGATCGACCGCAAGCGCGTGGCCGAACAGCTCGCCGCGATCGCCTCGACCTACGAGGAGCCGGAGAAGGTCATTGAACTCTACAACGGCGACCCCCAGTTGATGTCCGGACTGCAGAACCGCGTGATGGAGGACCAGGTGGCCGAGTGGGTGGCGGATCACGCCAATACCACCAACCTGGACCTGAGCTTCGACGAGGTGATGCGTCCCGCAGGCGCCTGATCGTCAGGTGTCCGTCCGTCGGGTCTGGCGTGCGCCAGACCCGGTGGCATACTCAAGGCACATAACCGGAGAGCGCAAAGACCATGGAACCGATTCAGAACCTCAACCTGGTGCCGATGGTCGTCGAGCAGACTGCCCGCGGCGAGCGCTCCTACGACATCTACTCGCGCCTGCTCAAGGAGCGGGTGATCTTCCTGGTGGGCGAGGTCAACGACCAGGTGGCGAACCTGCTGGTCGCGCAGATGCTGTTCCTGGAGTCGGAGAACCCGGACAAGGACATCCACCTGTACATCAACAGTCCGGGTGGCGCGGTCACGGCGGGGCTGGCGATCTACGACACCATGCAGTACATCAAGCCCGACGTCAGCACCATGTGCATCGGCCAGGCCTGCAGTGCGGCCTCGCTGTTGCTGATGGCCGGCGCCAAGGGCAAGCGCTACTCGCTGCCCAACTCGCGCGTGATGATCCACCAGCCGTCGGGCGGCGCCCGCGGTCAGGCCACCGATATCGAGATCCAGGCGCAGGAAATCCTGTACCTGCGCCGGCGCCTCAACGACATCTACGTGCAGCACACCGGCCAGCCGCTGGACCGGATCGAGCGCGACATGGAGCGCGACCGCTTCATGAGCGCCGAGGCGGCCCGCGAGTACGGCCTGATCGACGCGGTGCTCGACCGCCGTGCCGTCGATACGGTCAAGTCGGCTTAACTTTTGCGATCATCCCTGATCGCGAAGATCAAACGGGCGGCCATCCATGGCCGCACTCATCACGGCCACGGCCTGAGTTGAGGGGCTCCGCGTCTGCCGGCAGGCGCGGAGCCCTGTGCTATTCTCGGGCCGCAACCTGAATAACCCACGGTTTCACAGCGGAATCAAAGTATGAGCGACGATCGGCAGGGGCGTTCCAGCGACGGCGGGAAGATTCTCTACTGCTCTTTCTGCGGCAAGAGCCAGCATGAGGTGCGCAAGCTGATCGCGGGCCCGTCCGTGTTCATCTGCGACGAATGCGTGGAGCTGTGCAACGACATCATCCGCGAGGAGCTGGAGGAGAAGGCTGCCTCCGGCCGTACCCAGCTGCCCAAGCCCAAGGAGATCCGCGAGTCGCTGGACCAGTACGTGGTGGGCCAGACCCGTGCGAAGAAGGCGCTGGCGGTGGCGGTGTACAACCACTACAAGCGCATGGAGTCGCGCCAGAAGAACGACGACATCGAGCTGGGCAAGTCCAACATCCTGCTGATCGGCCCCACCGGCTCGGGCAAGACCCTGCTGGCCGAAACGCTGGCGCGCCTGCTCAACGTACCGTTCACCATCGCCGACGCCACCACGCTGACCGAGGCCGGCTACGTGGGCGAGGACGTCGAGAACATCATCCAGAAGCTGCTGCAGAAGTGCGACTACGACGTCGAGAAGGCGCAGTCGGGCATCGTCTACATCGACGAGATCGACAAGATCTCACGCAAGAGTGAGAACCCGTCGATCACCCGCGACGTCTCAGGCGAGGGCGTGCAGCAGGCACTGCTGAAACTCATCGAAGGCACCCTGGCCTCGGTGCCGCCGCAGGGTGGCCGCAAGCATCCGCAGCAGGAATTCCTGCAGGTGGACACCAAGAACATCCTGTTCATCTGCGGTGGCGCGTTCGCGGGGCTGGAGAAGGTGATCCAGCAGCGCTCAGAGAGCACCGGCATCGGTTTCGGCGCCGAGGTGCGCAGCAAGGAGCGCACCCAGAACCTTGGCAAGACGCTGGCCGACGTGGAGCCATCGGATCTGGTGAAGTTCGGCCTGATCCCCGAGTTCGTCGGCCGCCTGCCGGTGGTCGCCACGCTGGACGAGCTGGACGAGGCGGCACTGGTGAAGATCCTCACCGAGCCGAAGAACGCGGTCACCAAGCAGTTCAGGAAGCTGTTCGAGATGGAGGAGGTGGAGCTGGAATTCCGCCCCGAGGCGCTGCAGGCGATCGCCAGGAAGGCGCTGAAGCGCAAGACCGGCGCCCGTGGCCTGCGCACCATCCTCGAGCAGGTGCTGCTGGACACCATGTACGAGCTGCCTTCGCTGGAGCACGTCAGCAAGGTAGTGGTGGACGATGCGGTGATCGAGGGCCAGGCCGAGCCCTACCTGATCTACCGCGGCAACCTGCAGCAGCGCGCCGCGGGCGAAGGCGGCGACGCCGCCTGACATCGCTGCTAGCTGGTCATGTGCAAACGGCCCCGATGTGCGCGTCGGGGCCGTTTGACTTTCTGGTGCGGCAAGGCTTGCGTGGCGGCCGCTTTGCCTCCACTTGACGGATAGTCGGCCCCGATGCAGTGTCGGGCCGCATCTCGTCAGAATCGCTACGGAATTCTCGCATGGCCAAACTCAAACGCACCGGCATCCCTGCCGCCTCCACGCCGCTGCTGGATGCACTGCCCGTACTGCCGTTGCGCGACGTGGTGGTCTACCCGCACATGGTCATCCCGCTGTTCGTGGGCCGCGACAAGTCCATGCGCGCACTCGAGCGCGCGATGGAGAGCGAGCGGCAGATCCTGCTGGTGGCGCAGAAGAGCCCGGATATCGACGATCCGGCGGTGGATGACCTGCACCAGATCGGCACGCTGGCCGGTGTGCTGCAGCTGCTGAAGCTGCCCGACGGCACGGTGAAGGTGCTGGTCGAGGGCCAGTCGCGTGTGACCATCGAGGATTGCCATGAGGATGGCGGCATGCTGGTGGCTCGCTCGCGGGCGGTCGCGTCGGTCTATAGCGCCAAGGAGCGGGAGCTGGATGTGGTTTCACGCACCTTGATCTCGCTGTTCGAGCAGTTGGTGAAGCAGAGCCGCAAGCTGCCACCGGAAGTGCTGGCCAGCCTGTCCGGCATCGAGGACCCCTCGCGCGTGGCCGACTCCATCGCCGCGCACCTGTCGGTGCGCATGGCCGACAAGCAGAAAGTGCTGGAAACCGCTGACGTGGGTGAGCGGCTGGAACTGCTGATCGGCCTCGTCGACGGCGAGATGGACCTGCAGCAGGTGGAGAAGCGCATCCGCGGCCGCGTGAAGTCGCAGATGGAGAAGAGCCAGCGCGAGTACTACCTCAACGAGCAGATGAAGGCGATCCAGAAGGAACTCGGTGAGGGCGAGGACGGCCCGAACGAGGTCGAGGAACTGCAGAAGAAGATCGAGAATGCCGGCATGCCGAAAGCGGTACTGGCCAAGGCGCGCCAGGAATTCGGCAAGCTGCGCCAGATGTCGCCGATGTCGGCCGAGGCCACGGTGGTGCGCAACTACCTGGACTGGCTGGTCGGCGTGCCGTGGAAGAAGCGCAGCAAGGTGCGCAAGGACCTCGCGTTGGCGCAGGAAGTGCTGGACGCCGACCACTTCGGCCTGGAGAAGGTGAAGGACCGCATCCTCGAATACCTCGCCGTGCAGCATCGCGTTTCGGCAATGAAAGGGCCGATCCTGTGCCTGGTCGGGCCGCCCGGCGTGGGCAAGACCTCGCTCGGCCAGTCGATCGCCAAGGCCACCAACCGGAAATTCGTCCGCATGTCGTTGGGTGGCGTGCGCGACGAGGCGGAGATCCGCGGCCATCGTCGCACCTACATCGGTTCGATGCCGGGCCGCATCGTGCAGAACCTCAACAAGGCCGGCAGCAAGAATCCGCTGTTCGTGCTGGACGAGATCGACAAGATGTCGATGGATTTCCGCGGCGACCCGTCCTCGGCGCTGCTGGAGGTGCTCGATCCCGAGCAGAACCACGCGTTCAACGACCACTACCTGGAAGTCGACCTCGACCTCTCCGAGGTGATGTGGATTGCCACGGCGAACTCGCTGAACATCCCGGGCCCGCTGCTGGACCGCATGGAAGTCATCCGCATCCCCGGTTACACCGAGGACGAGAAGCTGGCGATCGCACAGAAGTACCTGCTGCCCAAGCAGCTGAAGGCCAACGGTTTGAAACCCGAGGAGCTTTCCGTGGCGGAGGAGGCCGTGCGTGACATCGTGCGCTACTACACGCGCGAGTCCGGTGTGCGCAACCTGGAGCGCGAGATTTCCAAGATCTGCCGCAAGGTAGTGAAGGAGCTCACCCTGGGCGAGGTGCGCAAGGCCAAAGGCAAGGCGAAGCCGGCGACGAAGTCCGCGAAGGGCAAGGCGAAGGCCGTGGCGACCGTCGTGGTGGATTCGACCAACCTCGACCATTACCTGGGCGTGCGCCGCTTCGACTTCGGCCGCAAGGAGCTGCAGAACGAGGTGGGCCTCGTCACCGGCTTGGCATGGACCCAGGTGGGTGGCGAGCTGCTCAGCATCGAGGCCTCGGTGGTGCCCGGCAAGGGCAGGCTGGTGCATACCGGCCAGCTTGGCGACGTGATGAAGGAATCTATCCAGGCCGCGCTGTCGGTGGTACGCGCGCGCGTGGACCGGTTGGGCATCGATCCCGAGTTCCACCAGAAATTCGACATCCACGTGCATGTGCCCGAGGGTGCCACGCCGAAGGACGGCCCCAGCGCCGGCATCGGCATGTGCACCGCGCTGGTGTCCGCGCTGACCAAGGTGCCTGTGCGCTCCGAGGTGGCAATGACCGGCGAGATTACCTTGCGTGGTCGAGTACTGCCGATCGGCGGGCTCAAGGAGAAGCTGCTGGCGGCGCTTCGCGGCGGCATCACCACGGTCGTCATTCCCGAGGACAACAAGAAGGATCTGGCCGACATGCCGGCCAATATCACGTCCTCGCTGGAGATCCATCCGGTGCGCTG
The DNA here is from genome assembly GCA_035277325.1 of Rhodanobacter sp. Classification (GTDB taxonomy): domain Bacteria; phylum Pseudomonadota; class Gammaproteobacteria; order Xanthomonadales; family Rhodanobacteraceae; genus Rhodanobacter_A. The sequence continues at coordinate 25,219 of DATEKS010000203.1, forward strand.
GATCGACGAAGTGCTCGACATCGCGCTGGAACGGCCGCTGCAGCCGAACGAGCCGAAGCCGGAGTTGCACGCCGCGCGCGAGGAGCAGCCGGACGTCGACGAAGCGGAGCTGCACGCGCGCCCCCATTGAAGCCGGTCTACTGAAGCCGGAGGCAGACAAGGCGCCGCGGATCCCGTGTGATCCGCGGCGCCTTTGCGTTTTCATGCGTTACGGAAAATCCGCGGGCGTTGCGGGTGTTTTGTGATGTAGTCGCCGACAATTCGCCGCCACCGCTGCATGTGGCCTGAAAACCTTGCTGCAGCTTGTATTGCGGTGTTCGGCGAGGCACTGGTATAAAGGCAAAACCGCAATCCCGGCGCCTGCTGCATGTGTCCGTGATGCGGGGTTGCGTTACGGCGCCAAGCGGGTACCAACCATCCACGGCGGCTGCGTGCGCCCATGCCACGGGGCGAGCCTGCCGCAAAACGTACAAGGGAGCTTTCAATGAATAAAACCGATCTGATCAATGCCATCGCCGACAAAGCCGAGCTGACCAAGGCCGACGCCGGTCGCGCGCTCGAAGCGTTCTTCGAAGTCGTGCAGAAGTCGCTGAAGAAGGGTGAGGACGTGTCGGTGGTCGGTTTCGGTACCTTCACCGTGCGCAAGCGCGCCGCCCGTACCGGTCGCAACCCGCGCACCAACGAGACGATCAAGATCAAGGCTTCGAAGGTCCCTGCCTTCAAGGCTGGCAAGACGCTCAAGGACGCCCTAAACTGAGCGGCTGACGCTCGGTTTCGGGTGCTTAGCTCAGCGGTAGAGCGCCGCCCTTACAAGGCGATGGTCGTAGGTTCGATCCCTACAGCACCCACCAGAAAACTGCGGAGCGGTAGTTCAGTCGGTTAGAATGCTGGCCTGTCACGCCGGAGGTCGCGGGTTCGAGTCCCGTCCGCTCCGCCACGGTTCGCAAGGGCGCCCCTGTGGCGCCCTTGTCGTTTGGACGGCGTTCCGGGGGAATCCGCCGTGACTGGCGCCACGCCGGCGCCCGAATGGTTCATGCAACGTGCGCCGAGTGCGCCGATCAACACTGGCAGGAAGATAGGCAATGCTGCAGGCAATGCGTAACAAGATGCACGGATGGCCAGCTGTCGTCCTTCTCGGCGTGGCCACCTTTGCAATGACATTCTTCGGCATCGAGGGCTACATCATGTCCCGCGCCGACACCTACGTGGCGAAGGTGGGCAAGCACGAGATCAGCCAACAGGACTTCCAGGACCGCATGAACCAGCTGCGCCAGCAGCTGAGTGCCGAGCAAGGCGACAGCTTCGATCCGGACGCGTTCGAGAAGCCGGAGATGAAGCTGAAGGTGCTGGACGGCATGATCGACCAGCAACTGCTGTTGAAGGCGAACCAGGACTGGGGCATCCGCGTGCCCGACCAGGCTGTGCGCGACTACATCGCGGCGATTCCCGCGTTCCAGATCAACGGCCGGTTCGATCCCAGCACATACCGCACCCTGCTGGCCGAGCAGCGCAAGACGCCGGACATGTTCCAGGACGACGTGCGCGCCTCGCTGTCCACCCAGGCGTTGCCGAACGCGATCGACGCCAGCACCATCGTCACCGACAGCGAGGTCGATCATTACCTCGACCTGCGCATGCAGCGCCGCGACCTGAGCTATGCCGTGCTGCCCAAGCCACAGCCCGCGGATGCCACCGTCACCGACGCGCAGATCGCGGCCTATTACAAGGAACACCTCGCGGACTACATGAATCCCGAGCAGGTGTCGCTGCAGTACCTCGAGGTGAACGGCGCCCAGCTGAAGCCGGATGCCGCTCCCAGCGATGCCGACCTGATGAAGCGCTACGAGAGCGAGAAGCAGCGCTTCGTGCAGCCCGAGCAGCGCGAGGTGTCGCACATCCTGGTCAACGTGCCCGCGAACGCCACGCCGGACCAGCAGAAGGCCGCGCTGGCCAAGGCCGACAAGATCGCCGCCGAAGCCACGCCGGAAAACTTCGCCAAGCTGGCCGCGCAGGACTCGGACGACCTGGGTTCGAAGCGCCAGGGCGGCGACCTGGGCTGGCTGCAGAAGGGCGTGACCAACGCCGCCTTCGACACCGCTATGTTCGCGCTGAAGAAGGGCGAGATCTCCAAGCCGGTGCTGACCCCGGACGGCTACGACATCATCTGGCTGCGCGACACCCGCAGTGGCGAGGCCAAGTCGTTCGCCGAGGTGCGCGACCAGCTGGTGGCCGAGGCCACGACCGGCGACAAGGACCGCAAGTACAACGAGGTGGCCGGCAAGCTGTCGGACAACACCTACCAGAACCCGTCCTCGCTGGAGCCGGCCGCGCAGGCACTGGGCCTGCCGATCAAGACCACGGGCCTGTTCTCGCGCCAGGGTGGCGAAGGCATTGCCGCCAACCCCAAGGTGATCAAGGCGGCGTTCGGCAACGACGTGCTCGCGCAGGGCAACAATTCCAACCTGATCGAGCTCGGCAACGACGACGCGGTGGTGATCCGCGTGGCCAAGCATGTGCCCACCGCGGCCAAGCCGCTGGCCGAAGTGCATGACGAGATCGGCAAGACCATCCTCGACCAGCGCATCGCCGCCGCCGCGAAGCAGCAGGCCGACACCCTGTTGGCACGCCTGCGGAAGGGCGAGACGCTGGCCGCCGTGGCCGCCTCCGCCAACGCCAGCGTCAAGAGCGCGAGCGAGGTGGTGCGCATCCAGCCGGACGTGCCGGCGGCCCTGCGCGACGAGGCCTTCCTGCTGCCGCATCCGGCCGACGGCAAGCCGCAGTACGCCGCAGTGGACATGCATGACGGTAGTTATGCGTTGCTCGCCGTGGACAAGGTGCAGGGTGCCGACCTCGGCAAGGTCACCGCCGAACAGCGCAACATGCTGCGCCAGCAGATGATCCAGGCCTACGGTG
>DATEKS010000204.1:0-14237 GCA_035277325.1 Rhodanobacter sp.
ACGAAACGCGCATTGCGCCGCAAACCACCGGCAGCCCGCAACGCGGCAACGCCCTGCGCTCGGCCAGCTTCGCACCGCATGGCAATGCGGCGGCGCACCCGGCCGGCGATGGCCGCTACAACCCTGTGTCCCAGGGCCGCGAGCAGACAAGGCCGAATGCCTACGAGGCGCCGCGCAGCCGTACCCCGGCCCGCTACCAGCCGATGGACAACGGCAACCGCGGCATGCCGAATCACCCGCAGGCCGCCCCGGCACAGGCCTACCGCCCGGCGCCGCACTACGCACAACCCGCGTACCGGCCGGCCGAGGCACGCCCCGCTCCGCACGCACACATGGCGGCCCCGCAGGGCCGGGCCGCGCCGGCTGCGCATCAGGGCCAGGGTCGGCGCGACGACAAGCAGCACTGATCCACCACAGGCACGCGCACGACGAACAGGCCCGCCATGGCGGGCCTGCTCGTTCACGTAGGCCATGCGTTGCCTTGCCGGATCGGATCACCCAACGCAAGATGCCCTGTCAACCTGCCTGCCCCGGCGCAGGCCGCAGCAGCGCGCGTCGGCCGGGCTCATGCATGCCATGGGGGAACCCGCATGTCCGCACGCCATCCGACTTCCGTCCTGCGCCGCGCCCGTCCGTGGCTGCTCCTGCTCGCGCTGGGTTTCACCGTCACGACATCGGCGCAGACCGATGAGCACGCACGCCTGCAGCACGAGGCGCAAGCCGTCACTATCACCCGCGACGACTGGGGCATCGCCCACGTGCACGGCAGGACCGACGCCGACGCGGTGTTCGGCATGGCCTTTGCCCAGGCCGAGGACGACTTCAACCGCGTGGAGACGAACTACCTCACCGCGCTGGGCTGGACCGCGCAGGCCGAGGGCGAGAGCGCGATCTGGCAGGATCTGCGCCAGCAGCTCTGGGTCGATCCGGCAGTGCTGAAGAAACAGTATGCGCAGAGCCCCGGCTGGCTGCAGAAGCTGATGAACGCCTGGGCCGACGGCCTCAACTGGTACCTCGCCACCCACCCGGATACGCATCCGAAGGTGATCACGCATTTCGAGCCGTGGATGGCGCTCTCCTTCACCGAGGGCAGCATCGGCGGCGACATCGAGCGCGTGTCGCTCAAGGAGCTCGCCGCGTTCTACGGCGACGCCCACCCGCAGCTTGCACAGGCGAATCCGCCGAGCTGGGCGGAGCCCACCGGCTCCAACGGCATCGCCATCGCACCCAGGCTCACCACCGACGGCCACGCGCTGCTCTGGATCAACCCGCACACCTCGTTCTACTTCCGCTCCGAGCTGCAGATGTCCAGCGACGAGGGATTGGATGCCTACGGCGCGGTGACCTGGGGCCAGTTCTTCGTCTACCAGGGCTTCAACCGGCACATCGGCTGGATGCACACCTCCACCGGCCTCGACGCGGTGGACGAGTTCGCCGAGACCATCGTGCACAAGGACGGCAAGCCGTACTACCGCTATGGCAAGGAGCTGCGCCCGGTGACCGCGCGCGAAATCGCCGTGCGCTACCGCGCCGCCGACGGTGCGCTGAAGACGCGCAGCTTCACCGCGTACTTCACCCACCACGGCCCCGTCGTGAAGAGCGAAAACGGCAAGTGGATCGCCGAGGCGCTGATGGACAAGCCCGTCGCCGCGCTGGAGCAGAGCTGGCTGCGCACCAAGGCGCACGACTACGCGAGCTACATGAAGGTGGCCGAGCTCAAGGCCAACTCCTCCAACAACACGCTGTTCGCCGACGACAAGGGCGAGATCGCCTTCCTGATGCCGCAGTTCGTGCCGAAACGCGACAACCGCTTCGATTACACCAAACCCGTGGACGGCAGCGACCCGGCCACCGACTGGCACGGCCTCACACCGCTCAAGGATTTGCCGCAGGCGGTGAATCCACCGAACGGCTGGGCGATGAACACCAACGACTGGCCCTACTCCGCCGCCGGCAAGTACAGCCCGAAGCCGGCCGACTTTCCGCGCTACATGGACACCTTCGGCGAGAACCCGCGCGGCATCCACGCCACGCAGCTGCTCACCGATGCGCGCGGCTTCTCCAAGCCGAAGCTCATCGCCACCGCGTTCGACCCGTACCTGCCCGAGTTCGCGAAGTTGATCCCGATCCTCGCGCGGGATTACGACGCCCTGCCCGCCGGCGATCCGCTGAAGGCGAAACTCGCCGGCCCGATGGAACTGCTGCGCCACTGGGACTGCCGCTGGGGCATCGCCTCCATGCCCACCACGCTGGCGGTGTTCTGGGGCGACACGCTGTGGGACGAGAGCGTGGCCAACGCGAAGGCGGCCGACACCTCGCCCTACGACTACATCGCGCGCGACGGCGGTGCGCAGGAGCGCCTGCACGCGCTGGACGAGGCGGTGGACCGTCTGGTGCAGGACTTTGGCAGCTGGGGCGTGGCCTGGGGCGAGATCAACCGCTTCCAGCGCCTCGACGACGCGATCAAGCCGCACTTCGACGACGGCAGGCCCAGCATCCCGGTGCCGTTCGTCTCCTCGCGCTGGGGCTCGCTGGCCTCGTTCGGTGCGCACCGCTGGCCCGGCACGAAGAAGTACTACGGCTCCAGCGGCAACAGCTTCCTGGCCGTGGTGGAGTTCGGCCCGCGTGTCAGTGCACGTGCCATCACCGCCGGCGGCGAAAGCGGCCATCCCAGCTCGAAACACTTCACCGACGAAGCCGAACGCTACGCCAGCGGCAACCTGCGCACCGTGTATTTCTGGCCCGACCAGCTCGAGGGACACACCGGGCGCGTGTACCACCCCGGCGGCTGAATATCCGCAGCGGACCAGTCACGGTCTGCTGGAAAGGAAGCGCATGGCACTCCCGCATGACGGGCGGAACTTGCCATGGCCAGGCTGCGCCGATACGTTCCGCAAACGTCTCCGGGGGGAGCAGCACCGACCGTCATGACCGCGTCGAACCGGCAAGCCGGGCTGCGTTATGCCTTGGCGCTGGCCTTCCTGCCGGCGCTGCTGGCCTGCGGCCTGCTGATCGCGCCGCTGCAAGTGGACCACTGGTCGTACCACCTGCAGTTCGTCATCGCCCTCGCCACGACGGCCTGGTGCGTGCGCCTGGTGTTCCGCTCCAGCTATCCGCGCGCGCTGATCCTGGCCCTGGCCGGCAGCCTCTGCCTGTGGACGCTGGGGGTGGCGACGCTGCTGGTGCAGATCGACCTGCTGCATTCGCTGGTGGACATGACGAACTACACGTATCTGCTGTTCGTCGGCTACGGCATCCCGCTGCTGTACGTCGCGGCGACCTTCGGCGACCCGTATTCGTCCCGCTGGCAGAAGCTGCTGGATGCCTCGCTGCTGGTGCTGCTGGGCGTGCTGTACTGGGTGGGCATCGTGGACGTGCTGGGCGCGCAGGGCAGCCTCAGCCCGACCAGCCTGTGGTACGCGAGGCACGCACTCGACGCCGTGAACGCTTTCCTGGCGGTGGCGCACGTGGCCCGCTGGCTGACCGCAAGCTCGCCGGCGATGCGGCGCTTCTTCCGCATCACCAGCGTGTATCTGGTCAGTTACTTCGTATGCATCGGCGTGCACAACCACGCCGACATGGAAAACGTGGGTGTGAACTTCATGAGCATCCTGGGCGACGTCCTGCCGCCGGTGCCGTTCATCGCGCTGGCGTTGATGCTGCACCGCTGGCGCAACGCCCCGGTGGAGGCAACCGCCCCCGGCAGCGGGCTGCCGCAGCGCGTGGCGCTGGGCGTGAGCCCCATCCTGTTCCTGCTGGCGATCTTCGCGGTCGGCCTGAGCATCGACGACAGGCGCACCGGTCTGGTGCTGCTGATCGTGGGGCTGGCGATGGCGGTCTACATCCTGCGCACCGTGCACGTGCAGTACCGCTACGTGGAGGCACAGGATCGGCTGCAGGCCATGACGCAGGCGCTGGAGCGGCTGTCCTACACCGACGCCGTCACCGACCTGCCCAACCGCCGCGCGTTCGACCACGCCTTCGCCCGCGAATGGGCGGCTTCCGCGCGCACGCCGGACGGCATGAGCCTGCTGATGATCGACATCGACAGGTTCAAGGACTACAACGACCTGTACGGCCACCAGGCCGGCGATCATTGCCTGCGCGCCGTGGCGCGCCTGATCGCCGGCACGCTGCACCGGCCCACGGATTTCTGCGGTCGCTATGGCGGCGAGGAGTTCGTCATCCTGCTCCCCAGTACGCCGCTTGCGGGTGCGGAGGTGGTGGCGCGGCGGATCCTTGACCGCATCCGCACCGCCAACCTGCCCTACGCCACGGGCATCGACGGCCACGTGACCGTCAGCATCGGCTTGTCGGCACGCTGCGCAACCGACCTGCAAGCCGAGATCCTGATGCAACGTGCGGACCGCAATCTCTACCGCGCCAAGGGCCACGGCCGCAATCGGTGGGATGCGGGCGGAGCCGGGCCTTGATGCCCCTGTGCGGTACTACCTGGGACGCGCCGATCCGCCCGTCATTCCTGCGCAAGCGGAATGACGGGCGGAAACAGATCAATCAAACCTTCCCTAATGCTGGGGGTTCGCTCCGTTTCCGGCGGTCGATGCCGACGGCGGCGCGGCGCTGGTCGCCGCAGGCTTCGGAGCGGAAGCTGGCGCCGGTGGTGGTGATGGCGTAGCCGGAGCCTGCGTGGTCGCCGCGTTGCTGGGAGCCCCAGAAGAGGGTGTCATCTCGCCGCCCTTGCCGCACGCCGACAATGCCAGCGTTGCTGCAACCAGCAGCCCTGTCGTGACTAAACCTTTCATATATGAGGTCTCCGTTGCGGGGTTGGGTGCGAGCGCGGCCTGTTGCAACCTCATGTTCCACTTCCACGGCGAAACCGAGATACCGCGCTCGCATGACGACCCTACCCGGGCTTTTGTCGATATTCCGGAGTCATTGCATGAAGACGTGTTTAACATCGCCGTGACGAGGAGAGCCGCGGCCGGCGCGCTCTGGCGGCGCTGAACCCCGCGCGGATCCGTTCACGGATTGCCCTGGTTTCCGGCGTCTGGACCGCATCGAATTCAGCCATCCCCATCACCCATCAGCGGCCGGGTTTCCATCTCGCTTCGCCCCGGCGCTCAACGGGAGGCACGCATCACGCCGGTCATCGCCTCCCCAATGTCCTCGACCTCCAGGATCAGGAGGCCGGGCGCACGGCTCCATCTGAACGCGCCGCGGTGAAGTCAGACCGATGCCGCGATCCGCCCCACCTCGGCCAGCACGGCGCTGCGCTCGACCGCATCCGCCGTCGAACCCGCCAGGTAGGCCGTCACCAGCAGCGGCTTGCGTTGCGGCGGCCAGAAGATCGCGATGTCGTTGGTTTCATCGTGGGCACCGCTGCCGGTCTTGTCGCCCGCCTGCCAGCCGGCCGGCATGCCGGCGCGCAGCTTGTCGAGCCCGGTGCTGGTGGCGCGCATCCACGCCGCCAGCCGTTCGCGCGATGCGGGAGAAAGCACGTCGCCGAGCAGCAGCGCCTGCAGGTCGCCGAGCATGGCATTCGGCGTGGTGGTGTCGCGCAGGTCGCCCGGCGCACCGACATTGAGTTCCGGCTCGGTGCGGTCCAGCCGGGTCAGCGGATCGCCCAGCTTGCGCGCGAACGCCGTCATCGCAGGCGGGCCACCCAGGCTTTCCAGCAGCAGGTTGTCCGCGGTGTTGTCGCTCACCGTGATCGTCGCCTCGCACAGCTCGGCCACGCTCATGCCCGGTGCGCCCACGCGATGGCTGGTCACCGGCGCCCAGGACAGCACCAGATCGCGCCCGAACACCACGCGCCGGTCCAACCGCTCGGCGCCACGATCGACGCGCGCCAAGACCGCGCCCACCGTCAGCAGCTTGTGCGTGCTGCACATCAGGAAGCGCTCATCCGCACGGTGGCCGTGGCGCCGACCATTGCCGGTGTCGAGGATGGCTACGCCCAGCCGCCCGCCGTGCCGACGCTCCAGTGCGGCCAACCGTGCTTCGACAGCATCCTCGTGGGCGGTGCGGGCAAGCAGTGGACGAAAAGCGAGCGCTGAGGCGCCCAGCAAGGTCGTTTTCAGCAGGGTGCGTCGGTCCATGGCGTTCCTCGGTGGCTGCGTCGGAGTGTTTCAATCGCCCATGCTGCCCACGTGCCCGGGCTTTCCGGGGTGATGCCGATGGCAAAGTCGAGGCAGTGCCTCCACCGGTGTCCCGGGGACACGCTCAGCGCCGCGTGCGGAAGATTGCCACGCGTCCAGGCATCGGCACATCGTCGCCCGCCAGCCAGGGCTCGGCAGCCAGCACGGCCGTGCACGGCCCGAAGCTGCACACGCGGAACTCGCGATGCGCCGCCTCGTCCCGCAGCGCATCCAGCACGCTGCGCAGGATCGTGCCGGTGAACGGCGTGTACAGGTAGAACACGCTGCCCGTCGTGAAGTCCGCACTGCGGGCATCACCCTGCACGAAGTGCGCGTTCGCCAGCCGCAATGACTGCGCACAGGCGCGCGCACCTTCCACGTAAACCGGCTCGATCTCGATGCCGATGCCGCGCGCCCCGGTGCAGATCGCGGTGAGCAGCGGAAGATGGCCAAGGCCCGAGCCCAGGTCGACCAGCACGTCGCCCGCATCCAGCGCGAGGCGATCGAGCAGGTCGAAGACATGCCGCGCCGGCGTGGGCTGGTAGAACACCATCTCCGGAGCCAGCGCCGCCGCCTCGCCCGGCTCGCCAAACGGCAGCACGCCGCTGACCAGCTCGTCCCGCCAGTCGTAGCCGTCACCGGCACGGCAGGCCGCACCGACACCCTCGCGCTGCCGGTGCCACAGCGCACCGCGTCCTTCGCCACGCCGGATCGCCGCGCGGATGGCCTCGAACTGCACCGCGTTGGCCGCTTCCAGCCGCCGCCGGATTGCTTCCGCGCGGCGCGCCAACGCTTCTTCGCCGGGCATCAGCGCGTCGAGCTGGTCGAGCGCATCGATGCGCTCGCGCAGGCGCTCCGGCGCATCCAGCGAACGCCCGGACTCCAGCGTTTCGATCAGGACCCGCAATGCGTCAGTCATCCGTCGCGCTTCCATCGGCAGGCATGGACACGTGGGAAATCCCGCAGCGGGCGCGTGTCATGCCGACGCCATCTCCGCCAGCCTGGCAATGGTGTTGATGTTGCGCGCGGTGCCCGCCTTCGCCGCGGGAATGCGCAGGCGCGAATCGGCCATGCCGTCGCCGTAGTGCACGTAGATCTCGCGCCGCCCGAGCGCGATCGCCTCTTCCTTGCGGCCGCTGGCATGCTCCAGCGCATCGGCCGGCGGCGCGTCACCCAGGAAGATCGCCACCACGCGATTGCCCGGTGCATCGCGGAACGGGTTGGCCGCCAGCACCGCGGCCATCTCGGCAGCCGTGCGCACCAGCACGCCCACCGGCTTGCCTGCGAACGCCGCCAGCCGCGATTCCAGTGCCGCCGCCACCTTGCGTTCCGGCAACGCGCTGCGGAACACCACGTTGCCGCTGGCGATGTACGTGCGCACGTCCGCGAAACCGGCCTGTTCGCACATCGTGCGCAGCTCGGCCATCGGCAGCTTGCCGGTGCCGCCCACGTTCACTGCGCGCAGCAGGGCGATCCAGGTCTGCATGCGGGTACTCCTCTGTCCGGACATGGATGCATTGCGTGGCACGCCTAGGGTCATGCCTTGAGCAGCCCCAGCCGCGCCAGGCTTTCGGCGGTGGCGACCACGGCGTCTTCGTTGGGGCGCGGCGACCAGCCGAGCACGCGCCGCGCCTTGGCGCCGGTGGCGTTCTTGCGCTTGCCGAGTTCGGGGATGATCTGCTTCACCGCGGGATCGCGCAGCGCGGCGAGCCGCACCAGCCAGTTCGGCAGCTGCAGCGTGGGCACCTTGCGCGCCATCGGCCCCAGGTGGCGACGCAGCACCATGGCGATGTCGCGGATGGACATGAAATCGCCAGCCACGGCGAGGAAGCGCCCGCCCTTCGCGGCGGGGTCGGTCATCGCACGCAGGTGCAGGTCGGCCACGTCGCGCACGTCCACCACGCCGAAGTGCAGCTGCGGGCAACCGGGCATGGCGCCGTCCATCAGGCGCTGCACCAGCAGGATCGAGGTGGAATAGTCCGGTCCCAGCACCGGGCCGAACACGCCGACCGGATTGACCACGGACAACTCCAGCGCGCCGCCCTCGCGTGCGACGAAATCCCAGGCCGCACGCTCCGCCAGGGTCTTGGACTTCGCATAGGGCTGCACGTCGTCGCCTTCGACGTCCGTCCAGCTGGTCTCGTCGAACGCCGCCGCCTGCGGCGGATGGCCGTAACCGACCGCGGCGAACGAGGAAGTCAGCACCACGCGCCGGACACCGGCATCGCGTGCGGCACGCAGCACGCGCAAGGCGCCCTCGCGCGCCGGCACGATCAGCTCGTCCTCGTGCTTCGGCAGGGTCGGCGGAAACGGCGAGGCCACGTGCAGCACATGGTCGCAACCGGCCACCGCCTCCGGCCAGCCGGCATCCCGCTCCAGGTCGGCCTCGGCGAACGACAGCTGCCCGCCCGGTTCGGCACCGCCCTGCCGCAGCATGGCGCGCACCGCGTCCGCACGCCGGAGGCTGCGAACCGTGGTGCGCACCTCGTGGCCCGCCGCCAGCAACTGCAGGATGCAGTGGCTGCCGATGAAACCGCTTCCGCCCGTCACCAGTACCTTGCCCATTGCATGCCTCTCCGTTTGCCGGCCGCGCCGCAGCGGCGCACCTGCCCGTGCACTCAGACCTTGGACGGAATCTTCAGCCCGCGCTGCACCGCCGGCCGCGCCAGGCCGCACTGCAGCCAGGCATCGACGTGCCTGTAGCGGTCGTAGTCCACCAGCTCGCGCGCCTCGTACCAGGTGATCAGGTTGTTCACCCAGCCCAGCGTGGCGATGTCGGCGATGGTGTACTCGTCGCCCATGATCCAGTCGCGGCCGGCGAGGCGATCGTCCAGCACGCCGAGCAGGCGCTTCGATTCGTTGACATAGCGCGCGAGCGGCCGCTTGTCCTCGTATTCGCGGCCGGCGTATTTGTGGAAGAAGCCGACCTGGCCGAACATCGGCCCGATCGAGGCCATCTGGAAGTACAGCCACTGGATGGTCTCCCAGCGCCGCGCCACGTCGGTGGGCAGGAACTGGCCGGTCTTCTCCGCGAGGTACTCCAGGATCGCGCCAGACTCGAACAAGCCCAGCGGCTTGCCGCCGAGGCCGTGCGGGTCGATCAGCGCAGGGATCTTGCCGTTCGGGTTCAGCGCCACGAACTCCGGCAGGTGGCTCTCGTCCTTGCCGATGTCGACCAGGTGCGCCTCGTAGGGCAACCCGGTCTCCTCCAGCATGATCGACACCTTCACGCCGTTCGGCGTGTTGAGCGAATAGAGCTGGATGCGGTCGGGATGCTGTGCGGGCCAGCGGCGGTTGACGGCGAACGCGGACAAGTCGGACATGGGGAACTCTCGGCGGGGACAGTCCCATCATGATGGGCACCACCCTGCCGCGCTTCAATGGCACGCCACGTCTTGACCGTCGGCTTACACGGCGCGGGGTAAGCTAGGCGACTTGCCACTTCCCCATACTGGAGAACCCGCATGTCCCAGACCCACGCCTACGGCACCGCGTCCGCCAGTCAGCCGCTTGGTCCGCTCAGCATCGAACGCCGCCAGCCGGGACCGCACGACGTCAAGATCGACATCCAGTATTGCGGCGTCTGCCACTCCGATCTGCACACCGTGCGCAACGAATGGCACAACACGCTCTATCCCTCCGTGCCCGGCCACGAGATCGTGGGCACCGTGACCGCGGTGGGTGACAAGGTGAAGAAGTTCAAGATCGGCGACACCGTGGGAGTGGGCTGCATGGTGGACAGCTGCCAGCACTGCGCCTCCTGCGCCGAGGGCGAGGAGCAGTACTGCGAGAACGGCTTCACCGGCACCTACAACGGCCCCGTGTTCGGTGGCGAGAACACCTTGGGCGGCTATTCCGAGAACATCGTGGTGGACGAGAAGTTCGTGCTGCGCATCGGTCACGACGCCAAGCAGCTCGCTGCCGTGGCGCCGCTGCTGTGCGCCGGCATCACCACGTATTCGCCGCTGCGCCACTGGCAGGCCGGCCCCGGCAAGAAGGTGGGCATCGTGGGCCTGGGCGGCCTGGGCCACATGGGCGTCAAGCTGGCCCACGCGATGGGCGCGCACGTGGTGCTGTTCACCACCTCGCCCGGCAAGCAGGAAGACGCCAAGCGCCTCGGCGCCGACGAGGTGGTGATCTCGAAGGACCCCGCGCAGATGGAGCAGCACGCCGGCAGTTTCGACTTCATCCTGAACACCGTGGCTGCGCCGCACGACCTCGATGCCTTCCTGACCCTGCTCAAGCGCGACGGCACCATGTGCCTGGTCGGTGCGCCGGCCACGCCGCATCCCTCGCCCACCGTGTTCAACCTGATCTTCAAGCGCCGCCAGCTCGCCGGCTCGCTGATCGGCGGCATCCGCGAGACGCAGGAGATGCTGGATTTCTGCGCCAAGCACGGCATCGTTTCCGACATCGAGATGATCGCGATGAAGGACATCAACGAAGCCTACGAACGCATGCTCAAGGGCGACGTGAAGTACCGCTTCGTGATCGACATGGCCACATTGAAAAAGGAAGCGAAGGCCGCATAACCCCGTCACCCCGGCGCAGGCAGGGAGCCCGTGTCCCTGGCCTGCCGGAATCCAGGCCATCGGCCCCTGCCGCCACCACGAATCGCCCATGACGCCGCTGCAGCATTTCATCGACACCCACCCCCGCCTGTTCGTGCTTACCGGCGCGGGTTGCAGCACCGCGTCCGGCATTCCCGACTACCGCGACCGCGACGGCCAGTGGAAGCGCACGCCGCCGGTCACGTACACCGCCTTCATGCAGGAACTGCCCACCCGCCGCCGCTACTGGGCGCGCAGCATGGTGGGCTGGCGCCGCTTCGGCCACGCCCGGCCGAACGCCACGCACCACGCGCTGGCCGCGCTGGAGCGGCAGGGCAAGGTCGAGCTGCTGGTGACGCAGAACGTGGACGGCCTGCACCAACGCGCCGGCAACAACCAGGTGGTCGACCTGCACGGCCGGCTCGATACCGTGCGCTGCATGGCCTGCGATTGGCGCGGGGCACGCCACGATTTCCAGCGCGCGCTGATCGAGCGCAATCCGTACTGGGTGCATTTCGACGCCGCCGACGCGCCGGATGGCGACGCCGACCTCGAACACCATGACTTCGCCAGCTTCGACGTGCCGCCCTGCCCGCACTGCGGCGGCATCGTGAAACCGGACGTGGTGTTCTTCGGCGAGAACGTGCCCCGGGAGCGCGTGGCCGCCGCCATGGACGCCTGCCGCAGCGCCGACGCGATGCTGGTGGTCGGCTCCTCGCTGATGGTGTACTCCGGCTACCGCTTCGCCCACGCCGCCGCGCAGGCCGGCAAACCCGTCGCCGCCGTCACGCTCGGCCGCACCCGTGCCGACGCGCTGCTCGCGCTGAAGGTGGATGCGCCCTGCGGGGAGGCGCTGGATTTCCTGCTCGCATCTGCGCCGCCCGACGCAGCAATCCCAGGCATCGCGATGGCCTCTGCCTGAGCGGATCACCGACGACGATCTCGCCATCGTGATCCGGGGGCGGTACGCACCGCATGCCGCTCCCGCCGCGTCAAACCAGCAGGATCTTGCCGCCCTTGCCGGCACTCGCCGCCGCCAGCGCCGTGTCGAAGTCGCGCATGGGATGACGCGCGGCGACGGGGACCAGCTCGGGATGGCGCGACAGCAGCTCCCAGCATTCGCGCTGCGCCCGCGCCAGTGTCGCGGCTTCGCACTGGTTCAACCAGCCGTCGATGCCGAAGCCCTGCCAGGAAAGATTGCGGTACACCATCGTGGCCGCGTGCATTTCGAAGGGCCGGTCGTCGAGCACGCCGTAGGACACCAGCCGGCCGCCGGGTACGGTCGCGGCGATCAACGCCGGTACGCCCGGCCCACCCACCGCGTCCAGCACCGCATCGTAGGGAGCGACGGCAGCCAGCGTCTGCGCCACGTCATCCGCTTGCGCCAGGATCTGCGTACCGGAGGCATCCAGCAGGCTATGGCTGTCGCCTGCGCGCACCAGCCGCTCGGCCACGAGGCCACGCTGCTGCGCGAGATGTCCCAGCAGGCCCGCGACCACCGAATGTCCCGCCGTGACGAGCACGCGCGCACCCTGCGGCAAGCGCGCCACATCGAGCAGTCCCCACGCGGTCAGCGGGTTCAGGCCAAACTGGCACACGACACCATCGTCCAGCTGCGCGGAAAGATCGTCCGGCACCGGATAGACGCGTGCCGCCGGCGCCACGGCAAAATCCGCCCACGCCCCCGGATAGCGAAAACCCACGCGCTGCCCCACCCGCACGTGGCCCACTTCCGCGCCGACACGTTCGACCACGCCGGTCGCATCGAAACCGGCCACTTGCGGAAAGCTCGGCTTCACGCGATAGCGCCCAGCGATGAACATGCCGTCGGCCGGCTGGATGACGCGCGCGCGCACCGCAATCAGTACGTCACGAGGACCCGGTTGCGGCTGCGGCACGTCCGCGAGACGAAGCACCTCGCGTGGCTCGCCGACCCGGTCAAACACAAGAGCAAACATGGTTCTTTCCTTGGATGAAAGGGAACGCGCCCCTCTGTGCCATGACGCGACAAGAAACGGGGAGCGCATCTTGAAGCAAATGTCCTGGGGAAAACCTGTACCCCGGCTCACGACGAAAGCGTGACAACGACAAGGCCGTTGCGTTCTTGTTGAAAACCCGCACCACGGAACGCCGAACCGGGGCCGGCGAATCAAGCGTCCACATCCGCCTGGTAGATAAAAAGCCCGGCATCTTCCGATACCGGGCCTTCTTGCGGACAACTTCAAGCCGGACGAATGCAGGCGGGCGCCATGGACCGAATCGCCCGACGGGCCCGGCCGCAGGGTCTCGTCACTTGCTCGCGACCTCGCTGCACTTCAGCACGGAGCAGTCGAAATCCACTTCGATGCCGCGCCCCACGACCACCGATACGTTCGGGTGCTTGACGAGCGGCTGGCCGTTCTGCTGCAGCGTGACCGTGTAGACGCCGTTCGGCAGTTCCCGGGCGGAATAGCGGCCGCTGGCATCCACGTGCACCGTGCGCCCGGCGCCGGTCGCGGCGCTGCGGACCGAAACGGCGTAGCCCGCCGGCGCCTTGCCGAACACCGAGCCGGTGGTGGACTGCGCGCTGGCCGTGGAAACGCCGGCCAGGGCGAACGCGCCGGCGACGCCGGCCAGCATCAGGCTCCGGCCCAGGCGACGCGCGACAGGATGCTTCGAGAAAATGCTGTTCATGTTATGGCTTCCATTTGGATATCAGTGGGGGAACACACGGGCACGCCAGGGGTTTGGCAATGTGCCCGTGAAGCGTGGCGGACAACGCCGCCCGAAACCGGCTTGATGCCGGATGGTTTCGACACGCGTCGCCGCCGCCACCCGATGGAGCTATCCCGTCGGGTAGCGGCGCGCAGACTACTGCCCGGAAACATCGACTCCCATGGGCAGGAGGTCATGCATGCGGAATGGCACATGGGCGAACGCGGCATCGGAAGAAAGTGCACGTTCGAAGGCGAACGTGGCATGGCGAGGACACAGTCATTGCGGAAACCTCCGCGGCACATGCGTCCTCGCCCCGATCGACTCACGCCAGCAACATGCCGCCGACGGTTGCCACGCAGATCAGCAGGCAAACGCTGAACAGGCTCTGCAGCATCAGGGTCTCGAATTTCATGGCGGCTCTCCTTTGAGTGGGGTAATGAAGCTTTCGAGATAGATATGGCAAGCAGCGTGCCAACGCTGACGAAGCCCGGAAACCCGCATTCCCAGGCCATTCCTGCGTCGGCCATCAACGAGCGGACATCCGTCCGCGGACACTCGCAGCGGACATCGGACGCGGCACGGACACGTCCGCCGACGCGACGTCGTGCACGATCGGAAAATCGACGCGCCATCCGTGTCGATATGCGACGCACCCGTTCGTCGCCACAATGAAGACCCGCCTCGCCACCCACTGGAGATCCACCCATGTCCGGCACCGTTCGCTTGCTGCGCGTGTTCACCGCTCCACCCTAACGCGTCTATCGCGCCTTCCTCGATCCCGCCGCGCTGGCCAAGTGGCTACCGCCGGACGGCTTCACCTGCACCGTGCACGAGCTCGACGCGCGCGTCGGCGGCCGCTACCGCATGAGCTTCACCAACTTCGGCAGCGGCA
>DATEKS010000205.1:0-13247 GCA_035277325.1 Rhodanobacter sp.
CGACGAGGTGCGCGACGTGGGCGACGAGGCCGAGCGCGCCACCCGCGAGACCGAGAACTCGCTGGAGCTGCGCACCCGCGACCGCTACCGCAAGCTGATCTCCAAGATCGACAAGGCGCTGCGCCGCATCGAGGAAGGCAGCTACGGTTACTGCGAGGAAACCGACGAGGAGATCGGCGTCGAGCGTCTGGACGCGCGTCCGATCGCCACGCTGTCGCTGGATGCGCAGGAGCGTCGCGAGCATCTGCAGAAGCAGATGGGCGACTGAGCGGCGGTTCTTTTGCGCTCCTCCGTGGGCGCATGGATCAAGCCCGGCACCCACGCCGGACTTCCCGACAAAAGCCCCGCTTCGAGCGGGGCTTTTGCGTGGAGCAAAGCGAAAGGGGTGCCGCGTCGCTTTGCTTGCTCACTCCCTAGCTCGTGGCCGCAGCGGCGTAACCCTTCAGCTTCGCCAGCATCGCGGCCAGCCCGTTCGAGCGGGTGGGCGAGAGGTGCTTGGCCAGACCGATGGCCTGGATGAAGTCCGGTTCGGTGGCCACGATCTCGGCGGCCGGGCGGTCGGAATACACGCGCAACACCAGGGCGATCAGGCCCGAGACGATGGCCGAGTCGCTGGCCGCCTCGAAATGCATGCGCGTGGCATCGCCGCTGGGCACCAGCCACACCATCGACTGGCAGCCGTGCACGCGCCATGCCTCGATCTTTTGCTCTTCCGGGAATGGCGGCAGTTGCCGGCCGAGGTCGATCAGGTACTGGTAGCGCTCGCTCCACTCGCTGAAGTAGGCGAACTCCTCGGCGATCTCGCGTTGCGCTTCGTCGGCGCTGTGGGTGGTATTCGTGACGACGTCGTTCATGCGTGCATTATCGCGCGTATGCCGACACGGCGCGAAATGGCGCATTCATGCCTTGGCCACACTCCAGCGCGTGCCCTGCGGGCCGTCCTCGATCGTCACGCCCATCGCGGCGAGCTCGGCGCGGATCGCGTCGGCGCGGGCGAAGTCGCGGGCGGCGCGCGCGGCGCGGCGTTCTTCCAGCAAGGCTTCCACTTGCGCGGCATCGACCGTGCTGCCACCGGCCTGCTTGAACCAGGCTTCCGGATCCTGCTGCAGCAGGCCGAGCAGGGCGCCGCCGCCCAGCAGGGCGGCCTTGGCTTCCGCCGTGCCCTGCACGCGCGCGGCATCGGCCAGCACGGCCAGCTCGGCCAGCGCCTGCGGGGTGTTGAGGTCGTCGCACAGCGCAGCCTCGATCTTTTCCGGCACTGGCAACTGCGTGGCGTCCACCGCGACGCCGGCGAGGTCGCGCAGCACGCGGTACCAGCCGTCCAGCGTGTTCGCCGACTGCGCGATTGCGGCGTCGGACCAGTCCAGCGGCTGGCGGTAGTGGCCGCTCATCAGGCGCAGGCGCAGCGCCTCGGCCGGATGGTGCTTGAGCATCTCGTGCAGCTGCAGCACGTTGCCCAGCGACTTGGACATCTTGCGGCCATCGAAGGTGAGCATGCCGTTGTGCAGCCACCAGCGCGCGAAGGTCCTGCCGCCGTGGGCGCAGGTGGACTGGGCGATCTCGTTCTCGTGGTGGGGGAACAGCAGGTCGTTGCCGCCGGCGTGGATGTCGATGGTCTCGCCCAGGTGCTTCTCGGCCATCGCCGAGCACTCGATGTGCCAGCCGGGCCGGCCGCGGCCCCAGGGACTGTCCCAGCCCGGCAGCTCGGGCGTCGACGGCTTCCACAGCACGAAGTCGCCGGGCGACTTCTTGTACGGAGCCACCTCCACGCGGGCACCGGCGATCAGCTCCTCGGTGTCGCGGCCGGAGAGCTGGCCGTAGGCGGGGAACGAACCCACGTCGAACAGCACGTGGCCTTCCGCCGCGTAGGCGTGGCCGTCGGCGATCAGCCGTTCGATCATCGCGACGATCGGGCCGATGTGCGCGGTGGCGCAGGGCTCCACGTCGGGTGGCGCGACGCCGAGCCTGGCCATGTCCTCGCGGTAGGCGGCGGTGAACCTGCCGGTGATCGCCTCGATGCCGACGCCCTGTTCTAGCGCGGCGGTGTTGATCTTGTCGTCCACATCGGTGATGTTGCGGGCGTAGACCACGTTCGGGTAGTGCCGGCGCAACAGTTTGGCCAGCACATCGAACACCACCGGGCCGCGCGCGTTGCCGATGTGCACGTAGTTGTAGACCGTCGGGCCACACACGTACATCGTCACCCGGTCTGGATCGAGCGGCGCGAATGGTTCGGTGCGACGGGTCAGGCTGTTGTAGAGCGAAATCGGCATCGTCAGGGGGTCCGGGCGGTGGCCGCGCTGGCCAGCCGTGCATCTTAACAAGGTGTAAGCAGGGCGGCGGCAGGGTGTCGCACCCGGGAAATTCTAAGCCGCGATTCAGTGTCCATTTGCTGCAATCCGTCATGCCCCAAAGTTGCATCTGAAACATCCTTGGAGTTCGCGATGCCCAAGTTTCTCCTTGCCACGCTGGTGCTGGCCCTGGTCGCCGCTGGCGCCCAAGCGCAGGACGCGCGCTACCCCAATAGCCCGCCGCCGGACGACAACGCTCACTACGGGTGGGCCGACGTGCTGCGCGTCGATCCGGTCTACGGCGTCACCCAGACGACCGTGCCGCGTCAGCAGTGCTACGACCAGCAGGTGGTGCGCCAGGATCCGGGCAACAGCACGGCCGGCACCATCCTCGGCGCCGTGGTGGGCGGCGTGCTGGGCAGCACCATCGGCAAGGGAGACGGCCGCAAGGCTGCCACCGTGGCCGGTGCGGTGGCCGGCGGTGCGGTGGGCAACCGGGTATCCGACCATGGCGGCAGCTACGAGACCACCCAGACGCGCTGCCGAGAAGTCAGCACGGTCAGCGAGCAGCGCCAGATCATGGGCTACGACGTTGAATACCGTTATCGCGGTGAGGTCTGGGAGGCACGCCTGAACTACGATCCCGGCGAGCGCCTGCGCGTGCGGGTGAGCGTGACCCCCGCCGACTGATCAAGGCGCCGCCTCCGGGCGGCGCCTTCGTTTAGGAGTGTGGCCATGGATGGTCGTCCGTTTGACTTTCGCGAGCAGGGATGTCCGCAAGAATCATGGCCTGCAATGGCATGTTGCATGGCAGCGAAAATCCCGTCATGATGGCGCCTCGCCCGACTGGAACCCCCCCGTGTCCACAGCCGTCTATACCGCCAATGTCCTGACCAGCGCCCGCATGGCTGCTGGCATGACGTCGCGTGCGCGCCGACCGCTGGACGAACATCCGGCCGGGTAGGCTGTCGCGCGCTGCTGCACACGTATCGACGAAAAACCCGGCCACCGTGCCGGGTTTTTTTGTTTTGGTTTCACTTCGAAAGGCAAAACCGGCCATCCATGGCCGGACTACTCACCAAGAGCGATTCCATCGAGGCGATTCGACCCATGACCATCCGCCACTTCCTCACCACCCAGGACTGGAGCCGCGCCGAGATCGACGCGCTGCTGGAACAGGCCGCCGCGTTCAAGCGCTCGCCCGCGGGCGCGCAGCTGGCCGGCAAGTCGGTGGCGCTGCTGTTCTTCAATCCCTCGATGCGCACCCGCACCAGCTTCGAGCTGGGCACGTTCCAGCTCGGCGGCCACGCGGTGGTGCTGGCGCCGGGCAAGGACGCGTGGCCGATCGAATTCGAGGTGGGCACGGTGATGGACGGCGACACCGAGGAGCACATCGCCGAGGTGGCGCGCGTGCTCAGCCGCTACGCGGACCTGATCTGCGTGCGCGCCTTCCCGAAGTTCCAGGACTGGTCGGTGGATCGCCAGGACAAGGTCATCAAGGCGTTCGCGCAGTACGCCACGGTGCCGGTGATCAACATGGAGACGATCACCCATCCCTGCCAGGAGCTGGCCCACGCGATGGCGCTGCGCGAGCACCTGGGCGACCTCACGAAGAAGAAGTACGTGCTCACCTGGACCTATCACCCCAAGCCGCTCAACACCGCCGTGGCGAATTCGGCGCTGCTGATCGCGACGAAGATGGGCATGGACGTGACCCTGCTGTGCCCCACGCCCGAGTACGTGCTGGACGAGCGCTACATGGCGTTCGGCCAGCAGAACGCGGAGGAAAACGGCGGCTCGCTCAAGGTCAGCCACGACATCGAGGAGGCCTACCGCGGCGCCGACGTGGTCTACGCCAAGAGCTGGGGCGCGCTGCCGTACTTCGGCAAGTGGGAACAGGAGAAGCCGATCCGCGACGCGCACAAGCACTTCATCGTGGACGAGGCCAAGATGGCGCTGACCCACCACGGCCTGTTCAGCCACTGCCTGCCGCTGCGCCGCAACGTCAAGGCCACCGACGCGGTGATGGACGCGCCGTACTGCATCGCCATCGACGAGGCCGAGAACCGCCTGCACGTGCAGAAGGCTGTGATGGCCGCGCTGGCAGGGCAGGGCTGAGCCGCCCATGTACGTACCGAAGCATTTCGCCGAAACGCGCGTCGAGGTCCTGCACGGGCTGATCCGCGACTGTCCGTTCGCCACCGTGGTGACGAACGCGGCGGATGGCCTGGTCGCCAACCACCTGCCGTTCGAACTGGTCGGCAATGCGCTGCACGGCCACGTGGCGCGCGGCAACGAACTGGCGCGGCTGGATGGCGCCGAGGTGCTGGCGATCTTCCGCGGCCCGGACGGCTACGTCAGCCCGAACTGGTATCCGACCAAGCAGGAGACGCATCGCGAGGTGCCCACCTGGAACTACGCGGTGGCGCACGTGCATGGGCGGCTGAAGCTGGTCGAGGACGCGGCCTGGCTGCGCGCCCTGCTGGAACGCCTTACCGACCATCACGAGGCCACCGAGCCGCAGCCCTGGCGTGTCGACGACGCGTCGGCGGACCACGTCGAAAAGATGCTGCACGCGATCGTCGGCATCGAGATCGAAATCGAGCGCATCGAAGGCAAGTTCAAGCTCAGCCAGAACCACCCCGAGCGCAACCGCCTTGGCGTGATCGCCGGACTGCGCCGCCGCGACGGCGATGGCGATGCGGAGCTAGCCAGTCTGATGGTCCTGCAAGAGGAGTCGAAGACGTGAGCCACCTGCACCGTTACCGCGTCGACGTGGAATGGACCGGCAACCGTGGCAGCGGCACGGACGGCTACCGCAACTACAGCCGCAATCACGTAATCCGCATCCCCGGCAAGCCGGATCTCGCCGGCTCATCCGATCCCAGCTTCCGCGGCGATGCCACCAGGCACAACCCGGAAGACATGCTGGTGGCCGCGCTGTCCACCTGCCACATGCTGTCCTACCTGCACATGGCCACCGTGGCCGGTGTGGTGGTCGTCGCCTACGACGACGCGGCCGAAGGCGCGATGGCCACCGAAGGCGACGGCGGCCGTTTCACCGAGGTCGTGTTGCGCCCGGTGGTCACCATCCGCGCCGACAGCGATCCCGACAAGGCGCTGGCCGCGCACGAGGACGCGCACCATGCCTGCTTCATCGCCAATTCCGTGAATTTTCCGGTGCGCTGCGAGCCGCGCATCGTCGTTTCTTCCGACTGACCTCTTCCCCGACCAGGATTCGCAAGCCATGAGCAAAGACATCGTCCTCGCCTTCTCCGGCGGCCTCGACACCAGTTTCTGCGTGCCTTACCTCAAGGAGCGCGGCTGGGCCGTGCACACCGTGTTCGCCGACACCGGCGGCGTGGATGCCGAGGAGCGCGCTTTCATCGAGAACCGCGCGAAGGAACTGGGCGTGGCCAGCCACGTCACGGTGGACGGCGGCCCGGCGATCTGGGCGGGCTTTGTGAAGCCCTTCGTGTGGGCGGGCGAGGGTTACCAGGGCCAGTACCCGCTGTTGGTGTCCGACCGCTACCTGATCGTGGAGGCTGCGCTGCAGCGCGCCGCCGAGCTCGGCACGTGCGCCATCGCGCACGGCTGCACCGGCATGGGCAACGACCAGGTGCGTTTCGACCTCGCGGTGAAGTCGCTGGGCGACTACGAGATCGTGGCACCGATCCGCGAGATCCAGAAGGAGCACACGCAGACGCGCGCCTATGAGCAGAAGTTCCTGGAGGAACGCGGCTTCGGCGTGCGCGCCAAGCAGCAGGCCTACACCATCAACGAGAACCTGCTGGGCGTCACCATGTCCGGCGGCGAGATCGACAAGTGGCAGGCGCCGGGCGAAGGCGCGCGCGCATGGTGCAAGCCGCGCGCCGAATGGCCGGCGGCCTCGTTGCGGGTGAAGGTCGGCTTCGTGAACGGTGAAGCCGTGTCGCTGGACGGCGAGAAGCTCGCCGGCCACACGCTGCTGGCGAAATTGAACGGCCTGTTCGCGCCCTACGGCGTGGGCCGCGGCCTCTACACCGGCGACACCACCATCGGCCTCAAGGGCCGCATCATCTTCGAGGCGCCCGGCCTGATCTCGCTGCTGACCGCGCATCGCGCGCTGGAGGAAGCGGTGCTCAGCAAGCAGCAGAACCGCTTCAAGCCCGAAGTGGCGCGCAAGTGGGTGGAAGTGGTGTACGAGGGCTTCTTCCACGACCCGCTGAAGGCCGACCTGGAAGCCTTCCTCGCGTCCAGCCAGTCCACCGTCAACGGTGAAGTCACGCTGGAGACGAACGGCGGCACCGTCAACGCCGTGGCCATCGAGTCCAAGCACATCCTCAACGCCAAGGGCGCCACTTATGCGCAGTCGGCCGACTGGGGCGTGGCCGAGGCCGAGGGCTTCATCAAGCTGTTCGGCATGAGCAGCACGCTGTGGGCCGAGGTCAATCGCCCCGCGGACAAGGGCTGAGGCCGCATGGCTGCCTTGCAGGTCAGCACGGACAAGGATCGGCTCGACATCGGGCTGATCCACCGTTTCCTCACTGCCGAGGCCTACTGGAGCCGCGGCATCCCGCGCGCGACGGTGGAACAGGCCATCGCCGGTTCGCTGTGCTTCGGCGGTTACCTCGACGGGCGCCAGGTGGCGTTCGCGCGGGTGGTCACTGACGGCGCCACCTTCGGCTATCTGGCCGACGTGTTCGTGCTGCCGGAGCATCGCGGACAAGGCCATTCCAAGGCGCTGATGGCGGTGGTGATGGCGCATCCGCAGCTGCAGGGCCTGCGCCGTTTCAGCCTGGCCACCAGCGACGCGCACGGCCTGTATGTCGGCTTTGGTTTCACCGCGCCCGCACGGCCGCAGACCTTGATGGAAAAACTCGATCCAGACGTCTACACAAGGACGCCAGGCAAGCCATGAATCCGCTACTTCAATCCACACTGGAACACCTGAAGGCGCTGGTCGGTTACGACACGCGCAACCCGCCGCGCGCGATCACCGCGGGCGGCATCTTCGACTACATCCGCGCGCAGCTGCCCGGCTTCGACGTCAGGGTGACCGACCACGGCGCCGGCGCGGTGGGCCTGCACGCGGTGCGTGGCAAGCCGAGGCTGCTGTTCAACGTGCACCTGGACACCGTGCCGGACTCGCCGGCGTGGACGGCCAGTCCACACGAGCTGCGCGTGACGGCGGACCGTGCGATCGGCCTCGGCGCCTGCGACATCAAGGGCGCCGCCGCGGCACTGCTCGCGGTGGCTAACGCCAGCGATGGCGACATGGCACTGCTGTTCACCACGGACGAAGAGGCGAACGATCCGCGTTGCATCGCCGGCTTCCTGGCAAACAAGCCGACCTACGATGCGGTGATCGTGGCCGAGCCCACCAGGGGCGAGGCGGTGCTGGCCCATCGCGGCATCCAGTCGGTGCTGATGCGCTTCGCCGGCCACGCCGGACATGCCTCCGGCGAGCAGAAGCCCAGCGACAGCGCGCTGCACCAGGCGGTGCGCTGGGGTGACGCGGCGCTGGATTTCGTGGCCGCGCAGGCGCACGAGCGCTTCGGCGGGCTCACCGGGCTGCGCTTCAACATCGGCCGCATCGAGGGCGGCATCAAGGCGAACATGATCGCGCCCAGTGCCGAAGTGCGCTTCGGCATGCGGCCCTTGCCGACGATGAGCCCCGACGGTTTGCTCGAACGCTTCCGCGTGCTGGCCGAGCCTGCGCCCGCGCATTTCGAGGAAACCTTCCGCGGCCCCTCGCTGCCGGCGGGCGACACCGCCACCGCCGAGGCGCGCCGGCTGGCCGCGCGCGACCTCGCCGACGAGCTGGAGATCCCCGTAGGCAACGCGGTGGATTTCTGGACCGAAGCCTCGCTGTTCTCCGCCGCCGGCTATACCGCCTTCGTCTACGGCCCCGGCGACATCGCCCAGGCGCACACCGCCGACGAGTGGGTGGCGCTGGATCAGTTGCAGCATTACGCCGAAAGCATCCACTACATCATTGAGAAGTGCGGCCACGGAAGGCCGCCTTTTGACGTTCGCGTTCAGGGATGAACGCACAGGAAAACCCAATCATGGAAACGCACAAGCACACCCGCAAGACCATCGTGCGCCTGCTCTCGGCCATGGGCAGCGCCAAGGAAATCCAGCAGTACCTCAAGCGCTTCTCCGAGCTGGACGCCAAGCGCTTCGCCGTGGTGAAGGTGGGCGGCGCGGTGCTGCGCGACGAGCTGCAGGATCTCGCCTCCTCGCTCACCTTCCTGCAGCAGGTGGGCCTCACGCCCATCGTGCTGCACGGCGCCGGTCCGCAGCTCGACGAGGAGCTGTCCGCCGCCGGCATCGAGAAGAAGACGGTGAACGGCCTGCGCGTCACCTCGCCGAAGGCGCTGGGCATCGTGCGCCGCGTGTTCCAGCAGCAGAACCTCAAGCTGGTCGAGGCGCTGCAGGCGATGGATACGCGCGCCACCTCGGTGGCCTCCGGCGTGTTCATGGCCAGTTACCTCGACCGCGACGCGCTGGGCATGGTCGGCAAAGTGGAGAGCATCAACCTCGCGCCGATCGAGGCGGGCCTGCGCGCCAACTCGATTCCGGTGATCGCCAGCCTGGGCGAGACCGACGAGGGGCAGATCCTCAACATCAACGCCGACGTCGCCGCCAACGAGCTGGTGCGCGTGCTGCAGCCATACAAGATCGTGTTCCTCACCGGCACCGGCGGCCTGCTCGACGGCGAGGGCAAGGTGATCGACTCGATCAACCTCAGCACCGAATACGAGCACCTGATGGCGCAGCCATGGATCAATGGCGGCATGCGCCTGAAGATCGAACAGATCGCCGACCTGCTGGACAGCCTGCCGCTCACCTCGTCGGTATCGATCACGCGCCCCGCCGAGCTGGCCAAGGAGCTGTTCACCCACAAGGGCTCGGGCACCCTGGTGCGGCGTGGCGAAAAGGTGTTGCGCTCCGAGTCGTGGGATGGCGTGGATCTGGCGCGCATGCGCACGCTGATCGAATCCAGCTTCGGCCGCACCCTGGTGCCGGACTATTTCGAGCGCACCACGCCGTACCGCATCTACGTGAGCGAGAACTACCGCGCCGCGATGATCCTCACCATGGAGGACGGCCTGCCGTACCTGGACAAGTTCGCCGTGCTCGACGATGCGCAGGGCGAAGGCCTGGGCCGTGCCGTGTGGCAGGTGATGCGTGAAGAGAACCCGCAGCTGTTCTGGCGTTCGCGCCACAACAACCAGGTCAACATCTTCTACTACGCCGAATCCGACGGCTGCCTCAAGCAGCCGAAGTGGAAGGTGTTCTGGTACGGCCTGGACGGCAGCTTCGACACCATCGCCCGCTGCGTGGCGCATTGCGCGCAACGCCAGCCGACGTTGATTGGATGACAGAAATGACGCAGCAGAAGAAAACCATCGGCATCGTCGGCGCGCGCGGCCACACCGGCGCGGAACTGATCCGCCTGATCGCGGCACATCCCGCGCTGGAACTGGCCTTCGTCTCCTCGCGCGAGCTGGACGGCCAGCGCGTGAGCGAGCACAGCGACGCCTACGCGGGCGAGCTGCGCTACGAGAGCCTCGACCCCGCCGCCGTGGCGGCCAGGTGCGCCGATGTGGTGATCCTGGCCCTGCCCAACGGCAAGGCGGCGCCCTATGTGGAAGCCATCGACAAGGCGGCGCCCGATACGCTGGTGGTCGACCTTTCCGCCGATTACCGCTTCGACCAGGCCTGGTACTACGGCCTGCCCGAACTCACCCGCGACAAGTGGCGCGGCGAGAAGCGCATCAGCAACCCCGGCTGCTACGCCACCGCGATGGAGCTCTCCATCGCGCCGCTGAAGGACCTGCTCGCCGCGCCGCCGGTGTGCTTCGGCGTTTCCGGCTATTCCGGCGCGGGCACCACGCCCTCGGACAAGAACGACCCCGAGAAGCTGCGCGACAACCTGATGCCGTACGCGCTCACCGGCCACACGCACGAGAAGGAAGTCAGCTTCCAGCTCGGCCTGCCGGTGGAGTTCATGCCGCACGTCGCGCCGCATTTCCGCGGCCTCACCGTCACCACCAACCTCTACCTTGCCAAGCCACTGAAGCGCGAGGACGTGCTGGCGCGTTTCCATCACGCCTACGACGGCGAGAGGCTGGTGTCGGTGCTGGACGAGGCGCCCTGGGTGAGCCGCATCGCCCACAAGCACCGCGCCGAGATCGGCGGCTTCGCGCTGTCGGCCGACGGCAAGCGCGTGGTGGTGGTGGCCACGCTGGACAACCTGCTCAAGGGCGCGGCCACCCAGGCCATACAGAACATCAACCGCGCGCTCGGCGTGGACGAATACACCGCGATACCGCTCGACTGAGCCAGGAGCCCCCCGTGACCCAACCCCTGTGGCAAAAATCCGGCATCCAGATCGACGCCAGGATCATGCGCTTCCTCGCCGGCGACGACGTGGTGCTGGACCGCGAGTTCTTCCTGCACGACATCGCCGCCAGCAAGGCGCACGTCGAAGGCCTGGCGAACATCGGCGTGGTGAGCGCCGACGAGGCCGCCGCGCTGAAGCGCGAACTGGATGCGCTGGCTGCGGACTTCGAAAGCGGTGCCTTCGTGCTGGACGAGCGCTACGAGGATGGCCACTCCGCCATCGAGGCACGCCTCACCGAGCGGCTGGGCGACGCCGGCCGCCGCGTACACACCGGGCGCAGCCGCAACGACCAGATCCTGGTCGCCACGCGGCTGTGGCTGAAGGAAAAGCTTGAAGCGCTGGAGGCGCACTGCCGCGCCATCGCACAAGTCTGTCTGGACCGTGCCGCGCAGCCGGCGATTCCGCTGCCGGGCTACACCCATCTGCAGCGCGCGGTGGTGTCGTCCACCGCGATGTGGTTCGCCGGCTTTGCCGAAGGCTTCATCGACAACGCCTTCCGCGCCCGCGGCACGCGCGAGCTGGTCGACGCCAATCCGCTCGGCACCGCCGCCGGCTATGGCGTGAACCTGAAGCTGGACCGCGAGCACACCACCGCTGCGCTCGGTTTCGCGCGCATGCAGGTATCGTCGATCTACGCCCAGCTCTCTCGCGGCAAGTACGAGATGGCGGTGCTGGAGGCGATCGGCGCGGCAATGCTGGATCTGCGCCGCATGGCCTGGGACCTGTCGCTGTTCACCACCGCCGAGTTCGATTTCGTGAAGCTGCCGGCCGAGTACACCACCGGCAGCTCGATCATGCCGAACAAGCGCAATCCCGACGTGGTGGAGCTGCTGCGCGCCAGCTACGCCAGCGTGGCCGCGGCGCGCACCGAGATCGAGCAGCTGCTCTCGCTGCCCTCGGGCTACCAGCGCGACCTGCAATTTTCCAAGGGCTCGATCTTCCACGGCGTGCGCCACGGCCTGATGGCGCTGGAACTGGTGCCGGACTTGCTGGCGCGCCTCGAGTGGAACGAGGCGGCGATGCGCGCGGCGATCGAGCCGGCGATGTACGCCACCGACGTGGCCATCGAGCAGGCCGCGGCCGGCGTGCCGTTCCGCGATGCCTATCGTGCCGCCGCCGAGGCGGCCGCTTCGGCGGGGCAGGGGCGCACGCCCGAATCCAGCCTTGCGCAACGGACCTCGCCGGGTTCCGGGTACGATCTTCATCTGCACGAATTGCATGCTAGGCTTGGACGTCTGGACGTCTAAACGGAGATGGTCATGGGGGCGGTCGGTACGCACAATGCCGAGCACTATCGCTGGGGGCGGGGCTGCGATGGCTGGCACCTGCTGGCTGGCGACGATCTCAGCGTGATCGAGGAGCGCATGCCGGCGGGTACGGCAGAGCAGCGCCACAGCCATGCCCATTCGCGGCAGTTCTTCTACGTGCTGGAAGGCGAAGCCGTGCTGGAGATGGACGGCATGCCGCACCGCCTGGGCCACGGCGAAGGCCTGCACGTGCCGCCGGGCGCGGCGCACCAGATGCGCAACGAGAGCGGCGCCGACACGCGCTTCCTCGTGGTGTCGTCGCCGAACAGCCACGGCGACCGCATTCCCGCACCGCTGGATGCCGTGTCGTGAGCAGTTCGTTTGCTGAACGCGGACTGCTTGGTCAGCCGTTGCCGCACTGGCGTCGCGCCGTGCTCAAGATCGGCAGCAACCTGCTGGCGGCGGACGGCGGCGGCCTCACCACGCGCCACGCGGCGGCGCTAGCCGATTTCGTGGCGGCCAGCCACGCCGCGGGACGGCAGGTGGTGCTGGTCTCCTCGGGCGCGGTGGCCGCGGGTCGCGCGCTTCTGCGCGAGCATGCGCCGGCCGCGGGCGATCTTGCCGCCAGGCAGGCGCTGGCGGCGCTGGGCCAGGCGCCGATGATCGCGCTGTGGCAATCGCTGTCCGCGCGGCCGGTGGCGCAGGTGCTGCTCACCCACGACGACCTGCGCAACCGCCGTCGCTACCTCAACGCGCGCGCCACCTTGCGCGGCCTGCTGGCACTGGACGTGCTGCCGGTGGTGAACGAGAACGACACTGTGGCTGTGGACGAGCTGAAGCTGGGCGACAACGACAACCTCGCCGCCATCGTCGCCGCCCTGGTCGATGCCGACCTGCTGCTGGTCGCCTCGGACATCGATGCGTTGTATAGCGCCGATCCGCGGCGCGATCCCGCCGCCGTGCCGCTGCCGCACGTCGCCTCGCTCACGCCGGACATCCTCGCCATGGCCGGCGGCAGCGGCAGCACGGTGGGCACCGGCGGCATGCGCACCAAGCTGGAAGCGGCAACCAAGGCCGCGGCGGCGGGCATTCCCACCGCGCTGTTCAGCGGCCGCGATGCGGCAACCGTGGCGGCCCTGGCGGAAGGGTGCCTGCAGGGCACCTTGATCGACGCCGCCGCGACCCGCATGCAGGCGCGCAAGTACTGGCTGCGCCACGCGCCGGCCGCGCCCGGTTGCATCCGCGTGGATGCCGGCGCGGCGCGTGCACTGGCCGGCGGCCGCGCTTTGCGAGCCCGACGGCTGCGCCGATCGA
>DATEKS010000206.1:0-11294 GCA_035277325.1 Rhodanobacter sp.
ACTGTGCCTGCCGGCGCAGCGAGGAGGTGCCCACCTTCGCGCCCAGGGGCAGGGCGGCGAGGTCGGCATGGTCGTTGCTGACGAAGGCGTCCGCCGCGTCCGCGCGCGGCAGGATCGCCGGCAGCGCGAAGCCCGGCTCCAGCTCCGCCGGCACGTCCTTCAGCGAGTGCACGGCGAGGTCGGCGCGGCCTTCCAGCATCGCCACTTCCAGCTCCTTGAGGAACAGCCCCTTGCCGCCGATCATCGCCAGTGGCTGGTCGAGGATCTCGTCGCCGCGCGTGGACAGCGGCACCAGGTCCACCATCAGCCCCGGATGGGCCGCGCGCAGCAAGGCCGCCACGTGCTCGGCCTGCCACAGCGCGAGCGCGCTCTTGCGGGTGGCGATGCGCAAGGTGTTCGGGATCATGCGGGCTCCATGGTCTGGCTCATGCGCCATTGTCGCCGATGGCGCGACGGTGGCGCAGGCAGCGACGAATCGACGCGACTTACCCCATCCGCAGCAGCTTGCGCAGTGCCGGCAGGTTGCGCCGGCTCACCTCGGGGCTGAAGTCGGTACCGGCGAGGCGGGCGAGCACGCGGCCGTCGGGGAGGCTCCGCAGGCCGAGCAGGCGGGCGGGCGGCACCAGGCAGTTGCGGTGCAGGCGGATCAGCTGGTCGGGGTAGGCCTCCTCCAGCTGGCGCAGCGAGTCGTCGATCAGCAGTTCGCCGCCGGTGTGACGCACCAGCACGTATTTCTCCTCGGCCAGCAGGCAGACCACCTCGTCCAGCGCCACGCGCACCTGTTCGTCGCGCACGCGTGCATGCAGCCAGGCGGTGGCGGCGCGCGGCGTCTCGGCCTGCCGCTTGCGGGCGCGCTGCAGCGCCTCGCGCAAGCGTTCCAGCCGCACCGGCTTCAAGAGGTAATCCACCGCGTTCAGCTCGAAGGCGTGCAGGGCGTGGTTCTCGTAGGCGGTGCAGAACACCACCTGCGGCCGCGCGCGTCCGGCCAGCCGTGCCGCCAGCGTCATGCCGTCGAGGCCGGGCATGTTGATGTCGAGCAGCAGCAGGTCCGGTTGCAGCGTGGTCAGCGCAGCGAGCGCGGCCTCGCCGTCGCCCACGCTGCCGGCGAGTTCCGCGCCTTCGCACTCGCCCAGCAGCGTGGCCAGGCGCATGCGCGCCAGCGGCTCGTCGTCGACGATCAGCACGCGCATCGTCATGGCCCTCTGCCCTTCAACGGCCTGCTCTTCGATGGCTCGCTCTCCAGCGGCAGTCGCAGGCTCACCACGTAACGTCCGTCCTGCGGCCCGGCCTGCACCGCGGCGCGCGGACCGTAGCGGAACGCCACGCGCCGGCGCACGTTGTCCAGGCCATGGCCATTGCCGCCACGCGCGGGAGAGGGTGGCAGCGGGTTGGCGATCTCGATCATGACGGCGTCGCCCTGGCGCCCGCCGCGCAGCGTCACCGCACCGCCCTCGCGCAGCGGCTGGATGCCGTGGCGCACCGCATTCTCCACCAGGGGCTGCAGCAGCAGGCGCGGTAACGGAAAATCGCGCGGCAAGTCGTCCAGCTCGCGCTCGACGCGCAGGCGCGCGCCCAGGCGCAACTGCTCGATCGCGAGGTAGCGGTCGAGCAGGGCCAGTTCCTCGCCCAACGTGCCGTCGCCCTGCTCGTGCTGGCCCAGCGCCGCGCGGAACAGTTCGGCGAGATCCTCCACCGTGCGCTCCGCCGCCGCCGGGTCGACCGGGATCAGCGCTGCCACGGTGTTCATGCTGTTGAACAGGAAGTGCGGGCGGATGCGCGCCTGCAATGCCTCCACCTGCGCCCGCGTCACCGCGGCGAGGCGCAGCCGCCACTGCGCGGCCACGTAGAAATAGCGCAGGATCGCCGCACCGAGCAGGGCCGCGATCAGCACGTTGTCGCGCACGAAGACTGCCGCGCCGTCGCGCAGCAGGCCCATCTGCAGCGCCTCGTCCAGCCCGTGCGCCAGCCAGCTCGCCGCACCCACGATCGGCATCATCAGCAGCCAGGCGGCGAGGTAGGGCAGGTGCCCCGGCAGCCGCTGCAGCCATGCGCGCAGCAGGCACAGCACCACGCCGATCACCAGCACCAGCCAGGTCACGAACAGGATGCCCACGCTGTAACCGGAGAGGTCGCGGTGGTCGCCCGCGGCCAGCCACACCACGGTGGCGGCGAGCGCACCGGTCACCAGCAGGGTGAACAGCACCGGCAGGCTGCAGAAATCCGGCAGCGGACTCGGTTCGTCGTGCGGGTGCGGGAGGGTGAAGCGCATGCGCAGAGTATGCCGCAGCGGCACGGTGGATCAGCCCAGCCGCGTACCCAGCCAGGTGCGCAGGTCCGCGATTTCCTCGGCGCAGACCGCGTGCGCCATCGGGTAGCTGTGCCAGTCCACGCGATAGCCCAGGCTCCGCAGCAGGTCGCGGCTGTCGCTGCCGCGCGGCGGGATCACCACCGGATCGAAGCTGCCGTGCGCCTGGAAGATCGGCACGTCCGCGTTCGCCGCGCTGCGCTCGGTGGCCAGCGTGTCGGCGATCGGCAGGTAGGTGGACAGCGCCACGATGCCGGCCAGCCGTTCGGCATGGCGCAGGCCAGCGGCCAGCGCGATCGCGCCGCCCTGCGAGAAACCGGCAAGGAAGATTCGCCCGTCGGGCACGCCGCGCTCGCGCTCGCGGTCGATCAATGTCTCGGTGGCGGCGATCGAGGCGCGGATGCCTGCCTCGTCCTGCCTGGCCACCAGATCGAAACCGTGGATGTCGTACCACGCACGCATCGGCATGCCGCCGTTGACCGTCACCGGCCGCACTGGCGCATGCGGGAACACGAAGCGCAGCGCCGGCCAGTCCACCGCCACCAGCTCCGGCACGATAGGCGCGAAGTCGTGGCCGTCCGCACCGAGGCCATGCAGCCAGATGATGCTGTAGCGGGGACTGGAGGCGGTTTCGTGTTCGACGGCGGGCAGGATTTCGGACATGGCGGGGATCACGGCGGAAAGGCGCACAGCTTAGCGCCTGCCGTGATTCCCCATGCAGGCTCAGGCCGCTGCTGCCAGCCGTCCCAGCGCCCGCTGGTGCGAGGCGTGGATGGTGTCGCGTTCCGGCGTGGTGCCGCGGGCAAGATGGGCTATCCATTCGTCCGTCGTCATCACCGCCGCGTAGCGCGACTGTTCCACCACCGCGAACACGCGGTGGATTTCCTCGGCCGTGGCGGCACCAGCTCGGTTCGCGTAGGGCACGCTGCCGGAGGCGTCCTGCAGGAATTCCACCTGCATGCCGGCGTCGAAGGCGTGCTTGATCGTGGTGTCATTGCAGTTGTGGGTCATGTAGCCCACCACGGCCAGGGTGTCGATAGCGTGCGCCTGCAACCAGTCGCCGAGATCGGTGTTCACGAAGGCGCTGGGCAGGGTCTTGCGCAGGTAGTGCTCGCGCGGACGGCCGGCGACGACCGCGTGCAGTTCCCAGCCGTGCGAACCGGTGGCGAACAGCGGCGCGTCAGCCGGTGACGACTGCTGCACCACGATCACCGGGATGCCGGCGGCCTGCGCGGCATCCATCGCGCGGCCGATGTTGCGCAGCGAGTCGGCCACGGGCGGGTACTGGATGCGCAGGCCGCCGCTTTCGTATTCGTTCTGCACGTCGATCACGATCAGCGCGCGGTGCGGATTGCGGATTTCGGTCATGGCGGCTTTCCTCGGAGGCGTGGGACGGTTTGTCCCGGTGACGTCATGATCGGCTTCGGCGCGCTTTGCCAGCAGTGGCCTGATTGCCAGTTTTCGTTAGAATCGGGCCATTCCATCCAAAGGACTCCGGCATGGCCAGGACACGCGTGGCGGTGGTGGCGTTCGACGGCATCCGGCCGTTCCACCTGTCGGTACCGTGCGCGGTATTCGGCGAGACAGCCGATGCCGAAACGCCACCGTTCGAATTGCGCGTGTGCGCGGTCGAGGCCGGCGAGCTGCGCAGCCAGGCCGGCTTCGGCATCGTGGCGCGGCATGGCTTGCGCGCGCTGGTCTGGGCCGACATCGTGGTGGTGCCGTCGTGGCGCGATCCGCGCGAAACACCGCCGACGCCGCTGCTCGCCGCGCTGCGACGGGCGCATGCGCGCGGCGCGCTGATCGTGGGCCTGTGCGTGGGCGCCTACGTGCTCGCCGAGGCCGGCCTGCTGGACGGCCGCCGCGCCACCACGCACTGGCGCTGGGCCGCGCATTTCGCGGAACGCTACCCGCGGGTGCAGGTCGATCCGGACGTGCTCTACGTGGACGAGGGCGACGTGCTCACCTCGGCCGGCACCGCCGCCGGCATCGACTGCTGCCTGCACGTGCTGCGCCGCCGCCTCGGCGCGGAGGCGGCGAACCGCGTGGCGCGCACCCTGGTGGTACCGCCGCACCGGCAGGGCAGCCAGGCGCAATACATCGAGCAGCCGGTGCTGGCAACCGCGCGCGACACGCCGCTGACGAAGACGCTGGACTGGGCCGCGCGCCACCTAGACGCGGCGCACAGCCTCGACTCGCTGGCCGCGCGCGCGGCGATGAGCCGACGCAGCTTCACCCGTCACTTCCGCCAGCACACCGGCACCACCGTGGGCCAGTGGCTGCTCACGCAGCGGCTGGCGCTCGCGCAACGCCTGCTGGAAACCACCACGCAGCCGATCGAGCGCATTGCCGAACGCGCCGGCTTCGGCACCGCGCTGTCGATGCGCCAGCATTTCGGTGCCATGCTGCACACCACGCCGTCGCTGTACCGTCGCGAGTTCCGCGGCGGCTGACCACTCACTTCGCCGGCAAGCCCAGCTCCTGCGCGAAGAACGTCAGCATCAGTGCCGTGTTGCCCACGCGTTGCGAGAACGGCGCGCCGATGCCGTGGCCGGCGTCCATGCGGGTAAGCAACAGGATCGGCTGGTTCGAGGTGGTGGCGTTCTGCAGCGCGGCGGCGAACTTGCGCGACTGCCACGGCGCCACGCGCGGGTCGTTCGCGCCGGTGGTGAGCAGCACGGCGGGATAGGCAGTGTGCGGCTTGACGTTCTGCAGCGGCGAGTAGGCCAGCGTGGCCTTGAACTGCGCCGGGTCGGCGACCGTGCCGTACTCGGGCACGTTGTAGGCGCCGTTGGCGAACTCGGTCTCGTGGCGGATCACGTCGTAGATGCCCACCATGCTCACCACGGCGCGGTAGTCGCCGGGATGCTGCACGATCTGCGTGCCCATCAGCAGGCCTCCGTTGCTGCCGCCGAGGATGCCGAGGTGCTTGCGGTCGGTCCAACGCGTATCGATGAGCGCCAGCGCGGCAGCATGGAAGTCGTCGAACACGTTCTGCTTGCGCAGCTTCTGGCCCTGTTCGTGCCACAGCTCGCCGTTCTCGTTGCCGCCGCGGATGTTGGCGTAGGCGAGCACGCCGCCGCGTTCCAGCCACGCCAGCTCGGCGCCCACGAAATGCGGCGCCACGGGGATGTCGAAGCCGCCGTAGCCGTAGAGGATGGCCGGCCGTGCGCCGTTCGGCGTCACGCCCTTCATCGCCAGCACGGTGACTGGGATCTTCGTGCCGTCCTTCGAGGTGCCGTCGATGCGGTGCATTTCCACCTTCGAGTAGTCGGCCGCGGCCTTCACCTCGAACACGGTCTTCAGCGTGCCGGCTTTCGCGTCGTATTCGGCCCAGCGCGAAGGCAACGTCCAGCCGCCGTAGCTGATCAGCGCGTGGTCCTGGGCCGCCTCGCTGGCGATGCCGCCGATGCCGATGCCGTGCGTGGGCAGCGGCATGCGACGCACGAATTTCGCATTGCGGTCGTACTGCTCCGCCCACCAGTCCGGGCCCTCGCTGCGCACCACGAGGAAGCCGTCGGCGACCGGCGCCACCCGCTGCAGCGCGCCCTCGCGCTGGCCCAGCACTTCACCGGCCTTGCCGCCCGCATCGACGGCGAGCAGCTTGCCGCGCGGCGCGCCGGCGAAGCTGGCCACGAACAGGCGCTGGCCCACCCAGCCGGCGAAACGCACATCGGCGGCCTCGCCCAGCACCTGCTTCCATGCCGCATCGTCGCGCAGCCAGACCGTGGCGGGGCCGCCATCGCCCACGTTGGCGAGCACGGCGAGCCGCTTTGCGCCGGGCGAGGAGAGCAGGCGGTATTCGGCCACCTTGGAGTAGTCCTTGCCGAACACCGCGACGTCCTTCGTCGCCGCCTCGCCCAGCACGTGGTGCACCAGCGCGGCGTGGAACTGCACAACGTCCCCGCCCTTCGGCGGCGGCGGGAAGCGCACATAGGTGAGGCCCCGCTCGTCCGCATCCCAGGCCACGCCCTGCGGCGTGGTGCCGCCGCCGGCCCAGGGCAGGGCGTCGCGCAGGGTCTTGCCGCTCTTCACGTCGAGCACGTGGATGGTGGTGAGCTCGCTGCCGCCCTCGGCGGTGCCGTAGGCGAGATAGCGCCCGCTGGGCGAGGACCAATACCCGGTGATCGCGGTGTTGCCGCCGTTCGCGTTGAGATCCACCAGCACGCGCGGCTGGCCGCCCGGCCACGGCTGCGCGATCAGCTGCGGCTGCGGTTGCGGCGGCGTCTCCTGCAGGTAGAACAGCGTGCCGCCGGCCAGCAGCGGACCGGAGCGGGTGGTGGAGGTGATCGCCAGCTTGCGCACGCGCGCGTTCATCGCCTGGCCGTCCGGCATCGCGCCCAGCACTTGTTCGGTGTGTGCGTTCTGCGCCTTGATCCAGGCCGCGACCGCAGGGTCGGCGGGGTTCTCCAGCCAGCGGTACGGGTCCGCGACGGTGACGCCATGCAGCACGCTGCTGGCGTCGCCGTGTCGCGGCGAGGCGGGCTGCTCCGGCATGTGGCCGCCGATCAGCGACACGTCGTGCTGCGGTGGCGCGGGCATTTGCCTGGCAACGGCGACGCAGGCCGCCATGCCTGCGAGCAGCGCAACCGAGAAAGCAAGGACGGGACGCATGCGGACTCTCCGGCGTGGGGGCCATTCCCGAGAATAATCCCGGCTCCCGACCCGCGCACCTGACTTTCGGCACGGGCACGGCTGCGTGCCTGCCACGCCCGGTTATGCTGGCGCTTTTCCCGCCAGGACCTTCCATGCGCAGCCTGCTGCTTGCCGGCCTCGTGGCCTTCGTCGTGCTGCCCGCCGCAGCCTTCGGCACCCCGCCGACACCGGCCTCCGCCAGCGCGCCGCTGGACCTGGAAACTATCATGGCCAGCCCCGACTGGATCGGCCATGCGGTGGAGGATCCCTACTGGAGCGCGGACGGCCGCAGCCTGTACTACGCGTTGAAACGCGACGGCAACAGCGTGCGCGACTTCTACCGCATCGACGCGACGGGTGGCGCGGGCACGAAGCTCGATCCCGCCGCGATGGCGCAGGCCGACGGCCCCGCGGTGTACGACCGCAGCCGCACGCATGCCGCCTTCGTCCAGCACGGCGACGTGTTCCTGATCGATCTCGCCTCCGGCCGTCGCGTGCAGGTGACGCGCTCGCCACAGCTGGAATCCTCGCCGCAGTTCTCCGCCGACGGCCGCACGCTGCAGTTCCGCGACGGCAACGAGTGGTACGGCTACGACCTCGCCAGCGGCGCCACCGCACCCGCGGCGATCCTGGAGTTCGCCGACGATCCGCAGTCGCGGCAGCCCGGCGCGCTGGAGCGCCAGCAGCTCGAGATCTTCAGCACGCTGCGCGCGATCAAGGCCGACCGCGACGCGCATCGCGCGCAGCAGCAGGCGCTGGAAGCCGCCGACGCCAGCCGCGCGCCGCAGCCGTTCTGGCTGGGCGACAAGATCAAGGCGGTGGACACCGAGCTGTCGCCGGACGGCCGCTGGATGCTGGTGGTTACCGAGCCCGCGCACCACGACGACGGCAAGGCGCCGGGCGTGATCCACTACGTCACCGACTCGGGCTATACCGAGCTGCAGAAGGCACGCGGGTACGTGGGCCGCAACGATCCCGCGCCGCAGTCGCTGCTGCTGCTGGACCTCGTCGCGCACAAGGTCTGGCCGCTCGCCACCGACCAGTTGCCTGGCATCAAGGACGATCCGCTGAAGGCGATCCGCGACAAGACCGTCGCCGCGCTGGAAAAGGCCGGCCACGCCGACGAGGCCAAGGCGCTCAAGGCGCCCGCGGTGCGTCCGGTGACCATCGCCAACAATGGCAGCGGCGGCGGTATCGTGTGGAGCGAGGACGGCAACCAGGCCGCCGTGCAGCTGCGCGCGATCGACAACAAGGACCGCTGGATCGCCAGCGTCGACTTCGCGAAGCACGCGCTGATGACGCAGGACCACCTGCACGACGCCGCCTGGATCAACTGGAGCTTCAACGACTTCGGCTGGCTCAAGGACGGCCGCACGCTGTGGTACCTCAGCGAGGCCAGCGGCTGGTCGCGTCTCTACGCGAAGCCGCTGGACGGCAAGGCGAAAGCGCTCACCGACAACACGCGCTTCGAGGTGAGCCAGCCCACGCTCAGCCCGGACGGCCACTGGTTCTACCTGCTGGCGAACAAGGTCGCGCCGTACAGCTACGACGTCTACCGCGTGCCGGCGGGCGGCGGTGAACTCGCCCGCGTCACGCAGTACGAAGGCGTGGACGGCTACACGCTGTCGCCCGACGGCGGCCGGCTCGCCGTGCTGCACTCGGCGCTGTACCTGCTGAGCCAGCTCGCCGTGCAGGACGCCGCCGGCGGCACGCCGCGCGAACTCACCGACACCATGAAGCGCGCGTACACCGCGCGACAGTGGATCCAGCCGCAGTTCGTCGAAGTGCCCTCGTCACACGGCGCCGGCGTGGTCTACGCCAAGTACTACGGCCCCGCCAACGAGACCGACGCGCCCGCCTCGCGCCCCGCGGTGCTCTTCGTGCACGGCGCCGGCTACCTGCAGGACGTGTCGAAGCAGGAGACCTATTACGTCCGCGAGCAGATGTTCCAGAACCTGCTGGTGCAGCAGGGCTACGTGGTGCTGGACCTGGACTACCGCGGCTCCGCCGGCTACGGCCGCGACTGGCGCACCGCGATCTACCGCAACATGGGCCACCCCGAACTGGAGGACCTGCTCGACGGCAAGGCCTGGCTGGTGAAGCACCACGGTGTCGATCCGAAGCGGGTGGGCATCTACGGCGGCAGCTATGGCGGCTTCATGACCGAGATGGCACTGCTGCGCGCACCCGGTGAATTCGCGGCGGGTGCCGCGCTGCGCCCGCCGGCGGACTGGGTCACCTACAACCACGAGTACACCTCGAACATCCTCAACGACCCGCAGCTCGATCCCGAGGCCTACAAGGCCAGCTCGCCGATCGAATACGCCAAGAACCTGCAGGACCCGCTGCTGATCGAACACGGCCTGATCGACGACAACGTGATGGCCAGCGACTCGATCCGCCTGTACCAGCGTTTCGTCGAGCTGCACAAGAAGAACTTCTGGATCTCGCTGTACCCGCTGGAGCGCCACGACTTCAAGCACGCGGACGGCTGGTACGACGAGTACCGGCGCATCGACGAGCTGTTCGACACCTACGTGAAGCGGCGCGGGGAGTGATGCGTCAGCGGTGCGGAGGGCGGCGCACCACGCGGAGCCGGCCAGTGCGGCCGCCGCCGCAATAGAAGCGCTCGCCGTCCGCGTCGAGTCCTGACACGCCCATGCCCGGCGGCATCTCCAGGGCTTCCAGTGGCGCGCCGGTGGCGGGGTCGATCCGCAGCAGCTCGCCGTCGTCGTCTTCCCAGGTGCCGTGCCACAGCTCGCCATCGACCCAGGCGACGCCGGTGACGAAGCGGTTGGATTCCAGCGTGCGCAGCACGGCGCCCGTGTCCGGATCGACCTGATGGATCCGGCGCTCGCGGTACTGGCCAACCCACAGCGTGCCCTCGGCCCACGCCATCCCCGAATCGCTGCCGCCACCGGGCGCCGGCAGGGTGGCGAGGACTTCGCCGCTGCGCGGGTCGATCTTCAGGATGCGGTCCTCGGCGATCTGGAACAGATGGCGGCCGTCGAAGGCGGTGCCGGCATGCGCGGCGACCGCGAGGGACTGTCGCCTTTCCCCGCTGGCGGGATCGATGGCGTCGAGGCGGTCGCCGCTGGCGACCCAGACCTGTTCGCCGTCGCAGCACACCCCGCCTACGCGGTCGATGTCGGGGTAGGGACCATATTCCTGGAGAACCTCGGCCTTGCTTCGTTTCATGTGCACATCCTAGTCGCCCGGCAACGGGGCGGGGAGTAACAAGGCGGTCGCGAATCCCGGCATCGGCGGCATCGTCCAGCGGCGGGCGCGGCCGTGGCCGAGCGGCAGCGCCTTGCCGTCCGCCGCCAGCGCGTCGAGCGCCCGCTGCACGCTGCGCTGGCTGCTGCCGAGCACCAGCGCCAGTGCCGAACTGGACCAGGATTCGCCGTCGGCAAGCAGTGCCAGCACCGCCGCGTGCGCCTCCTCGACCGGCCGTGCCAGCACAACCACGGCGGCGGCGCGATGCGGCAGCAGCAGGAACCCGTGCTTCGTCGCGCGCAATCCGGCCACCTCGCGCAGCAGTCTGCGCAACCGCCCGATCTCGACGCGCAGCCGCGCGCGGTGCGTCTCGTCGACGTATTTCGTGCGGAAGGCGTGCCGGATCAGCGCGTCCCGCGGTATGTCGTGCGGCCACGCCTCGCCCAGCATGCGCGCCAGCGCAAACAGGACCGGCCGCGTGGCGAGCGGCACCGTCACGTCGCCGGCATGCACGGCATGTCGGCATGCATCCACCACCAGCGCACCCGAGCACAGCAGGGTTTCCACCTCATGCAGGCGCAGCGGTTGTGCGATGCCCTGCACGATCCGCCGCGCCGCCGGCGCGGTCAGTGCAAGCGCAGCCTGTTCGACTTCCGCCATCAACGCGGGAATGCCGGCGCGCCGCGCGGCGTCTCCGGCGCGGACGAGCGCGGCATGCGCCGCGCGCGCCTGTACGCGGCGCATGGCGATACCTGCCTGCAGCAGCGCATGGACGGCCTGCAGCGGCGACGGGCTATGCGCGGGATCGAGCGCGGCAAGCAAGCGCTCGGCCTCGTCGATGCGTCCGAGCAGCAGCAGCCGGCGGATGTCCAGGTAGTGCGCATGCGCTGCGTTCGCACGGTCGCCGTGCGCCTCGAGCGTCGCCCGCGCCGTTTCCAGCGCGTGCGCCGGCCAGCCCAGCTCGCGCGCGGCCAGCGCCACCTCGGCTTCGGCCACCACGCAACGTGCGCGGGCCATGGCTTCCTTCGGACCGAACGCGCGCGCCGCGCGGCGCAGCAACGTCCTGGCAAGCTCGAGATCGCCGAGTTGCGCCAGCGCGATGCCACGCAACGCCAGGGCGGGCGGGTCGCTGCGCAGG
>DATEKS010000207.1:0-7731 GCA_035277325.1 Rhodanobacter sp.
GGTGGAGCAGTTGGGGCTCAAGGAACGTTCGTTGGCCGAAGCCGCCTCCGAAACCGGCCGCAACGCCGGCGCGCTGAAAGTGAACCTGCACCGCGCACTGAAAGCCTTGCGCGGCCGCCTGCACGGAGATCCCTGAGCATCATGTCCGAACCACGCCACCAAGCCCTGATCGACGCGCTCGGTGCCGAGCTGGTGCCGGTGCGGCGCCTGCTGCCACCGTGGCTGCGCACGCTGGGCTGGCTGGCGCTGGTGGCCGCGTTCGCGGTGCTGCTGTTCGCGCATTACGGCGACGCGCCCATGCTGCGCCGCTGGACCGGCGCGCCGGATCTCGGCTGGGCCGCGCTGGGTGCGGTGCTGACTGCGGTCACGGCGGCCTGGGCCGCGTTCACGCTGGCCGTGCCGGGGCATGCGCGCGCCTGGGCCTGGCTGCCATTGCCGTCCGCA
Organism: Rhodanobacter sp.; assembly: GCA_035277325.1. Lineage (GTDB taxonomy): Bacteria > Pseudomonadota > Gammaproteobacteria > Xanthomonadales > Rhodanobacteraceae > Rhodanobacter_A. The sequence continues at coordinate 445 of DATEKS010000207.1, forward strand.
CTGCTGTGGATCGGCGCCAGCGGCCTGGGCTGCCTGCGCACCTGGCTGGCGCCGGGCACCAGCGTCGCCACGCTGCACCAGTCCGCCGACTGCCTCGTCTTCATCATCGCCTTCTCGATCCCGCTGTCGGCCCTGCTGGTATGGCTGCTGCGCCGCGCCTGCCCGCTGCGCCCCTTGCTCACCGCCCTGCTGGTGGGCCTGGCCAGCGCGGCCGCCTCGGCCAGCCTGCTGGAGATCTGCCACGCCTTCGACGCCGCCGCCACCGACCTGCTGACCCATGCGCTGGCGGTGCTGATCGTGGTCGCGGTGAACGCGGCGATGGGCGGCCGGCTGTTGTCGCGGCACTGAGGTAACCGGCAGGCCGCGAGTGACGAAGCAGCGGATGGAGGCGGCGCGGCCGCTTCCGCCACTTTCCTCACTCAAGGATTCCACCCATGAACGCACGCACGCTTGCCGCCCTTGCGCTTTCCGCTGCCGTCGGCGCCTTCGCCTTCGCGCCCGCCCATGCGCAGGACGCCATGGCCGCCAGCTCCAGCACGGCGATGTCGCACGATGCCATGCAGTCCAAGGACGCGATGAAGGGCTCCATGCAGAAGGACGACATGAAGATGAAGAGGGACGCGATGAAACATGGCGCGATGAAGCACAAGGCCATGAAGCACGATGGCGCCATGAAGAAGGACGACGCAATGAAGATGAAGAAGGACGCCGGCGACGCGATGAGCAACGGCGGCTGATCCGGCTTCGACCCGTTCGCGCTGAGCGTGGCTCGCGATAGCGGGCGCACGCGGGGAAGCGTCATCCTTGGACGCTTTCCGCATCGGTCCTTTCGGCCTACGCTCAGGGCGAACGGGTGTTCTCTGATGATGCCGGGCCCCGTGCTTCATCCCGCATGGACGCGGCGGGCCGATAATGGCGAGGTCTTCCGCAACGGATGGTGCGCATGACCTCTTTCGTCCAGAGGCTCGGCATCGAATGCCCGCTGATCCAGGCACCGATGGCCGGCGCCACCACGCCGGAACTGGTCGCCGCGGTGTCGAACGCCGGTGGCCTGGGTTCGCTGGGCGCGGGCTACGCCGAGCCGCAGGCCATCCTCGACCAGGCCGCGAGGATTCGCTCACTCAGCGACAGGCCGTTCGCGCTGAACCTGTTCGTGCTGCCCGACGATTTCGTGCCCGACATGGGTGCAGTGGCGCGGGCGCGGGAGCGCCTCGATGCGCTGATGGAACGCGAAGGGCTGGCCGTGCGCACCAGCCTGCCGGCGCGCTGGGCACCGCGCTTCTCCGAGCAGTTCGCCGCGCTGTGCGAGGCGCGTCCCGCCGTGGCCAGCTTCGCGTTCGACCTACCCACGCCTGCGCAGATGCAGGAGCTCAAGCGCCGCGACATCGTCGTGATTGGCACCGCCACCACGGCGGCGGAAGCGCGCGCCTGGGCCGGGCACGGCGCCGATGCGGTATGCGTGCAGGGCGCCGAGGCGGGTGGACATCGCGGCGGTTTCCTGCACGCGGGCGAGACGCCGCTGGTCGGCCTGTTCGCGCTGGTTCCGCTGGCGGTGGCAGCATGCGATGGCGTGCCGGTGATCGCCGCGGGCGGCATCATGGATGGCGCCGGCATGCTCGCCGCCGAGGCGCTGGGCGCCGCGGCCAGCCAGCTCGGCACGGCCTTCCTTGCCTGCCCGGAATCGTCTGCGGCCGAGGCGTGGAAGCGCGACCTGGCCACGGCAGAGGACCATCGCGTGGCCACCATCCGCAGTTTCTCAGGCCGCGCCGCGCGCGGCCTGCGCAACCGCTACGTGGAGTCGATGGAAGGCATGGCGGACGAGCTACCGGTCTATCCCGTGCTCAACGCGCTCACCGCGCCGCTGCGGCGTGCGGCCGCCACTGCCGGCCGCGCCGACCTCGTTTCCGAATGGTGCGGCCAGGCCGCGGGGCGCATCCGCCCGCAGCCGGCCGCTGAACTGGTGGCGCGGCTGATGCATGAGTACCGGCTGGCGCGGCGGGCGCTGGCGCATTGACTTGCGCCAACGTGGCGGGCGTTATACTGCCGCCGCGCCGCTCTGGCGCGTGATTCCGCATCGAGGCTCTCTCATCTTGAGCACTAGCCGCAAGACCAAGGCTGATTCCACGGCCGAACTGCGCAAGACCGTCGTCGCCGCGCTGGAAGAACTGAAGGCCAAGGACGTCCGCGAGATCGACGTCCGCGGCAAGACCTCCATCGCCGACCTGCTGGTGATCGCCTCCGGCACCTCCGCGCGCCACGTCAAATCCATCGCCGACGAAGTGGTGAAGTTCGCCAAGAAGGCGGGCGTTATGCCGCTGGGCGTGGAAGGCGAACAGGAAGCCGAGTGGGTGCTGGTGGACCTGGGCGACGTGATCGTCCACGTGATGCTGCCGCGCATCCGCGAGTTCTACGGCCTGGAGCGGCTGTGGACGGTGGGCGACCGCGAGCCGGAAAGCGACGCCGCGAGCGTCGGGTGAGCGTGCTGCTTCCCCCCTCTCCCCTTTGGGGAGAGGGTCGGGGTGAGGGGACAATCTCGCGGCATGGTTGCAACGAAGCCAAGCACCACTTCGGCAGATGCGCCCGCAAGCCCCGACCCCTCACCTCAATCCTCTCCCCGAAGGGGAGAGGAGGCGAACGCGGGCGCTGCGCGCCGGCTTTTATTCTTGGACAGCGATCATGCGCGCCCGCCTGATCGCTGTCGGGGAGCGCATGCCCGCTTGGGTGGCGGAGGGCTTCGCCGAATACCGCAAGCGGCTTTCGCACGAGCTGCCGCTTGAGTTGATCGAGCTGAAGCCCGGCGCGCGAGGCAAGGGCCGCGACGACACGAAGGCGATGTTGGACGAGGGCGCAGCGATCCTTGCCGCATTGCCGCGCGACTGCCATGTCGTGGCGCTGGACGGTCGCGGCAAGTCCTGGTCCAGCGAGGAACTGGCCGAACAGCTGGCGGCGTGGCGCATGGCCGGTCGCGACCTGGCCTTCCTGATCGGTGGCCCCGACGGCCATGCCCCGATGGTGCTGGCACGCGCCGACCAGCGCTGGTCGCTGGGTCCACTCACCCTGCCGCATATGCTGGTGCGGCTGGTGCTGGCCGAACAGCTTTACCGTGCCACCACCATCGTGGCGGGACATCCCTACCATCGCGCCTGAGGTATCGATCCGCCTGTCACTACCCGGCTGGCCGTTTGCGCCGGGTGGCAAGCCGGACGTCGCGCGCTAAGCTTGCGGGACGACTCCTCTCCGAAGGTTTGCCCATGTCGTTCGAAATACGCCGCGCCACCTTCCACGACCTCGATGCGCTGGTGCCGCTGTTCGACGGCTATCGCCAGTTCTACGGCAAACCCTCCGACGAGTCGGGTGCGCGCGAATTCCTCACCGCGCGCCTGCGCCTCAACGAGTCGATGATCCTGCTGGCGCGCGACGAGCATGGCGTGGCGGCGGGCTTCACCCAGCTCTATCCACTGTTTTCCTCGGTGCGCATGGTGCGCACCTGGCTGCTCAACGACCTGTTCGTGGCCGCCGCGGCGCGGCGCCGGGGCGTGGCGAAGGCCTTGCTGGAAGCCGCCGTCACGCAGGCCAGGAACCTGGGCGCGGCCAGCCTGTCGCTTTCCACCGCGCACGACAACCTGCCGGCGCAGGCCTTGTACGAGTCGCTGGGCTGGCAGCGTGACATGCAGTTCCGCGAGTACAGCCTCACGCTCTGAGGGATCGCGGATGCTCCATCTCGCCTCGCAGTCGCCGCGCCGCCGCGAACTGCTCGCCCAGCTCGGCGTGGATTTCCGGGTGGTCGACGTGGACGTGCCCGAACTGCGCGCCGCGCAGGAATCGCCGCGCGAATACGTCCATCGCGTCGCGCACGACAAGGCATGGGCCGGGTTGGAGGCGTTGACGGATTACCGTGATGCTATGGTGCTCGGCGCGGACACCGAGGTGGTATGGGATGGCGAAGTGTTCGGCAAACCACGCGATGCGGAGGATGCGGCGGCGATGCTGCGCCGTCTGTCCGGTCGCACGCACGAGGTGGTTTCGTCGGTGTGGCTGCTTGGTGCACACGTGGAGCGCAGCGCTTGTTGCGTATCGCGGGTGCGTTTCGCGGCGCTCGATGAAGCCGCCATCGCCGCCTATGTCGCCACCGGCGAATCCTTCGGCAAGGCCGGTGCCTACGCGATCCAGGGGCGTGGCGCGGCGCTGGTCGAGCATCTGGAAGGCAGCTATTCCGGCGTGATGGGCCTGCCGCTGTTCGAGACGGCCAAGCTGTTGCGCGAGGCCGGCGTCCTCGGCTGAATCACCCTGGATGGGCCAGTGACACGAACAGCGCCAGCATCGCCAGCAGGTTGTTGCTGGCGTGGGCGATCACCGAGGGCCACAGCGAGTCCGAGCGCAGCCGCAACCAGGCCAGCACCACGCCAAGCAGCGTGAGGTTGGGCAGCGCGTACCAAAGCCAGTGCAGGTCGGGCAGGTGCACCAGCGCGAACAGCAGGGCGCTGGCCGGCACCGCCAAGACGGTGCGCAGGCGACGCAGCAGGGCGGACAGCAGCACGCCGCGGAACAGCACTTCCTCGACCAGCGGGCCGATGCTCGCCACCACCAGCGTGAGCGCGATGCGGAAGCCGGTGCTGGCGCCGCCGCCCAGTTGCTTCACGTCCTGCGGCACGGTGTGGCCGTGCGCCAGCAGCTCGGTGAGCTTGCCGCCGAGCAGCGGCACTACCAGCCCCAGCACTACCGCAACCATGCAGTAGGCCGCCGCGGGCGTGGCGAAGCCGAAGCCAGGCGGTTGTGCCTGTGCCCACAGCTGCGGCCAGCGCACGCGCGTCACCCACAACGTCACCAGCGCGGCACCGCAGAGCGTGAGGATCACCAGCGCGCTGCTGACGTCCGGCCGCGTGACCAGCGTGCGCAGGTCGATCGCCGTGGCGCCGTGCACGAGGCGGTAGCCAAAGCCCAGCAACAGCGCAGCCACGAAGCCCGTCACCACCTGCAATACGAAATACAGCGCGATCAGGCCCAGCGCACTGCCGATGCCGGGCAGCCCGGGCAAGGGTGGAGCGGCAACGGTCGGTGGCAGGACAGGCGAAAGGCTGTGGCGTGATGCATCCATCGGACGTAGAACCCAATGCGCCTGATGGACGAAATCGCCGGGATGCGCGGCGCCGCATCCCGATACCGCATCTTGGCCGCTGCCCGCGGAGTGGCGCAATACGCCATCCGGCACGGTCGGGCCGGTGCTACGCTCTGGCCCGCGTTGGGGTGGCGGCTGTCCGGTTGGCGATCAGGCGCGGCTTGCGCCGCAGGGGAGGGGCCGTGGGTGAGGATTTCGTGCGTGGCGCGGCCGAACGCCTGCGCCCGGTCACTGAGTTTCCCGAGGTCTTCTTCGAGCGCGTGCTCGACGACGGCAGCGTGCCGCCTGGCAGCGCCGTGCTGGACCTGTACTGCGGCGGCAGCAATCTCGCGCGCGGCCTGGCGTTGCGTGGCTGTGCGCTCACCGGCATCGACCATTCCGCGCCTCTGCTGGCCCACGCCGCCGAGCTCGACCGGCTCGCCGGGGTGACGGTGAAGCAGTGGCGGGCGCGGGTGGAGAACGCGGAGTTCCCGGCCGCCTCGTTCGACGCGATCACCGCCGGGCAATGCTGGCAGGCCTGCGAGCGCCCGCGCACGCTGGCGCTGGCGTGCGGCTGGCTGCGCCCGGGCGGACGCCTGTTGATCGCGCAGTACGAATGGTTGCCGCTGGCCGGCAACGTGGTGCAGGACAGCGAGCGGCTGATCCTGGCCGCCAACCCGGGCTGGACGGCGCACAGCGGCAGCGGCCTGCATCCGCTGTGGCTGAAGGAGGCGGCCGAGGCCGGCTTCGCCGATCTGCGCACCTGGTCGCTGGACATCGAGGTGTCCTGCAGCCACGCTGCGTGGCGCAAGCGCGTGCGCGCCTGCCCGGCCGTGGCGATGCTGAGCGACGAGGCGCGCGTGCAGCGGCTGGACGTGGAGCTGATGGCGATGCTGGCCGAGCGCCACGCAAACGAACCGATGGCCGTGCCGTACCGCCTGTGGGTGATGAGCGCGGCCTCGCCTGTCGAGCTGGCCTGAGCCGCCCGTACCGCCTTCCGTAGCGTGGCACGGCGACGCAGCTTGTATAGTGACCGGCCATTCCCAGGAGTACGACGGCGCCGCGGCGCTTCCTCATGTTCGCATTCGACTGGCTGACCGACCCCTCCGCCTGGGCGGGTCTCCTCACCCTGGTGGTGCTGGAGATCGTGCTCGGCATCGACAACCGCGTCTTCGTCGCGATCCTCGCCGACAAGCTGCCGGCGCAGCAGCGCGACCGGGCCCGCCTGATGGGCCTCGGCCTGGCGCTGGTGATGCGCCTGCTGCTGCTGGCGGCGATGTCCTGGCTGGCGCAGCTGACCGCGCCGATCCTGAGCTGGCACGGTTTCTCGCTGTCCTGGCGCGACATCATCCTGCTGCTGGGTGGCGCCTTCCTGCTGTTCAAGGCGACGCTGGAACTGCATGAACGCCTGGAGGCCGGTGAAGAGCATGGCGAGTCCGCCCGGGCCCGGGCGCGCTTCTGGCTGGTGGTGGCGCAGATCGTGGCGCTGGACCTGGTGTTCTCGCTGGATTCGGTGATCACCGCGGTGGGCATGGTCGACCACCTCGCGATCATGATGATCGCGGTGGTGATCGCGATGATCCTGATGATCAGCGCCAGCAAGCCGCTCACCGTCTTCGTCAACGCGCGGCCCACGGTGGTGATCCTGTGCCTGTCGTTCCTGTTGATGATCGGCTTCAGCCTGGTTGCCGAGGGCTTCGGCTTCCACATCCCGAAGGGCTACCTGTACGCCGCGATCGGCTTCTCGATCATGATCGAGGCGTTCAACCAGACCATGCGCCGCAACCGCCGGCGCAGCCTGTTCAGCAGTTCGCGCACGCTGCGCGACCGTACATCGCAGGCGGTGCTGCGTCTGCTCGGCGCCGGCGGCGAGGACGAGGAGGATGCGCCCAAGGCCATCGACGCGACCGCCGACAGCGGTGGCGCGGTGTTCGGCAAGGACGAGCTGGCGATGGTGCAGGGCGTGCTGGACCTGGCGCACCGGCCGGTGCGCTCGATCATGACCCCGCGCCCGGAGATCAGCTGGATCGACCCGCGCGAGGATGCCGACAAGCTGCGCGCCGAGGTCACCGCCTCCAGCCATCACTGGCTGCCGGTGGCCGGCGACGACCTCGACCAGCTGATCGGCGTGGCCACCTCGCGCGACCTGCTGGCCAGCCTGCTGGAACACGGCCGCATCGACACCGACGGCG
>DATEKS010000208.1:0-2510 GCA_035277325.1 Rhodanobacter sp.
CCGGCATGCTGGTGCAGGTGCCGCTGGTGCTGCTGGTGATGCCCGCGATCTACGCCGTGCTGCGCAAATCAAAAAGCCCGCCGCCAGGTAGCGCCGAGCCGCTTCGCGTGACCGATCGCTGAAGGTCGCGAACCCGCTGGCACGTTCGCTCCCTCTCCCTCCGGGAGAGGGTTGGGGAGAGGGTTCGGTCCTCGCGTGATCTTTCCGGGGAGGCGACGCGAAGCGCAATCTCGCCGCTCTCGTTCTACGCGCACGGTTATCTACGTTCATTGCCTTTGGATTTGCTTGGTCACTCCGCAAGAGCGCCCTAAGCGCTACAGCGTAGCGTTGCCGTGTCGCCATAAATGCACGCATCGATGGCGACGCATCCCAGCCACCAAGGAGCAAGCCATGCGTCAGTCCATCGTTCTCGCCCTGCCGTTCGCCCTGTACGGCCTCGTGTTCGCCGCGCAGGCGGAAACCCCGGCGCAGCTGGCCGCGCAGGCCAAAATCAGCATGAGCCAGGCGCGCAAGATCGCGCTGCAGGCGGTGCCCGGCAAGGTGGTCAAGCAGGAACTGGAGCAGGAGGCTGGCGGCAGCGGCCTGCGCTATTCGTTCGACATCAAGGCAGGCAAGGACACCCGCGAAGTGGGCGTGGATGCGAAGACCGGCAAGCTGTTGGAAAACTCGCTGGACAACAGCGACGCGGACTGAGCGGTCGCCAGCGCCGCGTCATGCGGCACCGGCCTCGTTCAACGCAGCGGCTTCGCCAGCCGCAGCAGATCCATGCCGAAGCCGGCCGCCTCATATACCTTGCGCGCCCGCTCGTTGCCGGGGAACACCGCCAGCGTCACCAGCTGGCACTGGTGCTCGCGCGCCCACTGCTCGGCATGCGCCAGCAGTGCCTGGCCCACGCCGCGGCCTTCGTGCGCCGGCACCACCGCGAGGTCGGAGATGTGGCAGTTGCTGCGGCCGGTGAAGAAATCCTCGGTGCGCTGCAGGTGGATGAAGCCCACCCGCGTGCCGTCGGCATCCTCGGCCACGAACAGGTGGCTGTTCGCGGGCTGGTCTTCCAGGTGCCTCAGCAGTTCGTCGCGGATGCCTTCGATGCATTCGTGCCGCCGTCGCCACGCCGGCAACGGAAAGTCCACGAAACGTGGCACCAGGGCCAAGATGAAATCGTCGTCGTCTTCGGCCAGACGGATCAGCAGGGGCGGGTCGCTCATGGTCGTCGCGGGTGCGGAAGCCTTCGCCGGTTCTACACCGTCGCGGGGTGCGGCGGAAGTGCGTCGCGACGGTCGCCGGCATCGCGGCTATAGTGCGGCCTTCGTGCGCCGCCGCACCCCCAGGGACGTCCCATGCCAGCCACCCGCATCCGTCTGCAGACAGGCGACGACGCCACGCTGGCGCAAGGCATCGCCGCGATCCAGCGCGAGATGAAGCTGCCGGGCGCGTTCCCGCCCGAGGTCGAGGCCGCGGCTGCGCAGGCGGCGCGGGCGCCACGCCTGCCGGACCTGGACCGCAACGACATCCCGCTGGTCACCATCGATCCACCCGGTTCGATGGACCTGGACCAGGCCCTGCACCTGGAACGCCGCGGTGATGGCTACCGCGTGCATTACGCGATTGCCGACGTGGCCGCCTTCGTGGCGAGCGGCGATGCGGTGGACGCCGAGGCGCATCGCCGCGGCGAGACGCTGTACGGGGCCGACTCACGCATCCCGCTGCACCCGACGACGCTTTCCGAGGGCGCCGCCTCGCTGCTGCCGGGGCAGCTGCGGCCTGCGCTGCTGTGGACCATCGACCTCGATGCGCAGGGCGGGATCGCCGCCGTCGACGTGCGCCGCGCGCGGGTGAAGAGCCGCGCCCGACTCGACTACGCCGGCGTGCAGCAGCAGCTCGACGCCGGCACCGCCGACCCGCTGTGGTCGCTGCTGCGCGAGGTGGGCGAATTGCGCCAGCACTGCGAGCAGGCGCGCGGCGGCATCAGCCTGGCGCTGCCCGAGCAGGAGATCAGCGTGACGGATGGCCAGTGGCGGCTGGACTATCGCGTCAACCAGCCGGTCGAGGACTGGAACGCGCAGATCTCCCTGCTCACCGGCATGGCCGCGGCGCAGCTGATGGTGAAGGGCAGGGTGGGGCTGCTGCGCACCCTGCCGCCAGCCGCGCCCGACGCGATCGCACGGCTCAAGCTCACCGCACAGGTGCTGGGCATCGACTGGCCGGCTGCGCAGAGCTACCCCGACTTCATCCGCGCGCTCGATCCCACCAGGGACACGCACGTGGCGATGCTCACCGCCTGCACCACGGTGCTGCGCGGCGCCGGCTACGTGGCGTTCGACGGCGAGCTGCCGGCGCAACCCATGCAGTCCGCGCTGGCGGCGGAATACAGCCACGCCACCGCGCCGTTGCGCCGGCTGGTGGACCGCTACGTGGGCGAGGTCTGCGTGGCGCTGTGCGCGGGCCAGCCGGTGCCGGACTGGGCGCGTGCCGCGCTGCCGGCGCTGCCCGGGCTGATGGCCGAGGCCGAC
>DATEKS010000209.1:0-11598 GCA_035277325.1 Rhodanobacter sp.
CTGATCAACTCGCGCATGGCCGCCGAGGGGCACCGCCCGCTGTGCCAGGACACCGGCATCGTCACCGTGTTCCTGAAGATCGGCATGAATGTGCGCTGGGACGACGCCACCATGGGCGTGGAGGACATGGTCAACGAGGGCGTGCGCCGCGCCTACAACCACCCGGACAACAAGCTGCGCGCCAGCGTGCTGGCCGACCCGGCCGGCCGCCGCCTCAACACCAGGGACAACACGCCGGCGGTGGTGAACGTGTCGGTGGTGCCGGGCGACACGGTCGAGGTGATCGTCGCCGCCAAGGGCGGCGGCTCGGAGGCGAAGTCGAAGTTCGTGATGCTGAATCCCTCCGACTCCATCGTGGACTGGGTGCTGAAGACCGTGCCGACCATGGGCGCCGGCTGGTGCCCGCCGGGCATGCTCGGCATCGGCATCGGCGGCACCGCGGAGAAGGCGATGCTGCTGGCGAAGGAATCGCTGATGGAGCACATCGACATCCAGGAACTGATCGCGCGCGGCCCGCAGAACCGCGTCGAGGAACTGCGCATCGAGCTGTACGAGAAGGTCAACGCGCTGGGCATCGGCGCGCAGGGCCTGGGCGGCCTCACCACCGTGCTCGACGTGAAGATCAAGGACTATCCCACCCACGCGGCGAACCTGCCGGTGGCGATGATCCCGAACTGCGCGGCCACCCGCCACGCGCACTTCACCCTGGACGGCTCCGGTCCGGCGACGCTCGACCCGCCCTCGCTGGAAGACTGGCCCAAGCTCACCTACAACCCGCAGAACGCGCGCCGGGTGGACCTCGACACCATCACGCAGGAAGAAGTCGCCAGCTTCAGGCCAGGCGAGGTGCTGCTGCTCAACGGCAAGCTGCTCACCGGCCGCGACGCCGCGCACAAGCGCATGGTGGAGATGCTCAACAAGGGCGAGAAGCTGCCGGTGGATTTCAACGGCCGCTTCATCTACTACGTCGGCCCGGTCGACCCGGTGCGCGAGGAAGTGGTCGGCCCCGCCGGTCCCACCACCGCCACGCGCATGGACAAGTTCACCGAGCAGGTGCTGGCGCAGACCGGCCTGCTCGGCATGGTCGGCAAGGCCGAGCGCGGCCCGGCCGCCATCGAGGCGATCAAGAAGCACCAGTCCGTCTACCTGATGGCGGTGGGCGGCGCGGCCTACCTCGTCTCCAAGGCGATCAAGGCCTCGAAGGTGCTGGCCTTCGAGGACCTGGGCATGGAGGCGATCTACGAGTTCGAGGTGAAGGACATGCCGGTGACCGTGGCGGTGGACAGCGCCGGCACCTCGGTGCACCAGACCGGGCCGAAGGAGTGGCAGGCACGGATCGGCAAGATCCCCGTCGTTATCGAGTGACAGTTGTGCGCGCAGCGCACGCCTTCGCCTCCTCTCCCCTCGGGGGAGAGGATTGAGGCGAGGGATGGGTGCTTGCGGGAGCACTACATCGAAGCATGTGGCGCTTCATCAGGGCTTTTCGCCAGACTGTCTCCTCACCTCAACCCTCTCCCCGGCAGGGAGAGGGAGTGAATCGCGCAGCACCTCCAGCGCATCGAGCAGCCGCTCTGGCTCCCGCAAGGCCTGCCGCGCCGCGCCAACCGCACGCCGCGCATTCCCTGGCGTGGCGCCTTGTTCGACCAACGCCAGCGCGGACGCACGACAGCCGGCCAGCGCATCGATCCAGTCCGCCGGCAGGCGCCAGCGTGGATGCAGGCCGAGCACGCGGGCCGCGCGGAAAGCCGGCGCCAGCGACTCCACGGCATCGAGCGCATGGACGAAGCGCGCCGAGCCGCGTGGCGTGGTCGCCGGGTCCAGCGCCTCGCCCAGCGCCGCCAGGGCATCGGCCAGGCGCCGGCGCAGTACGTCGGTGGAGCGCACCGGGAGCACCAGCCATCCCGTTGCGACGCCAATGGCGGCGCCAGCGGCGATCGCCGCCAGGCGCAAGGTCATCTCCGAGCTTGCGGGCAGTCCGGCGTAGTCCTGCAGCAAAGCCAGCGCCACGGTGACGAACAAAGCCCACCACGCGTAGTTGAGCGGCCGTAGCCAGGTGCCCAGGAACACGGCCAGCAGGATCAGCGCCGCGCTGCCGCTGCCGGGCATGTGGGGCGGCACCGCCAGCAGGGCCGCGACGAAGGTGCCACCGGCCGCGCCGGCCAGGCGCAGCAGGCTCTTGTATGCCACCTCCAGCCGGCCGCGGTTGCCGCTGTGCACGATGAAGGCGGTCAGCACCACCCACGGCCAATGTTCGCCGAAGCCGATGTGGCCCACGGCGAAGGCGGCGGCCAGCGCCACTGCCATCTGCAGCGCCATGCGCGTGGTGGCCGAAGGGCGCATCCGGCTGGGCGTCGCCCGGGCCGGTGCGGCAGGCATGCGGTGCGCCGGCGGCATCATGTCGGGCAGCAGATGCAGTCGCCGGCCCAGCGCGTCCAGCATCGACACCCAGGCCAGCGCCAGCAGCGCCACCACCACCGGCACCAGCACGGCCGGCAGCGGTCCCCGCTGCACGCCTGACAGGTGCGGCACGGCGAGCACGGTGACGAACGGCAGCGCGATCAGCCGGCTGGCGCGCCGCGCCTGCTCGCCGAACTGGCGCAGCCATACCGACGCGGACACGCCGACGGTGAACGCGGCAGCGCCGAACCAGGGCGCGTCGCGCAGCAGTAGGCCGACGCCAGTCGCCGCCAGGCCCACCACGGGCAGGGCGATGGCGGCTTCCAGCCGGCCGCGGTGGTCGCGGTCGAGCCGGCTGCGGGCGAGCGACAGGCTCAGCACCACCGCCAGCACCGCGCTGCCGGGACCGGGGGCGAGCCACTGGGCGCAGGCCAGGGTGAGCAGGGCGGCCATCATCGACACGACCGCCTCGGGCAGCGCCCGCAGCGCGGTGGGCAGGGCGGGTGGCGCGGCGGTCATGCGCAGGCTGGCTCCATGGCGGGAGCGCGCAGTCTAGCAGTGCGGCGGTGGGTCGCTCGGGAAACCGGCATGTAGACGTCTGGACGTCCAAACGTCGACGCATGCAAAAAATCTTGCAATCGCTTTGACGCGGCGCAACACTGGCGGGATCGTTTCCCCGCCAACCACCCAAGAGACCCGTGAACCCCAACGCCCCTGCGCCGCTGCCCGCGGACGCCCCCTGGATCGTGATGAAGTTCGGCGGCACCAGTGTCGCCACCCTGCCGCGCTGGCAGAACATCCGTGAGCTGGTCGCCAGCCGCCGCGCCGAGGGTGCGCGCGTGCTGGTAGTCGTCTCCGCGCTCACCGGCATCACCGACGCGCTGAAACAGCTGTGCGGCGAGGGCGACCAGGGCAAACGCAAGGCGGCGGCCGGCGCGATCGCGCAACGCCACTACGACCTGCTCGCGCACATGCAGCTGCCGCTGCCGGCCACGCTGGGCGCGCGCCTGGACGAACTGGCCGCGCTGGCCGCGGAAGGCCCGGCGCGGCTGGGCGAGCTGGCCTGGTCGGCGCTGGTGCAGGCGCACGGCGAGCTGATGTCCAGCGCGCTGGGCGCGGCCTTCCTCAGCGAGAGCGGCCTGCCCACGCGCTGGCTGGACGCGCGCGACTGCCTCGCCGCGGCCGCGCTGCCGAACCAGAACGAGCGCACCCGCCTGCTGTCGGCGATGGTCGAGGCCAGGCCCGATCCCGCACTCAACGCGCGCCTCGCAGCCCAGGGCGAGGTGTTCATCACCCAGGGCTTCATCGCGCGCGAGAGCGAGGGCCGCACGGTGCTGCTGGGCCGCGGCGGCTCGGATACCTCGGCGTCCTACTTCGGCGCGCTGCTGAAGGCGGCGCGTGTGGAGATCTGGACCGACGTGGCCGGCATGTTCACCGCCAACCCGCGCCAGGTGCCGGGCGCGCGCCTGCTGCAGAAGCTGGACTACGAGGAGGCGCAGGAAATCGCCTCCACCGGCGCCAAGGTGCTGCACCCGCGCTGCCTGTCGCCGCTGCGCGAGCCGCGCGTGCCGCTGCTGGTGAAGGACACCAACCGCCCCGAGTTGGAAGGCACGGTGATCGGTCCCGAGGTGCGCGACCACGCGCCGTCGGTGAAGGCGATCAGCGCGCGCAAGGGCATCACCCTGGTCTCGATGGAATCGGTGGGCATGTGGCAGCAGGTCGGCTTCCTCGCCGACGTGTTCGCGCACTTCAAGCAGCACGGCCTGTCGGTGGACCTGATCGGCTCGGCCGAGACCAACGTCACCGTGTCGCTGGACCCCACCGAGAACCTGCTGGATTCCGACGCGATCGCCGCATTGGCCGGCGACCTCGCCAAGGTGTGCCGGGTCAAGGTGATCGCGCCCTGCGCCGCGATCACCCTGGTCGGCCGCGGCATGCGCTCGATGCTGCACACGCTGTCCAGCGTGCTGGCCGAGTTCGACCAGCTGCGCGTGCACCTGATCTCGCAGTCGTCCAACAACCTCAACCTCACCTTCGTGGTGGACGAGGACGTGGTGGACGACCTGCTGCCGCACCTGCACGAGCTGCTGATCGCCGCCGGCGCGCTGCGCACCGACGACAGCGTGCTGTTCGGCCCCAGCTGGCAGGCGCTGTACGGTAGCGGCGAGGCGCTGGCGCAGCCGTCGTGGTGGCGCGACGGCGAGCGGCAACGCCTGCTCGACATCGCCGCCGAGGCCACGCCGCGCTACGTCTACCACCTGCCCACCGTGCGCGCCCAGGCGCGCGAGCTGAAATCGCTGGCGGCGGTGGACCGACTGCACTACGCGGTGAAGGCGAACACGCACCCGGCGATCCTGCGCGCCCTGGCCGCGGAAGGCTTCGCCTTCGAATGCGTGTCGCCGGGCGAGCTGGAAGCGGTGTCGGCGGCGGTGCCGGAAAGTGCGCCGCTGCTGTTCACGCCGAACTTCGCCTCGCGCGAGGACTTCGAACGTGGTTTGGCCACCCGCGCCACCATCACGTTGGACGCGCTGCATCCGATCGAGCACTGGGGCGAGCAGTTCCGCGGCCGCGAGATCGCGCTGCGCCTGGATCTCGGCCGCGGCCTCGGCCACCACGAGAAGGTGCGCACCGGCGGCAGCGGCAGCAAGTTCGGCCTGCCGCTGGAGCAGCTGGATGCCTTCCTCCGGCACGCCGACGCGCATGGCGTCACCGTGCGCGGCCTGCACGCGCACCTCGGCTCGGGCGTGCTCGACGCCAAGCACTGGGGCGAAGTGTTCAGCCAGCTCGCCAGCCTCGCCGAACGCATCGGCAGCATCGCCTTCCTCAACATCGGCGGTGGTCTGGGCGTGCCCTCGCACCCGGGCGAGGCGAAGCTGGACATCGCCTCGCTGGACAAGGTGCTGCGCGAGGTGAAGGCGGCGTACCCGCACTACCAGCTGTGGATGGAGCCGGGCCGCTACCTCGTCGCCGACGCCGGCGTGCTGCTGGCGCGCGTCACCCAGACCAAGGGCAAGGGCAGCTGGCGCTATCTCGGCGTGGACACCGGCATGAACAGCCTGATCCGCCCCGCGCTGTACGACGCCTGGCACGAGATCGCCAACCTCAGCCGCCTCGACGAGCCGGCCACCGGCCTGTTCCAGGTGGTCGGCCCGATCTGCGAAAGCGGCGACGTGCTGGGCAGCGACCGCCGCCTGCCGGAGCCGACCGAAGGCGACGTGATCCTGATCGCCCAGGCCGGCGCCTACGGCAAGGTCATGTCCTCGCCCTACAACCTGCGTGGCGAAACGGAAGAGGTGGTGCTGGACGGCTAACGCTCTTCTCCCTCTCCCCTTTGGGGAGAGGGTTGGGGTGAGGGGCGGGTGCTCGCGACAACACGGCAACGGAGCGAGGCTTCAAGGATGAAACGCCTGAACGTGGATCGGGCACGCAGTCTGCGTATTGGACAGACCGACGCCGAACAGAAACTCTGGTACTACCTGCGCAACCGCCAACTGCAAGGCTGGAAATTTCGCCGCCAGCACGGGATTGACCGCTACATCGCCGACTTCGCCTGTCCGGATGCGGCGCTGATCGTGGAACTGGACGGCAGCCAGCATGGCGAACGGCTGGCATATGACGAAGCGCGTACGCACAAGCTGGAAACCATGGGCTACCGTGTGCTGCGTTTCTGGGACAATGATGTACTGACGAATATCGAGAGCGTGCTCGAGGTGATCCTGGAGGCCTTGGCAAGCTCGGCCCCTCACCCTGACCCTCTCCCCGGAGGGGAGAGGGAATAAGGCCTGCGGAGTATTTGAGAGTGACGACGACTATCCAACCGCGCCTGACCCAGGTGTTCCGCTTCCTGCACGCGCGCTACGCCGATGGCGTGGCTGAGCTGGCCTATGCCTTCGACGACGGCGAGCCGATGGTGGAGCGCATCCGCTTTCCGCATGCGCCGGCCTTGCCGCACGAGCGGCAGGCGGCGTTCGACGCGGCGCTGAAGCTGCTGCACCTGGTCGCCGGCGTGAGCTACTACAAGGCCGGCGTGCCGCCGAAGATCGAGGTCGCAGACGGCCCGCTGGACGACGCCACTGCCGACCTGCTCGACGCGCTCTACCTGCATGGATTGGCCGAGTTCGCCTATCGCAATGGGCTGGATCTGCGCGGGCGCATTAGCTTCCCACGGGGTGGCGCAGGCCTGCCTGCGGCGAAGGCGCTCGGCCTGCCGCATCGCACCCTGGTTCCCATCGGCGGCGGCAAGGATTCCCTGGTCGCCGTGGAAGCGATCAAGTCCATAGCCGGCGAAGCCACCGCCGTGTGGGTCGGCAACTCCGCCCTGATCGCCGCCTGCGCCGAACGCACCGGCCTGCCCACGCTGAACATCCAGCGCGAGCTGGCGCCGGAACTGTTCGAGCTCAACCAGCGCGGCGCGTGGAACGGGCATATCCCGGTGACCGCGGTGAATTCGGCGATCCTTGCCGTGGCCGCGATCCTCTACGGCCACGATTCCATCGCCTTCGCCAACGAACGCTCCGCCTCGGCCGCCACGCTGGAGTACGAAGGCCAGCAGGTGAACCACCAGTGGAGCAAGGGCTACGCCTTCGAGCAATTGCTCGGCGACTGGCTGCACACGCACGTGGCGGCCGACCTCGACTACTGCTCGCTGCTGCGCCCGTACTCGGAACTGGCGATCACCCGCGCGTTCGCGAAGCTCACGCCGTATTTCGACGTGTTCTCCAGCTGCAACCGCAACTTCAAGCTGCTCGGCCCCAAGCCGGCCGACCGCTGGTGCGGGCAGTGCCCGAAGTGCCACTTCGTGTTCCTCGCGCTGGCGCCGTTCCTGCCCAAGCCGCGCCTGCTCGCGATCTTCGGCCGCAACCTGCTCGACGACGAGACGCAGGCGGCCGGTTTCGACGCGCTGCTGGAATACAAGGACCACAAACCGTTCGAGTGCGTGGGTGAGGGCGCCGAGGCGCGTGCCGCCATGTACGCGCTGAGCCAGCGCCCGGAATGGCAGGAGGACGCGCTGGTGGCGCGTTTCCGCGACGAGATCCTGCCCCAGCTCGACGCGGCGCAGCTCGCGCTGGAACCGTGGCTGCAGCCTTCCGCCGAGCATCGCGTGCCGGCCCGTTTGCTGCCCGCGCTGAAGGCCATCGCCTGATGCGCATTGCCGGGCTGGCGGGGCGTCGCGTCGCGGTCTGGGGCTTCGGCCGCGAAGGCCGCGCGGCGATCCGCGCGATCCGTGCGCGGCTGCCGCAACTGCCGCTGGCGCTGTATTGCGGCGAAGGCGAGGTCGCCGCCGCGCGCGATTTCGATTCCGCGCTCACCGTCTACGGCCGCGAGCCCGATGCGGTGGCACTGTCCGCCTACGACGTGGTGGTGAAGTCGCCGGGCATCTCCATCTACAAGCCGGCCGTCACCACCGCGCAGGCGCAGGGCACCGTATTCACCTCCGGCACCGCGCTGTGGTTCGCGGAGAACCCGGACGCGCGCGTGGTTGCCGTCACCGGCACCAAGGGCAAGAGCACTACCACCGCCTTCGTCGCGCACCTCGCGCGGGCCCTGGGCGTGCGCACCGCGCTGGCCGGCAACATCGGCCTGCCGCTGCTTGAGCTGCAGGATCAGGACGCCGAGTTGTGGGCCATCGAACTGTCCAGCTTCCAGACCGGCGAAGCGGGCCCGCTGGAACTGGGCGTGATCACCAGCCTGTACGAAGAGCACCTGGACTGGCACGGTTCGCGCGAACGCTACGTGGCCGACAAGCTGAAGCTGGCCGACGTGGCGCGCGCGTTGCTGGTCAACGCCACGCAGGTGGCTTTGCTGGAACGCGTGCGGCGGCATCCGCGTCTGCTGTGCTTCGGCCACGACGCAGGCTGGCACGTGGCCGACGGCCACATTCGTCGCGGCGCACAAGCGGTATTCCCGCTGGCGCGGATGGCGGCGCCGGGCAAGCACAATGCGCTCAACGCCTGCGCCGCGCTCGCCGCGCTCGCCGATCTGGGCATGGACGCGCTCGCTGCGGCCCCCGCGCTGGCCACGTTCAAGCCGCTGCCGCACCGCCTGCAGCCGCTGGGCACGCAGGACGGGCTCGACTGGATCAACGACTCGATCAGCACCACGCCGCAGGCCACGCTGGCCGCGCTGGACAGCCTCGCCGGCCGCGAGGTCACGGTGATCGTGGGTGGCCACGACCGCGGTCTGGACTGGTCGGATTTCGTGCGGGCCGTGAAGGACCGCGGCGACCTGCGCATCGTCGCGCAAGGCGCCAACGGCCCGCGCATCGCGCAGGCACTGCGGCAGGCGAAGACCGAGCTGCCGCTGGGCGAGGCCGAGGATTTCGCCGACGCGGTGACGATGGCGCGTACCGTCACGCCCGCGGGCGGCGTGGTGCTGCTGTCGCCCGGTGCGCCCAGCTTCGACCAGTTCAAGGACTACGCCGAACGCGGCCGGCGCTTCGCTGAGCTGGCCGGTTTCGATGGCGCGGCCATCGCGGGCATCGAGGGTCTCGGGGTGGCATGACGATCTTGCCGGGTCGTGGACCCGTACCGCGCCACGAGGCGCCAGCGCAATGTTTTCGAGGAGGTATCGCCGTGATCCAACGCATCGAACCCGGCCCGCGCATGTCCGAGGCCTGCATCCATGGCGGCGTGGTCTATCTGGCGGGTCAGGTGCCCGAGACCGCGGACGCCGACATCGAGACCCAGACCCGCGAGGTGCTGGCGGCGATCGATGCGCTGCTGGCGCAGGCGGGCAGCGACAAGACGCGCATCCTGCGCGCACAGATCTTCCTCGCCGACATCGCCGATTTCGCGGGGATGAACCGCGCGTGGGATGCCTGGGTGACGCCGGGGCGGGCGCCGGCGCGCGCCACGGTGGAGGCGCACCTGGCCGATCCGGCGTGGAAAGTGGAGATCGTGGTGACGGCGCTGCAGGCGTAGGTGCCGCTGCTGCTCACGCGCCGGATTCGCGCTCCTTGCGCTGGCGCGGATCCTTTTCCACGTCGAGCGGCCAGAACGGCCGCAACTCGATGCTGCCGAAGCGGGCCATCGGGTGGCGCGCAGCGACCGCGATCGCCTCGTCGAGGCTTGCGCAGTCCAGCAGGTCGAAGCCGGCGATCCATTCCTTCGATTCGGTGAACGGCCCATCGCTGACCAGCGTCTTGCCGGCGCGCACGCGCACGGTCTTCGCGTGCGAGGGTGGCCGCAGCCGGTCGCCGGTGATCCGTGCACCACTGCCTGAGGTATCGGCCACCCATTCGCCGATGTTGTCCTGCCCGGGGTCGTAGGGCTCGGCGGCAGGATCGTTCACCACGAACATCATGAACTGCATGGGGTTCTCCTCTTCGGTCGGACTCTGACAGTGCGACGAACGAGGGGTGCCGCGTTCGACATGCTGGGAGCGCGCGTCGTCTGAACAGCGCTGTGCATTGGGGCTTGCGGCGGCGGGCCGTGTTTCGGAAGCGTGGCTGAATCCAAAGGTGGGCAGTCGACGCATCCGAGTGGTCGACACCGCCATGTCGGCCGGTGACCCAGGGGGCACAGTCCATGAATGGCCGCACTGCCCCGACGCCCGTCCTTCAATCCCGTATCGCCGCCGATGTATCGATGCCAGCATCGCGCAGCAGCTCTTCCAGCGGCCCCAGCCAGGGACGGAATTTCTCCCAGCGTCCCACGGCGCGACGGTGGATTCCCTCGCGCACCTGCGCCGTACTGGCGGTGGCCACGGCGGAGCGGTTGTTCTGGAAGTCGAGGCAGGCGTCGTGCCATTCCAGGTTGCAGTGGGCGAGCAGCTGGCGCGTGGCGGTTTCCTGCCGGGACACCAGGGTCTCGTAGTCCAGCTGCAGGATGCGGCCGGGCAGCACCGTGTTCCAGTGCGCCATCATGCGGTCGAACTGGATGTAGAAGCGGCCGATGTCGAGCAGGTCGAAGCTGTAGCCGTAAAAGGCGGAGTCTTCGGCGAAGGCTTCGCGGAAATTGCTGAGGCAGGTGTCGAGCGGGTGGCGGCGCAGGCAGACGATCTTCGCATTCGGCAATGCCTTGGCGATCAGCCCGAGATAGAGGAAGTTGCGCGGCAGCTTGTCGATGAAGCGGGGCTTGAGCGCGGTTTGCGGGCGCGTGCCGTCCACGTAGCGCAGGCCGAGCTGGCGCCAGTCGTAGCGATGCGATTGCGCGATCAGTTCCGGGCACAGGGTCGCTGGCGCGCCAGCAGGCGCAAGGCGGCAAAGCTGCGCGCCGAACTCCGTCAGCTCACCGGCGGAGTGGACGTCCGGATGGCTGGACAGGATGCGTTCCACCAGGGTGGTGCCGGAGCGCGGCATGCCCACGACGAAGATGGGTTCGTCGCTGCCATAGCCGGTATCGGTGGCCACGCTGCCCGGGAACGCCGCGATCAGCGCGTCGACCATCGAGCGGTCCTGTTCGGGCCGGTATTCCACGCGCGTGCGCGCGGCGGCCTTGCCGAGGCGCATGTGCTCGAAGGACGCGGCGTAGTCGCCGAGATCCTCGCACTCCTTGGCGAGCGCGCTGTGCAGATGGATCAGCGCGTCGACGTCGGCGGCGTGCGTGGCCAGCAGCGTGCGCAGGGCCTCGACGTGGTTGTCGTCCGCCGTCTGCCGGCGCAGGCGCGAGCGCAGCCCGTAGGCCGGCCAGCATGTCGGCATGCGTTGGATGCAGGCGTCGAAGTGCGCCTCGGCGGCGGCGAGGTTGCCGATGAAGGTGGAGGTCACCGCGGCGTTGAAACGGCAGACGGCATGGTCCGGCAGCGCGGCCACCGCACGACGGAACATCACGTTGGCGCGCTCGTAGGCGTTGCATTGCATGTAGACGCCGCCCAGCGCGTCCAGCGTCAACGGGTCGGCCGGCGTCAGCGCGTAGGCGATGTTGGCGACCTGAAGGGCATGGCCGTAGCGGCCCGACATCGCCAGTGCGCGCGCGAAGTGCGTGGCGTATTCGGCGTTTTCGGTTTCGATGGCCACGGCGCGGTTCAGGTGTTCCAGTGCGCGGCCCAGCTGCCGGGTGTCGAGGCAGGCCAGGCCGGCGAGGTAGTGCGCCTCGGCGCAGTCGGCGTCCATCCGCGTCGCGTGCACGGCGAGCTGGCCGGCTTGCGCGTGGTCGCCACGGGCACGGGCCCGCCGGGCGCCGTCCAGCAGCTGGTGCAGGGCGGGTGAAGTCTGGCTTGTGTTGTCCATGGCGCTCATTATGAGAAAAGCCGCGCCCTTTC
>DATEKS010000210.1:0-9719 GCA_035277325.1 Rhodanobacter sp.
ACGGTGCTGGAGGAACTGGACGAGAAGAAGAAAGGCGCCTCGGAAGTCTCGCGCAACGGACGCCAGGTCAGTCGCTTCCTCAACGAGCTGATCGTGCGCGGCAACGGCCACGGCATCAGCAACGGCCTGGAACTGGCCAGCCCTCAGGGTATCAACCTCAAGCGCGGCGCCGCGGTGGGACGGCTCTATTTCCAGCAGCGCACCAGCGCCAACCACGGCAAGGCGGACAACCTGATCCTCGCCGCGGTGATCGAACTGCGCGACCAGAACCCCGAGCGCTCGGTGATCCTGGTCACCAAGGACATCAACCTGCGCATCAAGGCGAAGATCTACGGCATCGATGCGGAGGACTACGAAAACGATCGCGCGCTGGACGATTTCGCCCTGCTCTACACCGGCTCGGCCGCGCTGCCCGAGGACTTCTGGGACAGGCACCCCGAGGTCGAGTCGTGGAACGAGCGCGGCCGCACCTACTACAAGCTCGACTGCCACGAGGACGAGGACTGGTACCCCAACGAGTGCCTGTACCTGCCGGGCGAAGGCGGTGTCGAGCTGCGCGTGCTGCAACTGGACGAAGGCAAGGCCACCCTGGCGCTGATGGACGACCACAGCCACGCCAACCACCACGTCTGGGGCATCGCCGCGCGCAACCGCGAGCAGAACTTCGCACTGAACGCGCTGATGGACCCGGACATCGACTTCGTCACCCTGCTGGGCACCGCCGGCACCGGCAAGACCCTGCTCGCGCTTGCCGCCGGCCTGGCCCAGGTGATGGACCAGCAGCGCTACCGCGAGATCATCATGACCCGCGCCACGGTCTCGGTCGGCGAGGACATCGGCTTCCTGCCCGGCACCGAGGAGGAGAAGATGACGCCGTGGATGGGCGCGCTCACCGACAACCTCGAAGTGCTGGCCAATCCCGAGGAAGGCGGCAGCTGGGGCCGCCAGGCCACCAACGACCTGCTCGCCTCGCGCATCAAGATCCGCTCGCTGAACTTCATGCGCGGGCGTACCTTCCTGAGCCGCTACCTGATCATCGACGAGGCGCAGAACCTCACGCCCAAGCAGATGAAGACCCTGATCACCCGCGCCGGTCCCGGCACCAAGATCGTCTGCCTGGGCAACGTGGAGCAGATCGACACGCCCTACCTCACCGAAACCACCTCCGGCCTCACCTACGCGGTGGATCGCTTCAAGCAGTGGGAGCACTCGGCCCATGTCACCCTGCGGCGCGGCGAACGCTCGCGGCTGGCGGATTTTGCATCCGAGGCGTTGTAAAACGTCACGCTCCATCGGAAGAACGCCTACCTCGTGCAGAAACCGCCAACGCCACCGATCGCCCTCACCATCGCCGGCTCCGACTCCGGCGGTGGCGCGGGCATCCAGGCCGACCTGAAGACCTTCCACGCGCGTGGCGTGCATGGCCTGTCGGCGATCGCCGCGATCACCTCGCAGAACACGCGCGGCGTGAGCGCGGTGCATCCGGTGCCGCTGGCGCACATCCGCAGCCAGATCGCCACCGTGTTCGACGACTTTCCGATCGGCGCGGTGAAGACCGGCATGCTGGGCAGCGCGGCGATTGTGCGGCTGGTGGCGCGCGAGATGACGGCGCGCAAGCCCGCATGGCTGGTGGTCGATCCGGTGATGATCGCCACCAGCGGCGCGCGCCTGCTCGACGAGGGCGCGATCGCGGTGCTGGTGAACGAGCTGATCCCGCTGGCCGACGTGCTCACGCCCAACCTGCCCGAGGCCGAGGCGTTGCTTGGCTATCCGATCCACAGTGCGAAGGATTGCATCCGCGCCGGCGCCGAC
This sequence comes from Rhodanobacter sp., assembly GCA_035277325.1. Classification (GTDB taxonomy): domain Bacteria; phylum Pseudomonadota; class Gammaproteobacteria; order Xanthomonadales; family Rhodanobacteraceae; genus Rhodanobacter_A. The sequence goes on from DATEKS010000210.1 coordinate 1,813, forward strand.
CTGCGCGCACTGGGCGCCGGAAGCGTGCTGCTCAAGGGTGGCCACGGCAGCGGCCCCGAGGTAGTGGACCGCTTTTTCGACAGCCGCGGCGTGATGGAGCTGCGCCATCCCCGGCTGAAGCTGGAAGCCCACGGCACCGGCTGCACGCTGGCCTCGGCGGTCGCCGCCGGACTGACCAGGGGGCAATCGCCGCGCAGTGCGGTGCGGCGGGCGGTGGCCTACGTGCAACGCGCGCTGGCCCGCGGCTACCAGCCCGGCGGCGCGCCTCTGCGCGTGTTGTCGCACTGATCCGTCCCACCGCGGCGGTTCACGGCGCGGGCGCTAGAATGGCGCATTGCCCCGTGCCACCTTGCCGCCCGACCCGATGACCCCACGCCTCGTCCTGCTGGCCCTGATCCTGCTGTTCGCCTTGTGCGTGCTGCTGGTGCACCTGCGCGGACGCGCGCGGCTACGCTTCGACCGCCAGCTGGTGGACCACTCCGCGATCTTCGCTCCGTACAACCTGCTGATGTACGCGTTCTCGGCGGTGCCGGCGCGCCCCATCCTCGACCGCCGCGGCTTTCCGCAGCTGGACCTGCTGCAGGCGAACTGGCAGACCATCCGCGAGGAAGCGCTGTCGCTGTTCGACGAGGGTCACATCCGCGCGGCACAAAGCGGCAACGACGCCAGTTTCAACAGCTTCTTCAAGCAGGGCTGGAAGCGCTTCTACCTGAAGTGGTACGGCGAGCCGCTGGCCTCGGCCGAGACGCTGTGCCCGAAGACCGTGGCGCTGCTGAAATCCATCCCCAGCATCAAGGCGGCAATGTTCGCCACGCTGGCGCCGAACAGCCGGCTCAACCCGCACCGCGACCCGTTCGCCGGCTCGCTGCGCTACCACCTGGGCCTGATCACGCCGAACTCGCGCGACTGCCGCATCTTCGTCGACGGCGAAGAACACGCCTGGGGCGACGGCAAGGACGTGGTGTTCGACGAGACCTACGTGCACTGGGTGGAGAACAAGACCGACCAGACCCGGGTGATCCTGTTCGCCGACGTGGAGCGCCCGCTGCGCACTCACTGGATGAGCGCGGTCAACCATCGCGTGGGAGCGTTCATGGGCAAGATCACCGCCTCGCCGAACACCGAGTCGCCGGAGGAGAAGACCGGCTTCGTCAATCGCGTGTTCGCGCTCAACCAGCGCAACCGCGAGCGCAACCGCGCGTTCAAGAAGAAGCACCCGAAGCTGTTCCGCACGCTGAAATACCTGGGCATGCTGGTGCTGGCCTGGCTGATCGTCTGCGCGCCGTGGCCGTTCGTCCGCTGAAGCGGTAACGCCAGGGGTCACCCGCGCGTCCTTGCCGCGATCCCCTCGAGGAAACCGCCGTGGATACGCAAACCGCCCTGTTCCAGCAACACCGCCAGCGCCTGTTCGGGCTGGCCTACCGCATGCTCGGCACGCCCGCCGACGCCGAGGACGTGCTACACGATGCCTGGCTGCGCTGGCATGCGCAGGATACCGACGCACTGGACGACCCGGAGGCCTGGCTGGTCACCGTGACCACCCGCATCGCCCTTGACCGGCTGCGCCGCGCCAAGACCGAGCGCGAGCACTATCCCGGCCCGTGGCTGCCCGAGCCGCTGGCGGACGAAGCCGCGCCTGTGGCGGGCACAGGTACCGAGACGCCCGAAGTTGCGCTGGAGCGCGACCAGACCCTCACGCTCTCCTTCCTCACCCTGCTGGAACGGCTGGGCCCGGACGAGCGCGCCGCCTTCCTGCTCAACGAGGTGTTCGACTACAGCCACGCCGAGACGGCGGCCATCCTCGGCATCAACGAGAACGCCTGCCGCCAGCGCGTGCATCGCGCCAAGGCACGGCTGCGCGAGGACCGTCCGCGCTTCAGCGTGGACGCACGTGCCCAGCAGCGCCTGCTGCAGCGCTTCATCGCGGCGATGGAGCAACCCACGCTGGAATCGCTGCAGGCGCTGTTCGCCGAGGACGCCATCCACATCTCGGACGGCGGCGGCGTGGTGGCCGCCACCCTGCATCCGCTGCAAGGCGCCGAGCGGCTGGCACGGCTGTACCTGCAGATCGCCCACAACACCCGCCTGCAGCCGCTGCGCTACAGCCTGCTCACGCTCAACGGGGCACCAGCCCTGCTGGCCTGGTCCGGCAGCACGCTGACCACGGCGATCTGGGTCGAGGGCGACGGCGAACACATCACCGCCATCCACGCGCTGCGCCACCCGGGCAAGCTCGCCCGCCTGGCGGCGACGGTAACGAATCCACCTGCCAGCACGTCCTTGCACTGAACGGTCCATTCCGACCGCCATCCCACTGAGCAGAGGAGTTTCCCTATGACCCGCATTTCCATCCAGCGCCACTACGCCACCATGCAGCCGCTGATCAAGCTCGGCGAGGAAATCCGCGCGCGCGGCCACCTTGACGCGAAGCTGGCCGACCTCGTGCTGATGCGCTGCTCGCAGATCAACGGCTGCGCGTTCTGCCTGGACATGCACAGCAAGGATGCCCGTGCCGCCGGCGAAACCGAACAGCGCCTGTACCTGCTGCCCGCCTGGCGCGAGACCAAGCTGTACAGCGAAGCCGAACAGGCTGCCCTGGCCTTCGCGGAGGAACTCACCGAGCTGCCATCGCACGAGTCGGTGTCCGACGCGCTCTACGAGCGGCTGCACCAGCATTTCGACGACGCGGCCGTGATCGACCTGGTCCTGCTGATCGGCCTCATCAATACCTGGAACCGGCTCAACATCGCCGTGCGCACGGAAGGCGGCCACTACAAGCCCGCGTCACACTGACGCGGCAGGGCGTATCCGCGCAGGCTCTCAACTGCCTGCGCGGATGCGCGCGAACATCCCCCGCGCCCTCGCTTGCATCGCCCCCGGCAAGGATTTCAGCCGCAGCGCCGGCCGCTCAACCAAGTGCCAGGACAGCACCGCCAGCAGCATGGCCAGTGGCCACGCCAGCAGGATGTTGCCCGTCGGCGTCAACCGCGGGACGAGATGCGCCACCAGCTGCTGCATCGGGTAACCCCACAGGTACAAGCCATACGAGTAGTCGCCGAAGCGCAGGCACCCCAGCCACGGCGAGGCATAACCGAACGCGAACACGAAGGCGGTGAGCGCCAGCGCGAAGACGGACGGATAAAGCGGCGTCGCGTGCAGCAGCCACGCCAGTACGGCCAGCACGGCCACGCACCACCAGCCCACCGGGATGCGCTCGCGATTGACGCAGCAGAACACGCCCAGCGCGAAGCAGCCGGCCAGCCGCAGGAACGAAGCCAGCGGCACCAGCGGCACATGCGTGGGAGCCAGCAGTCCGCAAACAAACAATGCCGCCAGCAGCAGGTTGCAGCACCAGCGCCGCGGCAGGATGCCCAGCACGCCCGCCAACGCCACCCACAGGTACATGCGCACCTCGGCCGGCAAGGTCCAGATCGAACCGTTGACGAATGCCAGCTTCGGATTGCCGGTGAACACGCCCGGCAGCTCCCAGAGCAGCCCCTTCCCAAGCTGGACGTTCTTCGACACGTAGCGCATCACTTCGTGGCTGCCGTAGTAGTCATGCAACGGCAGGCTGGTGCACGCGGCACCCAGCACAAAGGACGTGCCCAGTAAGCAGGTGATATAGGCGGGATAGATGCGCAGCAACCGCCCCCACAGGAAATCAGCCAGATGGCGCCGGCGCAGATAGCTGCCGGCGATCATGAAGCCGCTGACCACGAAGAACACGTCCACCGCCAGATCGCCGGAGTAGCTGCCCCAACCCAGCCAGACGAAGATGTCCGGCCAGCCCCGGCCGCCGGTGATGGCAGGCGCATGGCCGTAGATCACAAGGCTTGCCGCCAACAGCCGCAGCAGCAGGAAATTGTCACGACCGCCGGCCAGGCCATCGGCCACGGTCGCGATGCAGCGCACTGCCGGACGATCCCTGCCGTTCCGCCATCCCGACAGCCACTCCCTTGCCTTCATGCACTCTCCCGTCGTTCGGCAACCGTTGCCGGCGGCGTACCGGCAGGCGAGCGCGCATCTTAGAGCCTGTCCATGGACTCCGGTCGGCCCCGGACACGTCCGAACCGGCCGGATCGCACCTGCGCGGCACGCGCCACGGTACGGCTCCGCCGTCCCGGACGAGGCTGGACGCGCGCCGCCGCATGCTGGCTGCTCCTTCCGACGACCGGGGACAGTCCCATGCACGAACAATCCGCCAGGCTACTGCGCGGCCTGGCCATCCTGGCGTTCACCGCGCTTTCGATCGCGGTCGCCGCCTACGCATTCGCCTACCTCTACCGCGAGCATTCGCCGTACAACCGCTTCGCCGCCCAGTTCGCCGTGTCGGGGCTGGACGTGCCGGCGCACTTCTTCGGTGCCGGGTTGGCACTGCTGCTGACTCCGCTGCAGCTGAGCACGACCGTGCGCCGGCTCGCACCCCGCCTGCACCGGGTGAGTGGCTGGCTGTCCGCCAGCGGCATCTTGGTAGCGGCCCTCGCCGCCCTGTCGATGTCCCGGCACACGCAAGGCGGCGCGGCCACCGGCGTGGCCCTGGCCGCCCTGGCCCTGGCCTGGCTGTTCTGCATGGGCAACGGCATCCGCCGCATCGTGGCTCGCGACATCGCCGGCCATCGCCGCTGGATGTGCCGCACCGCCGCGCTGACCTTCGCCGCGGTGAGCCTGCGGCTGATCCTGGGCATCGGCTTCGCCCTGCAGCTGCCATCCCTGTCCGTCTACGTCTTCACCACCTGGGCCTGCTGGCCGCTCAACCTGGCCGTGTGCGAGCTGTTGCTGCGCCGCCCCACCGCCCGCTTGCATCCATCCGCCATCGCCCTGGCGTCGCATTCGTGAAACAAGGGAAGAACACCATGATCATGCGCATCCTGAAAATCGTCCTTGGCCTGGTGCTGGCCGTCTTGCTCGCGGGCGTGGCCTGGCTCGGCACTGCGGGTCGGCCTCTGCTGCTGCTCGCCACCGGCTCGGTCAGCCGCGGGTTGTGTGATACGGCCTTCGTCAGCCAGGTCGATCCCGACGGCGTGTTCCGCGAACAGCATGCGCCCATGCTGCGCGGCATCCGCTGGGCGTTCCGCTGGCACATCGACCACGCGCGGCGCGAGGTGCACGCCAGCGTGCTGGGCGCCTTCGGTGCGCGCGCTGTGTATCGCCCGGGGCTGGGCTGCCTGCTGATGCACGGCGACGGCCCGGTGCCCGAGGCCGCCGGCTTCACGCCTGCGGCCATCGCCAGCACCTACCCGGACGACCTGGTCGAATCGGACGATCCCGCCATCCGCGCCGCGCTCGACCGCGCCTTCGCCGAGCCCGATCCCGCGCACCCGCGCAACACCAAGGCCGTCGTGGTGCTGCACGATGGCCGGCTGATTGCCGAGCGCTACGCACCCGGCTACGGGCCGGACACGCCGATCTGGGCGCATTCGCTGACCAAGTCGCTGACCCATGCACTGATCGGCATCCTGGTGCGCGACGGCCGACTGCAACTGAACCAGCCAGCGCCCATCCCCGCGTGGCAGTCGCCCGGCAACCCGCATCATGCGATCACCGTCGACCAGTTGCTGCGCATGGACAGTGGCCTGCCGTTCGACGAGACCGACGGTGTGGTGAACCCGCTGACGCGCATGGTATTCCTGGAACGCGACATGGCCGGCTACGCGGCACGAACCCCGCTGGCCTACACGCCCGGCACCACCTGGGCCTACGGCAACCTGGACTACGTGCTTCTCGGCCGCATCGTCACCGACGCCGCCGGCGGCAGCGCCGTGGACGCCGAACGGTTCGCGCGGCGCGAGCTGTTCGCGCCGCTGGGCATGGCGCATACGGTGATCCAGACCGATGCCGACGGCACCCTAGTCGGCTCGGGCGGCAGCTACGGCACCGCGCGCGACTTCGCCCGCTTCGGCCAGCTTTACCTCGACGACGGCGTGGCCGACGGCAAGCGCATCCTGCCCGAAGGCTGGGTGGCCTACAGCCGTTCGCAGACGCTGGACACGGGCTACGGCGCCGGCTTCTGGTTGAACATCAAGCACGACACCCGGGTGCCGGTGTGGAACGCGCCCTGGGGGATGCCGCAGCTGCCGAAGGACATGTACTACGCGCGCGGCGCGTTCGGGCAGTACGTGGTGATCGTGCCGTCGGAAAAGCTCGTCGTGGTGCGCATGGGCATCTCGCTGGATTACGGCGACCACACCGGCGACCTGGTAGCCGCGATCATCACGGCCCTGCACCATCCACACCAGCCGTGAGCGGCCGGGCTGCCTTGCGGTAGGCGCTGGGCGTCTCGCCCAGCTGCCGCTTGAAGGCGGCGTTGAAGGTGGACTTGGAGGTGAAGCCGCAGGCGTAGGCGATGTCGAGGATGCTGCGGGTGTCGCCGGCATCGGCCAGGCAGGCCCGCGCCGCCTCCACGCGCAGCCGGTTGATGTAGTCCCAGAACGTGCCGCCGAAGCGGCGGTTGATCACCGTTGACACCAGGTACTCGGGATAGCCGCTGCGCTTCGCCACCTGGCCGATGGTCAGCGCCGGCTCCAGGTACAGCGGCGCGGCGCCTTCCATCAACGCCGCGAGGCGCGCCTGCACCGCGTCGTGGCGCGCGTCGTCCGGTTCGGCGTTCGCGATGGGCGTCGCCGTATCCGCCGGAGCGGCCTCGGGCTCGATCGCCACCGGCGGCTGGCCCAGGCTGAACCAGCCCACCACGCAGATCCAGCCCGCGATGGCGCCGAACAGCAGGCCGTAGTTGAGGATAGGCAGGTACACCAGCGCCTGCACGATGGCGATGCACCAGATCACCACCTGGCAGGCCGCCATGGCGTCGATCCAGCGCAGCGACAGGCGGTCGGCGTCGGAGCGCCGCTCGCGCAGGCGCTGGCGGTAGCGGTGCACCCGGACCAGCGCTGCCGCCACATAGCTGAGGCTGTAGACGAACAGCGCGATGTCGAACCAGCGGCCGATCGAGCGCTCGCCGGCAATCCAGCCCGACGACATCGCCTGCAATCGCGCCGGACCCGCCAGCAGCACGTGGCCGGTGGCCAGCAGCATCACTACGAAGCCGAGCAGGTGCCGCAGGTCGCGCCAGCGGAACCCGACGCCCCGGGTCAGCGCCCGCACGTAGAGGAAGAACAGGCTGCCGTAGAGGAACGGAAACAGCGCCACGAAGCGGTAGGCGCGGAACCACTCCGGCGCCAGCGTGTGCCAGTAGGCAGCCTTCACCGCCAGGTCGATGCCGGTCAGCGCCACCCACACGGCGAGCAAGCGGTTCGCCCCGCGGTTGGCGGAACGGCGCCACAACGCCAGCGCCAGCAGCGCGGCCTGCACGGCGGCGGCGATGTAGACGTAGACCCAGAAAGCGATATCCATCGGATGGTCGGGCGGCAGGCTCGGAACGCCCATGCTAGCAACCGCCGGTGCGCGCTCCAAAAACGACAAGGCCGCGGACGATGCCGCGGCCCTGCCTGTCGATGTCGCGGGCGCTCAGCCCTGGACGCGCTTCGCGATGGCCGCGCCGAAGCTCTCGGTGCTGCCCTTGCCGCCGAGGTCCGGCGTCACGCTGTCGCGGTCGTTCGTCATGGTGTCGCGGATCGCGGCGCGCAGCTTGTCGCCCTTGGCCACCATGCCGAGGTGGTCGAGCATATCGGCCGCGGCCAGCAGCAGTGCGCAGGGGTTGGCGATGCCCTTGCCGGCGATGTCGGGCGCCGAGCCGTGCACGGCCTCGAAGATCGCGGCCTCGGTGCCGATGTTGTCGCCCGGCGCCAGGCCCAGGCCGCCGACCAAGCCGGCGCAGAGATCCGACAGGATGTCGCCGAACAGGTTGGTGGTGACGATCACGTCGAACTGCTCGGGCTTCATCACCAGCTGCATGCAGGTGTTGTCCACGATCATCTCGTTGAACTCGATCTGCGGGTATTCCTTGGCGA
>DATEKS010000211.1:0-43913 GCA_035277325.1 Rhodanobacter sp.
GATCGAGCTGGTGTGGAACCACACCGTGGACGAGGTGCTGGGCGACGACTCCGGCGTCACCGGCGTGCGCGTGAAGGACGTCAACTCCGGCGCCACCCGCGACATCGCCGCCACCGGCTTCTTCGTGGCGATCGGCCACACTCCCAACACCGGCATCTTCGAGGGCCAGTTGGAGATGCACGACGGCTACCTGAAGATCCACAGCGGCCAGAGCGGCATGGCCACGATGACCTCGGTGCCCGGCGTGTTCGCTGCCGGCGACGTGGCCGACCACGTCTACCGCCAGGCGATCACCTCGGCCGGCTTCGGCTGCATGGCCGCTCTCGACGCCGAGCGCTGGCTGGACCAGCAGAAGCCGGTCGGCTGAAGCAGACAACCGCGTCTCAATGACTCCGTTCGCGCTGAGCGTAGCTTGCGATAGCAAGCGAAGTCGAAGCGCCGCCATGATCCCCCTTCGACTTCGGCCCTTCGGGCCTACGCTCAGGGTGAACGGTGGCGGGCTGCCGAAAATCGAAACCAGTCAGGACCAAGCATGAGCACCGCCACGCTGCACTACATCCACGATCCGCTGTGCGGCTGGTGCTACGCCGCGCAGCCGCTGGTGGGTGCGGCGCTGGCGCAGCTGGGCGGCCGCCTCGCATTGCGACTGCACAGCGGCGGCCTGTTCGGCGAACCGCGCCACGTCGATGCCGCGCTGGCGCAACACATCGTGCATTCGGACGAACGCATCGCCCAGCTTAGTGGCCAGCCCTTCGGCGAGGCCTACAAGCAGGGCCTGCTGGCCGACGACGGCACCGTGCTGTATTCGTTGCCACCGATCGCCGCCGTGCTCGCCGCCGAATCGATGGACGCCGCGAAGGCGTACCCGATGCTGGTGGCGATCCAGAACGCGCACTACCAGCGTGGCCTGCGCGTGGCCGAGCCCGCCGTGCTCGCCGAACTGGCCGAGGAGACCGGGCTGGACGGCGTGCGTTTCGCATTGGCCTTCGCCGCCGCCGACGGCCATGCCGTGTTCGAACACGTGCAGGCCGGCCGCCGGCTGCTGGACGAGGTAGGCGGCCAGGGCTTTCCCACCCTGATGCTGGAAACCGGCGGGCGCCGCACGTTGCTGCCGCACCACCACTGCTACGGCCGTCCCGACGCCTTCGTGCAGATGCTTGCCGCGCAATTGCCCGCGCTGCACTAACCTTTGCGCGTGATCGAAGCACGCTTCCACGACCGCATCGCCGACATCCCGCCCGCTGATTGGGATGCGCTGCGCCCCGACAGCAACCCGTTCGTGTCCCACGCCTTCCTGCATGCGCTGGAAGACACGGGCTGCGTCCGCCCTGCCTGGGGCTGGCAGGCGCACCACCTCGGCCTGTACGAACGCGGACGACTGCTCGCCGCCGCGCCGCTCTACCTGAAGGGCAACTCGCACGGCGAGTTCGTGTTCGACTGGAGCTGGGCGGCCGCCTGGGAGCGCGCCGGCGGCGACTACTACCCCAAGCTGCTGTGCGGCGTGCCCTATTCACCGGTGGCCGGGCCGCGCCTGCTCACCGGCGGCAACGACGAACTGCGGCATGCACTGGTGGACACCATGCGTCGCGAGGCGGAACGCCTGCAACTGTCGTCGGTACACGCCAACTTCCTCCCCGACGAAGAAGCCGCCGCGTTCGGCGCGGACTGGCTGGCGCGCTCGGACGTGCAGTTCCACTGGCGCAACCGCGGCTGGCGCGACTTCGACGGTTTCCTCGCCGCGCTCAACCACAAGAAACGCGCGAACATCCGCCACGAACGCGCCCATGTCGCCGCCGGCGGCCTGCGCCTGGAGTGGCGCAGCGGCAACACGCTGAGCGAGGCAGAATGGGATGCGGTGCATGCGCTCTACCTCGCCACCTTCGATGCCAAGGGCAACCACGCCGCGCTTACCGCGGAATTCTTCCACCGGCTCGGTGCGCTGGGCGGCATGGCGCAGCTGGCGCTGGCGCACGACGAGGCCGGCATCGCGGCGATGGCGCTGTTCCTCGAAGGCGACGGCGTGCTCTACGGCCGCTACTGGGGCAGCCGTGTCGACGTGCCTGGCCTGCATTTCGAGCTGTGCTACTACCGCGGCATCGAACACGCGATCGCACGCGGCCTGCAGTGCTTCGAACCCGGCGCGCAGGGCGAGCACAAGCTGGCGCGCGGTTTCCTGCCCGTGCGCACGCATTCGCGTCACCTGATCCTGCACGAAGGCTTCCGCGCTGCCGTGCGCGAAGCCCTGCAGCACGAAGCGGCATCGATGGACGATTACGCGCGGGAACTGGTGGAACACAGCCCGTATGCGCGAGGTGGCGCGCGATGATTCGCCTGCCAGAACTCGATCCTGCCGCGCCGACGCACTTTCCCGATCCGCGCTCCGCGCTGCACGAACCGAACGGCCTGCTCGCGTTCGGCGGCGATCTCTCGCCCACACGCCTCCTCACCGCCTACGGCCAGGGCATCTTCCCCTGGTACGGCGAGCGGGAGCCGATCCTGTGGTGGTCGCCCGATCCGCGCTGCGTGTTCCGCCCCGAAACACTGCGCATCAACCGCAGCCTGCGCCGACAGCTGCGCGGCAAGCCGTGGCGGGTCAGCGTGGATCGCGCATTCGAGGCGGTGATCCACGCTTGCGCCGCGCCGCGCGACGGCCATGCCGGCACCTGGATCCTGCCCGAGATGATCGAGGCCTACGTCGCGCTGCACCGGCTCGGCCACGCGCACAGCGTCGAGGTATGGGACGGCGCGCGGCTGGTGGGCGGCGTCTACGGCCTCGCCATCGGCCAGCTGTTCTGCGGCGAATCGATGTTCAGCGCCGAGAGCGGCGGCTCCAAGCTCGCCCTGGTGGCGCTAGCCGGCCTGCTGCGGCACTGGGGCTGGCCGCTGATCGACGCGCAGGTGGCGAATGCGCACACCCTGGGCCTGGGTGCGGAGGAGATCCCGCGCGAACGCTACCTGCGCGAGGCGGCACGGCTCGTCGCCCTGCCCGGCCGCCCGGGCGCCTGGACCGACGCCACGGCGGCGCTGCTCCAGCCGGATGCGGCTCAGGCGCCCGGCTGAACCGGCGCCGCTTCTGGCACCGCCACCTGCTTCAGCGCCGCGTAATGGGCGAGGAACAGTTCGACCAGCCGCGGATCGAGCTGGCTGCCGGCGACCTCGCGCAGGTAGTCGAGCACCCGCGCCTCCGGCCAGGCCGGCTTGTAGACGCGCTCGGTGATCAGCGCGTCCCATACGTCGATCACGCTGAAGATGCGTGCGGCCAGCGGAATCGCCTCACCGCGCAGCCCCTGCGGATAGCCGCCGCCGTCCCAGCGCTCGTGATGGCCGTACGGCACCTCGCTGGAGCCGCGCAGGAAGTCCACCTGCTGCAGCAGTTCATGACCGATCCGCGGATGCTCGCGCATCAACCTCCGTTCCGCCTCGTCCAGCGGGTCCGGTTTGGTGAGGATCGTGTCCGGCAGCGCCAGCTTGCCGATGTCGTGCAGCAGCGCGCCCAGCCGCAGCTCGTCCAGCGCGCGGCTGCGCACCCCGTCCAGCCGCGCCAGTTCGGTGGCCATGCGCGCCACGCGTTCGGAGTGCTGGCCGGTCTCCTGGTGGCGCACGTCCATCGCCGTCACCAGCACGCGCAGCGCCTGCTCGCGCCCCATGCGCAGGCGGCGGTTGCCCAACTGCAGGCGCCGCACGTCGCGCCGGATCATCCAGTACAGCAACACGCCGGTGGCCAGCACGAAGATCCAGCCCTTGAACGTCTGCAGTTCCATGCGCAGACCCGCATCCGGCACCAGTACGTCCACCGCGCGGTCGGAACACCAGATCCAGATCGCGGCGACAAGCACATACACGCCCGCGATCCGCAATGGCGGACTTATCCGCATGCAGCGATTCCCCCGACCCTGTCGAGAAGGGCATTCCGCCATGCCCCGACCTGACCGTCGAGGCGCGATCGCCGGTCCTGCGATGGACGTCTCAACTGCCCGGCACTACCCATTCGCTGGATTCGCCCACTGCATGCGCATCGGCTCAGGCCTTGCGCACGAACTCCGACTTCAGCTTCATCGGGCCGATGCCGTCGATCTTGCAGTCGATGTCGTGGTCGCCTTCCACCAGGCGGATGTTCTTGACCTTGGTGCCGACCTTGACCACGAGGGACGAGCCCTTGACCTTGAGGTCCTTGATCACTGTGACGCTGTCGCCGTCGGCCAGCCGGTTGCCGTTGGCGTCCTTCACCACCAGCTCGTCGCTCTCGGCGGCGGCTGCCGCCTCCCTCGACCACTCGTGCGCGCACTCGGGGCAGACCAGCAGGCCGCCGTCCTCGTAGGTGTAGGCGGAGTTGCACATCGGGCAGTGGGGCAGATCGCTCATGCTCGGTTCCAGCGTGTCGTTGTCGGAGTCTTGGAGTGAAGCGCCGCGCTCAGCCGGCGCGGCTGGTGTACTTGCGCGCCACGTAGTCGTCGAGGATGCCCACGAACTCGCTGGCGATGTTGTCGCCCCGCAAAGTCATCGCCTTCTCGCCGTCGATGAACACCGGCGCCGCCGGCGCCTCGCCGTTGCCTGGCAACGAAATGCCGATGTTGGCGTGCTTGGATTCACCCGGCCCGTTCACCACGCAGCCCATCACCGCCAGGGTGAGGTTCTCCACGCCGTCGTACTTCACCCGCCACGTCGGCATCTGCGCGCGCACGTGTTCCTGCACGGTCTTGGCCAGCTCCTGGAAGAACTCGCTGGTGGTGCGGCCGCAGCCCGGGCAGGCGGTGACCAGCGGCGTGAACGAGCGCAGGCCCATGGTCTGCAGCAGCTCCTGCGCCACGATCACCTCGCCGGTGCGCGAGGCGCCCGGCTCCGGCGTGAGCGAGATGCGGATAGTGTCGCCGATGCCTTCCTGCAGCAGCACCGCCAGCGCAGCACTGGAAGCGGTGATGCCCTTGGAGCCCATGCCTGCCTCGGTCAGGCCCAGGTGCAGCGCGTAGTCGCAGCGCGCGGCGATGTCGCGGTACACCGCGATCAGCTCCTGCACGCCGGACACCTTGCACGACAGGATGATGCGGTCGCGCGGCAGGCCGATCTTCTCGGCCAGCACGGCCGAGTCCAGCGCCGAACGGATCAGCGCCTCGCGCGCCACGTGGCTGGCGTCCCACGGCTCGGCACGCGTGTGGTTCTCGTCCATCAGGATGGCGACCATCGCCTGGTCCAGCGAACCCCAGTTCGCGCCGATGCGCACCGGCTTGCCGTACTGGATCGCCTTCTCGATGATCGCGCCGAACTGCGCGTCCTTCTTCTTGCCGAAACCGACGTTGCCGGGATTGATGCGGTACTTCGCCAGCGCCTCGGCGCAGGCCGGCTCGTGTTCCAGCAGCTGGTGGCCGTTGTAGTGGAAGTCGCCGATGATCGGCACGTCCACGCCCATCATCGCCAGCCGCTCGGCGATGCGCGGCACCGCCGCCGCCGCGGCCGGCGTGTTCACCGTGATGCGCACCAGTTCGGAACCGGCGCGCGCCAGTTCGGCGATCTGCTTCGCGGTGGCGACCGGATCCTCGGTGTCGGTGTTCGTCATCGACTGCACCACGATGGGCGCGCCGCCACCCACCGTCACCTTGCCGATCTGCACGCCGACGCTGGGACGGCGCGCTTCTGGCTGGGCCTCGCGCGGTTTCGAAGTAGAGGATTCGTTCATGCAGGCAACCGGGGAAGATTCCGCCGCTTCACGTCGCGGCGCAGGCGACAAGCATAACGGAACGTCCATGACCGCACGGCAAAACCGGGTCGCCCGGCATGGCACACTCCCCCCATGCCCGCGACTTCGCCGCTGTTGTCTCCCGCCACCCGCCTGCTGGCCGAACAGGCGTTGAGCCGCAGCGCGGGCGCGCCGCTGCTGGGCGGCAACGCGGTGGAGCTACTGATCGACGCCGAGGCGCATTACGCCGCCTGGCTGGCTGCGATCCGCGGCGCGCAGCGCTGCGTGCTGCTGGAGAACTACATCATCCGCAACGACCAGATCGGCCGCGCGTTTCGCGATGCGCTGGCCGAGCGCGCGCGCTCCGGCGTATTCGTGGCCGTGGTGGCCGACTGGATGGGTTGCCTTGGCCAGTCCGGTTCTGCGTTCTGGCAGCCATTGCGCGCCGCCGGCGGCCAGGTGCGTGTCTTCAACCCGCCCAAGCTCGGCCAGCCGTTCGGCTGGATCAGCCGCGATCACCGCAAGCTGCTGGTCGTGGACGGCATGCAGGGCTTTCTCTCCGGCGTGTGCATCAGCGCGAAATGGCTGGGCGATGCGCAGCGCGGCGTGCCGCCGTGGCGCGACACCGGGGTCGCGCTGCGCGGTCCGGTGGTGGCCGAGATGCAGGCTGCGTTCGCGCAGAGCTGGGCCGAAACCGGCGGCGAGCTGCCGGAGCTACCGCCAGTGGAGATCGCAGCAGGCAACGTGGCGCTGCGCCTGATCGCCACCCAGCCGTCCAGCGCCGGCATCTACCGGCTCGACCAGATGATCGCCGCGCTGGCGCGCCGCACCCTGTGGCTCACCGACGCCTATTTCGTGGGCACAGCGCCCTATGTGCAGGCACTGACTGCAGCCGCGCGCGACGGCGTGGACGTGCGCCTGCTGGTGCCCGGCAGCAGCGACCTGCCGCTGGTGGCCAACCTGTCGCGCGCAGGTTACCGGCCGCTGCTGCAGGCCGGCATCCGCGTGTTCGAGTGGAACGGCTCGATGCTGCACGCCAAGACCGCGGTGGCCGACGGCCAGTGGGCGCGGGTGGGTTCCTCCAACCTCAACCTCGCCAGCTGGCTGAGCAACCGCGAGATCGACGTGGCGATCGAGGACGCCGGCTTCGCCGCGCAACTCGCCGCGCAGTACGAGTGCGACCTCGGCAACGCCACCGAGATCGTGCTGAGCCCGCGTCGGCATCGCCGCGACAAGCTGAGCGGCGCCACCGAGCGCCCGCCGCGCACGCGCCACGACGGCGGCAGTTCCAGCCGCGCCGCCACCGGAGCGATCCGCCTCGCCAACCGCATGGGCGCGGCGCTGGTCAACCAGCGCGTGCTGGGCCGCGCCGACGCCGGTCCGCTGGCGTTCGGCGCGCTGGCCCTGCTGCTGCTCGCGGCGATGGCGTGGTGGTGGCCCGCGGTGCTGGCCTGGCCGCTGGGCCTGCTGTGCGCGTGGCTGGCCTTGAACCTCGCCATCCGCGCCTGGCGCGAACGCCGCCGCAAACCGGACGACACGGTGGACTGATCCGCGGCGCCCGCATATCAGGCATCACCTGCACAACGTTCGCCAAACCACTGTTATGCAAGCTGCTGGCGCCTCGGCAAGACGTGCTAGGCTCGCTCTCCCATGCACGCGTCCGACGACCACGCCGCCCCGCCCCGCCACATCCTCACGCCCAGCACGCTGAACCGGCTGGTGCGCGGGCTGCTGGAGGACGCGCTGCCGCTGGTGTGGATCGAGGGCGAGCTGTCCAACGTGGC
Source organism: Rhodanobacter sp. (assembly GCA_035277325.1). GTDB lineage: Bacteria > Pseudomonadota > Gammaproteobacteria > Xanthomonadales > Rhodanobacteraceae > Rhodanobacter_A. Next base: position 7,456 of record DATEKS010000211.1, read on the forward strand.
GCGCCCCGGCTCCGGGCATCTCTACTTCACGCTGAAGGACAGCGGCGCCCAGGTGCGCTGCGCGATGTTCCGCCCGAAAAGCGCTGCGCTGCGCTTCAAGCCCGTGGACGGCATGCAGGTGCTGCTGCGCGCGCGGGTGGGCCTGTACGAGCCGCGCGGCGAATTCCAGCTGGTGGCCGAACACATGGAGCCAGCCGGCGAAGGCGCGTTACAGCGCGCCTTCGAGCAGCTGAAGGCCAAGCTCGACGCCGAGGGCCTGTTCGATCCCGCACGCAAGCGTCCCCTGCCCCGCTACGCACGGCGCATCGGCGTGATCACCTCCGCCACCGGCGCGGCGATCCGCGACGTGCTGAGCGTGCTGTCGCGCCGCTGGCCGCTGGCTGATGTAGATGTGCTGCCGGTACCGGTGCAGGGCCGCGAGGCGCCGCCCGCCATCGTGGCGATGCTGAAGAAAGCTTCGGCCAGTGCCCGCTATGACATGCTGCTGGTCACCCGCGGCGGCGGCTCGCTGGAAGACCTGTGGGCGTTCAACGACGAAGCCGTGGCGCGCGCGATCCACGCCAGCGCGGTGCCAGTGGTGAGCGCGGTAGGCCATGAAGTCGATTTCAGCATCGCCGACTTCGTGGCCGACCTGCGCGCCCCCACGCCCTCGGCCGCCGCTGAGCTGCTGGTGCCCGACGCGCAGACCACGCTGCGCCACCTGCGCCAGCTGCAGCAGCGTCTCGCCACGCTGCAGCAGCGCCGCTTGCAGGCGCTGGGCCAGCGCGTCGACCACCTGTTCGCGCGCCTGCAGGCGCAGCGCCCGCAGGCGCGGCTGGCGCACGACCGCGAACGCCTCGCCCACCTGCAGCATCGCCTGCTCGTGGTGCTGCGCGAACAGCGACAAGGCCAGCGTGCGCGGCTGGACCGCCTGCATGCACGCCTGCTGACGCGCCATCCGCAACAACGGCTGGCCCTGCTGCAACGCCAACTCGCCGAACAGTCGCAGCGCCTGCGCCAGGCCATCACGCGCCAGCTGGAACGCGAACGCCACGCCCTGCAGCAGGCCGCCCGCACCTTGCACGCGGTAAGCCCGCTGGCCACGCTGGAACGCGGCTACGCGATCCTGTTCGACGCCGAAGGCAAGGTGCTGCGTTCCGCGCAGGGCGTCGAACTCGGCACTGCGTTGCGCGCGCGCCTCGCCGACGGCGAATTGCCGCTGCACGTGGACGACGCGTGACATCTGCTCACGTGCGCTGAACGCAACATCGCTCATCCTGCCGCCTTCCCGCGGAGGTCGTGCATGAAAGCTGCGTCCCTGTTCGTGAAGGCGCTGGAAGCCGAAGGTGTGCGCTGCATCTTCGGCGTGCCGGGCGAGGAGAACCTCGATCTGGTCGAGGCGCTGCGCGAGTCCTCGATCAGGCTGATCGTCACCCGCCACGAGCAGGCCGCCGGCTTCATGGCGGCCACCTGGGGCCGGCTCACCGGCGAGGCCGGCGTGGCGCTCTCCACGCTGGGGCCGGGCGCGACCAACCTGGTCACCGCGGCGGCCTATGCGCAGCTCGGCGCGATGCCGATGCTGATGATCACCGGGCAGAAACCCATCCGCCTGCACAAGCAGGGCCTGTTCCAGCTGGTGGACGTGGTGGACATGATGCAGCCGCTCACCAAGTACACGCGCCAGCTGGTATCCGCCGCGACGATCCCGGCGCGGATACGCGAAGCGTTCCGCCGCGCCGAGGAAGAACGCCCCGGCGCAGCGCACCTGGAACTGCCCGAGGACATCGCCCGCGACGACGTGAACGACGCGATCCTGCTGCCCACCGAATACGCGCGCCGCCCCTCGCCCGATGACGCGGCGCTGGTGCAGGCCGGCGAGGCGATCAGCCAGGCGAAGCACCCGATCCTGATGATCGGCGCCGCGGCGAACCGCCAGCGCACCGCGGTGGCGCTGCGCGCCTTCATCGACAAGCTGGGCATCCCGTTCTTCACCACGCAGATGGGCAAGGGCGTGGTGGATGAGGACCACCCGCTGTGGCTGGGCAACGCCGCGCTGTCCGACGGCGACTTCGTGCACCGTGCGATCGACGCCGCCGACGTGATCATCAACGCGGGCCACGACGTGGTGGAGAAACCGCCGTTCTTCATGCACAAGGGACGGCGCACGGTGATCCACATCAACTTCTCCTCGGCCGAGGTGGACGCGGTGTACTTCCCGCAGATCGAGGTGGTGGGCGACATCGCGCACACCATCGAGCGGCTCACCGACGCGCTGCAGAAACAGCCGCAGTGGGATTTCGGCTACTTCGAGAAAGTACGCAAGGCCTTCCACGCGCAGCTTGAGGAACACACCGACGACCCGCGCTTTCCCATGCATCCGGTGCGCGTAGTCGCCGACACGCGCGCCTGCATGCCCGACGACGGCGTGCTGTGCTTGGACAACGGCATGTACAAGCTGTGGTACGCGCGCTATTACCGCGCCCGCCAGCCGAACACCATCCTGCTGGACAACGCGCTGGCGACCATGGGCGCCGGCCTGCCCTCGGCGATGGCGGCAAAGCTGGTGCATCCGCACCGCAAGGTGCTGGCGATCTGCGGCGACGGCGGCTTCATGATGAACGCGCAGGAGCTGGAGACCGCGGTGCGACTGAAGCTCGACCTGGTCATCCTGCTGCTGCGCGACGACGCCTACGGCATGATCCGCTGGAAGCAGGCCGACATGGGCTTCGCCGACTACGGCATGCAGTTCGGCAACCCCGACTTCGTGATGTTCGCCGAGGCGCACGGTGCGCACGGCCACCGCCCGGCCGACGCCGACGCCTTCCTGCCCACGCTGCGCGCGGCCTTCGACGCCGGCGGCGTGCACCTGATCGACCTGGCCATCGACTATGCCGACAACCACCGCATTCTCGACGAACAAATCCGCCAGCTGAGCGCGGCGGTCTGATCCGGAGAAACCCATGCTAGCCAAGACCTACCCCTACTATCTCGCCAACCAGCCGCAGACGTCGAAGGTCATGCTGGACGTCCTCGACAAGTACAGCGGCAAGGTGGCCACCCGCGTGGCCATGCCAGACGCGAAGGTCACCGAGAAGGCCATCGCCGCCGCGGTGAAGGCGGCGAAGCCGATGCGCGAGTTCAAGCCGTGGGCGCGGCAGGCGGTGCTGCAGCACTGCGTGGACCGCTTCAGCGCACGCCGCGACGAGCTGGCCGAGGCGCTGTGCATCGAGGCGGGCAAGCCGATCAAGGACGCGGCGGGCGAAGTGACGCGGTTGATCGAGACCTTCCGCATCGCCGCCGAGGAAGCCGTGCGCATCAACGGCGAGACCCTGAACCTGGAACTGGCCGCGCGCCTCGACGGCTACCACGGCTACACCAGACGCGTGCCGCTGGGCCCGGTGTCCTTCATCACGCCGTTCAACTTTCCGTTGAACCTGGTGGCGCACAAGGTGGCGCCGGCGATCGCGGCGGGCTGTCCGTTCGTGCTGAAGCCTTCGGAGAAGACGCCGATCGGCGCGCTGATCATCGGCGAGGTGCTGGCCGAGACCGACCTGCCGAAAGGCGCGTTCTCGATCCTGCCGCTGGACGGCGCGCATGCGGCGCCGCTGGTGGAGGATGCGCGCTTCAAGCTGCTTTCCTTCACCGGCGGCCAGATCGGCTGGGACCTCAAGGCCCGCGCGGGCCACAAGAAGGTGACGCTGGAACTGGGCGGCAACGCGGCCTGCATCGTCGATGCCGACCAGGGACCGAAGCTGGACAAGGTGGTGGAGCGGCTGATCTTCGGCGCGTTCTACCAGTCCGGCCAGAGCTGCATCGGCGTGCAGCGCATCTACGCCCACGCCGATGTCTACGAGGCGCTGAAACGGAAGCTCGTCGCGGCCACGAAGAAGCTCAAAGCCGGCGACCCGAAGGACAAGAGCGTGTTCCTCGGCCCGATGATCGACGAGGCCGCCGCCGAACGCCTGCACGGCTGGATCCTGGAGGCGAAGGCGGCCGGCGGAAAGATCCTCTGCGGCGGCAAGCGCCGCGGCAACATGCTCGACGCCACCCTAATGGAGGACGTGCCGGCCGACGCCAAGGCGAACCGCATGGAGGCGTTCGGTCCGTTCGCCCTGCTCGCGCCGTTCCAGACCATCGACGAGGCCATCGCGATGGTCAACGACTCCGACTACGGCCTGCAGGCCGGCATCTTCACCGACAGCCTGGAGCACGCCATGCGCGCCTGGGACGAACTGGAACAGGGCGGCGTGGTGGTGAACGACATCCCCAGCTTCCGCGTGGACAACATGCCCTACGGCGGCGTGAAGCTCTCTGGCCTGGGCCGCGAGGGCGTGCGCTACGCGATGGAGGACATGAGCGAGCTGCGTCTGATGGTGATGCGGCGGTAGCGGTCAATCGAGCGGCGGCCCACCGCTTTCAGGCGGCGTACCCGCACCGTGGCGCCATGCATACCAGCGATACAGCGCCATGCCCGCGTATTCGTGCAATGCCAGGTCGGTGACATGGAAGTTGCTGGCGCTGGGCCGCAGCGACCACACGCCACGCAGGTAGTCAGCCCGTACCGGCGTCGGCTGGATGCCGAAATGCCGGAACGCGAACATCGCTCGGCGCAGATGCCATGCGGAGCTGACCAGCCAGACCCGCTGCGCGTCGATGTGCTCCAGCGGCGCGCGTGCGAACTCGGCGTTCTGCCAGGTGGTGTGGCTGCGCGTCTCGAGCACCATGTCGGCCGCCGGCAAGCCGAGCCTCGCCAATGCCCTGCCGTAGACCTGTGCCAGCGGCTCGCCCACGGCGTAGGCGTCTCCACCGCTGACCAGCACCGTGCATTGCCTGCCAGCGGCACGGCAGTCCCTGTACAGGGACATCGTTTCTGCCACCCGCACGTAGCCGGCCAAGCCCGGCTCCGGCGCGTCACCCGGCGGGTTGTTGGTGTTGGCGGTGAGCAGCACGATCGCATTGCTGGGCGCCCAGTCCAGCACCGGGCGATGCGCATACGGTGCCTGCCAGCCGCGCAGCAGCAGCTGAGGCACCGGGCCGCAGCCGATCGCGAACACGGCCACCACCGCAAGCGCCACGCCTGCCAGCCGCAGTCGGCGCCAACCCACGCGCCCGGCGAGCCAGGCAGCGGCAAGCAAGGCGATCAGCAAGGATACGGTCATGGGCAATCCCCCGGGATGCTCTGATCTATTCCACGTACCCGGCATGACGTCCAGAAGGCTCGCCGGGTGTGTCGCGTGGCGCAGGGCAGACTGGCCGTCTGTTCAAGCCGCGCGGCGCAACCTGCGGGCCTTCCTGGACGTCACCCTCTCATCTGATTCAATACGTTGGGGCCGCATTGTATGTGCGCAGCGCTCCGCCCCAGCGTCTGGACAGACGGCCAGTCTGCCTTCGTCGCTGCGACGAACCGCTGCATGCATACAGTGCGGTGACGGGTACGTGGAATAGATCAGAGCATCCCTTGGCATGTCGGCGGGTATTATGCCGGTGCGATGGCTTGCTACGGCGCTCCGGGCCGCGTCTCCTGTGCGTTCCAGCCCAGCGCGTTGTAGACGTGGTAGCGCACCACGCCCACGTATTCATGCAGCGCCAGGTCGGTCACCGCGAAGTTCCACGACAGCGGCCACCACTGCATGTACTCCTTCAGCCAGTCGCTGCGCACCGGCGTGGCCACGATGCCGAAGTGCGCGAAATACAGGCTGGCGCGGCGCAGGTGGATGGCCGAGGACACCAGCAGCACGCGCTGCGCGCCATAGCCGTGCAACAGCGGCGCACTGAACTGGGCGTTCTGCCAGGTGTTCATGCTGCGCGGCTCCAGCAGCAGATCGGCGGGCGCCACGCCCATGCGTTCCAGTGCGGCCGCGTATACCGCGGCTTCCGACTCGCCGATGTGCCGGGCGTCGCCGCCGCTCACTTCCAGCTTGCAGTCGCTGCCGCTGGCCTTGCATTCGCGATACAGCGCCAACGCCTCATTGATGCGGCTGTGCGCAGGCTCCCCTGGCTCCGCCGTGCCATCCGCTGCGCGCTCCGCGCCGGCGCCCAGCAGCACGATGGCGTTGCGCGGCGCCCAGGCAATCGCGGGCCGTTGCGCATACGGTCCCTGCAGGCTGTTCAACAGCCACGCCGGTAACAGGCCGCAGCCCTCCACCACGAACAGCAGCACGGCGAGCACCAGCGCAGCCATGCCCGTGCGCCGCCACCTCAATACGCGCAAGAGCAGCCCCAGCAGCACCAGCACGATCAGCACATTCAGCGACATCGGCACCTGCTCCCATCAGGAAAACCGGCAGCGTAATGCAAAGACATGACGCCCTACCGTGCATCACCTACCCTGCACCGCATGAGCGAATCACTGCACACCCTCGTCGCAGCCTGCCGGCACACCCAGGAAATCAGGAAAAGCCGCTTTCTGGCCCAGGCCGCGCCGGTTGCCAGGCCGGAGCAGGCGCTGGCCTTCGTGCGCGAGGTGTCCGCCGCGGATGCCACGCACAACTGCTGGGCGTACCGGATCGGCCAGGACTACCGCTTCAACGACGACGGCGAGCCCGGCGGCACCGCAGGCCGGCCGATCCTGCAGGCGATCGAGGGCCAGGGCTTCGACCACGTCGCAGTAGTGGTGACGCGCTGGTACGGCGGCATCAAGCTCGGCGCCGGCGGCCTTGCCCGTGCGTACGGCGGCACCGCGGCGGAATGCCTGCGCACGGCGGAGCGCGTGGCCATCGTGGCAATGGCACGCCTTGGCCTCAGCTGCGATTTCGCGGAACTGGCGCTGCTCAAGGCCCGCCTGCGTGACCTGGGCGCCGAACCGGTGCAGGAGCAATTCGATGCCGACGGCGTGACGCTGGAATTCGAATTGCCCGCACAGCGGGTCGCGGAAGCTGAACAACGCATCGCCGACCTCAGCCGTGGCCGCATCGCGGTCCGTCGCATGGATTGAACGTCCTGCCGCATCGCCCGCAAATCGCCATGGCCAGGGCTTGAGGAGTGCCGATGCGTTGCGCACACTGCGCGACCACACGCGGGCACCAGATCGGACAAGGGGTTCGATGCCGGCGGCTCGATGATGGGGAACCCATGCAACGTCTGCCCGGCCTCGATCTGCTGCGCGCCATCGCCATCGTCTGGGTGATGCTGTTCCACTCGTGGATAGTCGGCGGTATCGGCGGGCCGCTCCAGCCCATCGCCGACTACGGCTGGATGGGCGTGGACCTGTTCTTCGTGCTCAGCGGCTACCTGATCGGCCATCAGCTGCTGGAACCGCTGAGCCGCGGCGAACCGTTGCGCTTCGGCATGTTCTACCTGCGCCGCGCCTTCCGCATCCTGCCGGTCTTTTTCACCGTACTGGCGATGTATGTGTTGTTTCCCGCCTGGCGCGAGGCGCCGGGCATGCAGCCGGCGTGGCAGTTCCTCACGTTCACGCTGAACCTCTTGATCGACTACCGGCACAACCAGGCGTTCTCGCATGCATGGTCGCTGTGCGTGGAGGAACACTTCTACCTGCTGTTCCCGCTGCTCGCCTGGTGGCTGGCGCGGCGTTCGTCGCGGGCGATGACCATCGGCGCCGTCGTGTTCGTCGCAGTGGCAGGCATGCTGCTGCGCGGCCATGCTTCGCTGCACGGCAAGGACTGGCTGGAAGGCATCTACTACCCGACCTGGACGCGGCTGGACGGCCTGCTCGCCGGCGTGGTGCTGGCGACGATCCAGGCCTGGCAGCCGGACTGGTGGGCCACCATGCAGCGGCGCGCCAACCTGCTCGCCTGTGCAGGCATGGTGCTGGTGGGCGCCGCGATCTGGCTGTTCCGCGACAAGACCGCATTCGCCGCCAGCGTGTTCGGTTTCCCGCTGCTGGCCCTGGGACTGGCCCTGCTGGTAGTCGCTGGCGCTGGGAACACGGGCTGGCTGGGCCGCTGGCGCGTTCCCGGCGCGGGCTGGATCGCCGGCATTTCGTACAGCCTTTATCTCAGTCACAAGCTGGCGCTCCATGCGGTGCACGACTTGCTGCTGAGCTGGCCCGGGGTGCACGGGCTTGCCGCCTTCGCGATGTATGCACTGGCGATCGCCGCCACCGGCGCGCTGCTCCACCACGCCGTCGAGCGACCGTTCCTGCGCCTGCGCACGCGACTGGTCCGTACCGGTTCGCGCAGGGCGATCGAGGCGCAGGCGGCCTGAGTACGCCTCGCGATTGAATCGCCCCGCAGCAGCCCCATGTGGAACGGATCGCGGCCCGCCGCCTTCCGCACGCCACTCATGAGCGACCCCGCCCAGCCCCGCTCCACCCGCCGCCTCGGCGCCTTGCGCCAGTTGTGGCCATTCCTCAGGCCGCACTGGCGGCTGGCGCTGGGCTGGCTGCTGTTCCTGGGCATCTCGTCCACTGCCACCCTGGTGCTGCCGATGGCGGCGCGGCAGATCATCGAGCACGGCTTCGAGCATGTGGACCCCGCCGCAATCAACGCCACCTTCCTGGGCCTGTTCGCAGTGGCGCTGGTGCTGGCCGTCGCCACCGCGGCGCGCTACTTCTGCATCACCTTGCTGGGCGAACGCGCGCTGGCCTCGCTGCGCAGCCAGCTCTATGCACACGTGATCCGGCTCGACGTGGGCTTCTTCGAGCGCAGCCGCGTGGGCGAGCTGAACTCGCGCCTGGGCACCGACACCGAGGTGGTGCAGGCGCTGATCGGCTCGGGCATCTCGGTGGCGCTGCGCAGCGCGGTGATGCTGCTGGGCGCCAGTGCGATGATGATCTGGACCAGCCCGCGCCTGGCCGGGCTTACCGCGCTGGTGATCCCCGCGGTGATGCTGCCGATCCTGGTGTTCGGCCGGCGCGTGCAGAAGCTGTCGCGCGCCAGCCAGGACCGCCTCGCCGACGCCGCCGCGATCGCCAACGAGACGCTCAACGCCGCGCCTGCGGTAAAGGCCTATGCGCGCGAGGACATCGAGAGCACCCGCTACGCCGGCGCGATCACCCGCGCGCTGGCCTCCGCGCGTCGGCGCATCGGCATGCGCGCATGGCTCACTGCCGCGGTGATCGTGCTGTTCTTCGGCGCGATCACCCTGGTGCTGTGGGCCGGCGCGCGCGACGTGCTGGCCGGTGCGCTCAGCGCGGGTGTGCTGGGCCAGTTCGTGCTGTACGCGATCTTCGCGGCCGGCTCGGTGGCGGGGCTTTCCGAGGTGTGGGGCGACGTGATGCGCGCGGCCGGCGCGATGGAGCGCATCGGCGAGCTGTTCGCCGAACAGGCCGACATCACCAGCCCCGCGCAGCCGCAGGCGCTGCCGCGCCCGGTGAGCGGCGCGCTCCGTTTCGAGCACGTGCGCTTCCACTACCCCACCCGCCCCGACGCACCCGCGCTGCACGACTTCAACCTCGACATCCGCCCCGGCGAGACGGTGGCCCTGGTCGGCCCTTCCGGCGCGGGCAAGAGCACGGTGCTGGCACTGTTGCTGCGCTTCTACGATCCGCAGTCCGGCTGCATCCGCTTCGACGGCGTCGACCTGCGCGCGCTGGCCCTGCCCGAGCTGCGCGGTGCGATCGCGCTGGTGCCGCAGGAGACCGCGATCTTCGCCGGCTCGGCCGCCGACAACATCCGCTTCGGCCGCCAGGACGCCGGCGACGATGAGGTGGCCGAGGCTGCCCGCGCCGCCGAGGCGCACGACTTCATCAGCGCCCTGCCCGAAGGCTACGAGTCAGAGCTGGGCGAGCGCGGCGTGCGCCTGTCCGGCGGCCAGCGCCAGCGCATCGCGATCGCCCGCGCCATCCTGCGCGACGCGCCACTGCTGCTGCTCGACGAGGCCACCTCGGCACTCGATGCTCAGTCCGAGGCCGCGATCCAGCAGGCACTGGCCCGGCTGGAGCAGGGTCGCACCACGCTGGTCATCGCCCACCGCCTCGCTACCGTGCAGCGCGCCGACCGCATCGTGGTGATGGACGGCGGCCGCATCGTGGCGCAGGGCACGCACGAGAGCCTGCTGGCCGAAGGCGGCTTGTACGCGGAGCTGGCGCGGCTGCAGTTCGTGGCGTAACGCACGCCCACGCGAATGCAAGCCACAGGCCGGGCGTAGGTCGGGATTCATCCCGACATCCCGCAAAAGTCGGGACGAATCCCGACCTACGCCCGGTGCGCCAAGCTACGGCTTGCGTTCCGCATCCACCGCCTGCTTGATCGCCGCGACGAACGCGCGCCGCCCGGCCACCAGCTCCTTCGAGGTCGCGGCCGGCCACGAGGCCACCTGCGCGATCACCAGCTTGCGCGCGGGATCGACGTAGACCATCTGCCCGAAGATGCCGATGGCCGCGTAGCTGCCGTCGGTATCCGTCCACCACAGATAGCCGTAGCCGCGGTCTGGCGCATCGGTGTGCTCATGTTCGTGCGTGGCGCCATGCAGCCAGGCCGGCGCGATCACCGGCTTGCCGTCGATACGCCCGCCGCCGAGCATGAACTGGCCCAGCCGCGCGTAGTCGCCCAGCGTGGCCGAGAGGCCGCTGCCGCCGGTGTCGCTGCCATCGCATTCGTCCTTGATCCAGTACGCGTCGGAAGCCATGCCGTAGGGCTTCCAGACCGCCTCGGACAGGTACGCCGCCAGCGAGCGATGCGTGGCCCGCTGCACCAGGATGCCGAGCAGGTCGGTCTCCGCGGTGTTGTAGTTCCAGTGCGTGCCGGCCGGCCACTGCCGCGGCTGCTTCATCAGGTACGACAGCACGTGCGCACGGCCATCGACGCAGGCGCCGAGGTACATCTGCGCCACGTCCGACTTCGCGTCGTCGTAATCCTCGTTCCAGTGCACGCCCGAGGTCATCGTCAGCAGCTGCTCCACCGTGACGTCGGCATAGGCGCTGCCGCGCAGCTCCGGGATGTAGGTGGCGAGCGTGTCGCCCATGCCGTGGATGTAGCCCTGCTGCAGGGCGATCCCCAGCAGCACGGAAGTCACCGACTTGGCCACCGAGAACGAGGTCCAGCGCTGCAGCGGCCCGAAGCCCAGCGCATAGCGCTGCAGCCGCACGCGGCCATCCTGCAGCACCATCACGCCCGCGACGTGGTACTTCGCCATGTAGCCGGCCAGCCATGCCGCGCCGTCGCGCCCGCCCACCGTCAACGGCTTGCCCGCTGGCAGTGCATGCACCTGCGCGCCATGCGCCGCGCGGTCGCTGGGAAAGCGCTCGTACATCCGCCGGAACTGCGCATCGCGCTCGGCCTGCGACCAGAACAGCACGCCCTCGCGTTGCTGGCCGATGCTGGGCCTGGCCGCCGGCTCGCTCGCGGCCGACGGCAGCGAAACGCCCAGGCACAGAGCAACGACGATCAGGCTGGTTCTAAGGCTTGCAAACATGTTGAGCGTGCCGGGCTGATGGCGAAGCCGCGATTCTACCGGCCACGCGCGATGCAGACCTTGTCGTGCATCAGCCGCATACATCCGTCGGGTGCGATCCAGTGTTTCCGTGGTGCCCGGACCCGGATTCGAACCGGGATACCCATGAGGGTGAGGGATTTTAAGTCCCTTGCGTCTACCAGTTTCGCCATCCGGGCAGCGAATGGAATGCCTGTGCGCAGGCGGCGCGGATCGTAGCATGCGCGCGCGGCGCAGCCGTCGCGGACATGTCCGCGATGCACAGGTTCAGCGCGGAAAAAACCCGCCGTCCGGCGGGTTTCGGGCTGGCTTGTGGCCAGCGGGACAATGGAGGCCTAGGTCGGAATCGAACCGGCGTACGCGGATTTGCAGTCCGCTGCATGACCACTCTGCCACCAGGCCATTGTCCGGCCGTTGCGATCATGAACGATCGCCACCTGCTTGAAAAAACAAAACCCCGGCGACGCGAGGTTTTGCTGGAAAACTGGAGCGGGAAACGAGACTCGAACTCGCGACCCCGACCTTGGCAAGGTCGTGCTCTACCAACTGAGCTATTCCCGCTTGAGGAGCCGCAAATGATAGCAGAACGATGACAGATGTGAAGCCCCAAGCCCGCGCTACGTCGCACCGCATCCCGTGCCGCGTGCACGGCCCGGAAACGACGAAGCCCCGGCGGACCGGGGCTTCGTGCATGAACCTGGAGCGGGAAACGAGACTCGAACTCGCGACCCCGACCTTGGCAAGGTCGTGCTCTACCAACTGAGCTATTCCCGCTTGGGAGCGCGCATTCTAATACGCGAACGCGCCGCGTCAAGACTTCCCCGCCGCCCCCTTCAACCGCCGCCGTGCGCGCCCGGCTGCCGCGGCGCGTCGCCGCGCAGGATGGGCCAGGCCGCGTGCAGGTAGTACAGGCCGGACCAGATGGTGAGCACGCCGGCGACCACCAGCAGCGCCTCGCCGATGTGGTACAGGCGTAGCGCGGCGGCCTCCTTCTCGTGCTGCACGATCAGCACCACCAGCGCCACGATCTGCATCACCGTCTTCAGCTTGCCGATGAACGCCACCTTGACCGTGGCGCGCATGCCGACTTCGGCCATCCATTCGCGCAGCGCGGAAATGCTGATCTCGCGCCCCACGATCACCGCCGCGGTCACCGCCATCACGATGCTGGACCAGCCCTCCGGATGCGACTCCACCAGCAGGAACAGGGTCACCGCCACCATCAGCTTGTCGGCCACCGGATCGAGGAAGGCGCCGAAGGCCGAGGTGAGATTCATCCGCCGCGCCAGGAAACCGTCCAGCCAGTCAGTGACGGCGGCGAGCAGGAACACGATCGCGGCGGTGATGTTGTGGCCATGGAACGGCAGGTAGAACACCAGCACCATGACCGGCAGCAATGCCACGCGGAACAGGGTCAGCCAGGTGGGAAGGTTGATGCGCATGCGGGATTCCGTCGATTTGCCACAGTGTCGCACGCCGCCGCGCCGTGCGCGCGGCGAAATCAGCCGTGCAGCGCGGCGTAGATGCGCTCGGCCAGGCCGCGGTCGATGCCCTTCACGCGCATCAGCTCTTCCACGCCGGCGGCTTCCACGCCGGCCAGGCCGCCGAAGGTCTTCAGCAGCATGCTGCGGCGGCGGGCGCCCACGCCGGGCACGTCCTCCAGCACGCTGCGTTCGCGCGCCTTCTCGCGGCGCTTGCGGTGGCCGCTGATCGCGAAGCGGTGCGACTCGTCGCGCACCGCCGCCACCAGGTGCAGCGCCGGCGACGTCGAGCCGGGATGGATCTCGCGGCCCTGGTCGACCAGGATCAGCGTCTCCTCGCCCGCGCGCCGTGCCGGCCCCTTGGCCACGCCGACCACGTGGATGCCCGTGACGCCCAGTTCCTTCAGCACCTCCAGCGCCTGCGCCACCTGACCGCCGCCGCCGTCGATCAGCAGCACGTCGGGCTTCGCGCCCTCGCCCTCGGCCACCTTGCGGAAGCGCCGGGTCAGCGCCTGGTGCATGGCGGCGTAGTCGTCGCCGGGCGTGATGCCGGCGATGTTGAAGCGGCGGTAGTGCGACTTCTCCGCTCCTTCCGGCCCGAACACCACGCAGGAGGCCACGGTCAGCTCGCCGCGGGTGTGGCTGATGTCGAAGCACTCGATGCGCCGCGGCGGCTCGGGCAGTTCCAGCAGCCTCTGCAGGTCCTCGAAGCGCGTGCCCAGGGTCTGCCGGCTGGCGAGGCGCTGGGTCAGCGAGGCCTGCGCATTGCGTTCGGCCATCTGCAGGAAGCGAGCGCGTTCGCCGCGCACGCTGCTCTTCAGTTCCACCGCGTGCCCGCTCTGCTGCGTCAGCACCTCGGCAAGCACGGCCTGTTCGGGCAGTTCCTCGCCCAGGATCAGCTCGCGCGGCACCGGGCGGTCCAGGTAGTACTGCGCCACGAATTGGGCCAGGACGTCGGCCGGCTCGGCATCCAGCGGCAGGCGCGGGAAGAAATCGCGCGTGCCCAGGCTGATGCCGTCGCGGAAGAACAGCACGCTGACGCAGGCCAGGCCCGACTCGATGCGGCAGGCGATCACGTCCATGTCGGCGCTGGCGCCCTGCACGTGGTGCTGCGCCTGCAGCTGCCGCAACGCGGCCACCTGGTCGCGCAGCGCGGCGGCGCGCTCGAAGTCCAGCTTCGCGCTGGCCTGCTCCATCGCCGCGGCCAGTTCGTCGATCACCGCGCTGCTGCGTCCCTCCAGGAACATCTCGGCGTGGCGCACGTCGCCGGCGTAGTCCTCCACCGAAACCAGCCCCACGCACGGCGCGGTGCAGCGGCCGATCTGGTACTGCAGGCAGGGGCGCGAACGGTTGCGGAAGTAGCTGTCCTCGCACTGGCGCACCTTGAACAGCTTCTGCATCAGGCCCAGGCTCTCGCGCACCGCGAAGGTGCTGGGGTACGGTCCGAAGTAGCGCCCCGGCAGGTTCTTCGCGCCGCGGTGGAAGGCCAGCCGCGGATAGTCCTCGCCGCCGGAAAGGTAGATGTAGGGATAGCTCTTGTCGTCGCGCAACATGATGTTGTAGCGCGGCTTCAGCGACTTGATCAGCTGCGATTCCAGCAGCAGCGCCTCGCCTTCCGTGCGCGTGACGGTGATCTCGCAGCGCGCGATCTGCGCGATCATCGCTGCGATGCGCGGCTCCAGGCGCGGCTTGAGGAAGTAGCTCCCCACACGCTTCTTCAGGTTGCCGGCCTTGCCCACGTACAGCAGCTCGCCGTCCGCGTCGAAATAGCGGTAGACGCCGGGCGAGGTGGTGAGGGTGCGAACGAAGGCCTTGCCGTCGAAGGCCTGCGGCGATGTGGGCTGCATGCGTCAATTCTAGCCGGTCGGCTTCGTCGTGGCCGCCATCGCGGCACGCCTGTCGCGCGCCGGATGGGAGCTTCAGCGTGCGCCGTCGCGCAGGCGCTCGACCAGGCCGGCGACGCCGCGTTCGGCCAGTTTCACCGCGGCGGCGAAACTGGCCGCGTTGCCGTGCCACGGATCGGGAAATTCCATTGGCGGCGCCGCGCCGGCCCACTCCAGGAATAGCGCGGCCCGCTCCGCCTGTTCAGGCGTTGCGGCGAGCTTGCGCAGCTCGCGCAGGTTGTCGCGATCCATCGCCAGCAGCAGGTCGTAGTCCGCGAAATCGCGCTCGCGCAACTGGCGCGCGCAATGCGCCGACAGGTCGTGGCCGGCGGCACGCGCTGCCGCGACCATGCGCGGATCGGCGCCCTCGCCCGCATGCCAGCCGCCGGTGCCGCAGGAAGCTACTGCCACGTCCAGCCGCGCCTCGGCCAGGCTTTCGCGCGCCACGGCCTCGACCAGCGGCGAACGGCAGATGTTGCCGAGGCAGACGAACAGCACGCGCCGCACACTCATCCTTGCGTCTGCAGCCATTGCTCGGCGCGCATCAGGTCAGCCTCGGTGTCGATGCCGGGCGGGAACGGTTCGGGCGTGATCCGCACGGCGATCGCATGGCCGTGTTCCAGCACGCGCAGCTGCTCCAGCGACTCGGCCTGTTCCAGCGGCGTGCGCGCCAGCTGCGCGTATTGCGCGAGGAAACCCGCGCGATACGCGTAGATGCCGATGTGGCGCAGGTATGGCACGTTTGCCGGCATCACCTCACGACTCGCGGCAAAGGCGTCGCGCGCCCACGGCAAGGGCGCGCGGCTGAAGTACAGCGCGTGGCCGTTCACACCGCGCACCAGCTTCACCACGTTCGGATCGAACAGCTCGTGCGCGTCGGATATCGGTGTCGCCAACGTGGCCATCGGCGCATCATCCTCGGCCAGCGCGCGCGCCACCTCGCGGATGCCGGCGGCGGGCGCGAACGGCTCGTCGCCCTGCAGGTTCACCACGATGGCGTCGTCGGCCCAGCCGCACAATGCAGCACATTCGGCGAGACGATCGCTGCCCGAGGCATGGTCGGCGCGCGTCATGCAGACCTTGACGCCCTGCCCGGCCAGCGCGTCGGCGATGCGCGCGTCGTCCGTCGCCACCACCACGTCGGCCGCGCCCGCCTGCAAGGCCCGCTGCGCTACACGTACCACCATCGGCACGCCGACGATCTCCCGCAGCGGCTTGGCCGGCAGGCGCGTGGAGGCATAGCGGGCGGGGATGGCGACGATGAAGGGCGGGACGGTGGGCATGGCGATCTCGAACGAAAACCGGCTGCGACTCTACCGGAATTGCTGCTGCCTGAAGCTCATCGCAAGTCCGAACCCTCACCCAACCCCGAACCCTCACCCCAACCCCTCTCCCGCGGGGAGAGGGGCTCAGGCCTCGGGATCAGCCGGCAACGTCCAGCGCGAAGCCGCAGCCGTTGGCCAGCGCCATGAAGCCGGGGAACGAGGTGGCCACGTGTCGGCAGTCGTTGATGCGCACCGGCGCCTGCGCCACCAGCCCGGCCACCGCGAAGCTCATCGCGATGCGGTGGTCGGTGAGGCTCTCCACCGTGCCGCCGGCGAGCGTGCCGCCGTGGATGGTCGCGCCATCGGGCGTTTCATCCACCGTGATGCCCAAGGCACGCAGGCCCGTGGCCATGGTGGCAAGGCGGTCGGATTCCTTGACGCGCAATTCGGCGGCGCCGCGGATGACGGTATTGCCTTGAGCCACGGCCGCGGCGACGAACAGCGCGGGGAACTCGTCGATCATGTCCGGCACCAGCGCCTCCGGCAGCTCGACGCCGTGCAGCGGCGCGTGGCGCACCACCAGGTCGCCTACCGGCTCGCCGCCGCTGGTCTTCTCGTTCTCGATGCGGATGTCCGCCCCCATCAGGCGCAGCGCTTCGAGCAGGCCGGTGCGGCGCGGGTTGAGGCCCACCGCCGGCAGGCGCAGTTCGGAGCCGGGCACGATGCTCGCGGCGGCGAGGAAGAACGCCGCCGAGGAGAAATCCGCCGGCACGTCCACGTCGGTGGCGCGCAGTGTGTGGCCGCCGGAAAGCTTCGCGCGGCCGGGCTCGAATGCGATCGGCCAGCCGAATGCGGCCAGCATGCGCTCGGTGTAGTCGCGCGTGGGATGCGGTTCGATCACCTCGGTCTCGCCTTCCGCATACAGGCCCGCGAGCAGCAGCGCGGATTTCACCTGCGCGCTGGCCACCGGCAGTTCGTAGCGGATGCCGTGCAGGCGCTGGCCACCGTTGACGCGCAGCGGCGGCAGGCCGCCCTGGGTATCGATGCGCGCACCCATCACGGCCAGCGGATCGGTGACGCGGCGCATGGGCCGCTTCGACAGCGAGGCATCGCCAATCAAGGTGCTGTCGAAGGCCTGTCCGGCCAGCAGGCCAGCCAGCAGGCGCATGCCGGTGCCCGCGTTGCCGCAGTCCAGATCCTGCGCGCTTGCGCGCAGGCCGTGCAGGCCCACGCCATGCACCAGGCGCTCGCCGTCGGCCGGCGTGTCGATGCGCACGCCGAGCTGCTGCAACACGGCGGCGGTGGCGCGGGTGTCCTCGCCTTCGAGAAAGCCGCGGATGCGCGAGGTGCCGTCGGCCAGCGCGCCGAACATCAGCGCGCGGTGCGAAACGGACTTGTCACCCGGCACGCCCACGCTGCCCCGCAGCGGGCCGGCCGGGCCGCTGCGCCAATCCAGGCGCCCGCTCAAGGCAGGGCCACCGGGTAGGAGCCGAGCACGCGCAGCTGCGCCACCGACTGTTCGATCTCCTTCACCGCCGCCTGCAGCGCCTCGTCCTGGATGTGGCCGGAGACGTCGATGAAGAACGCGTACTGCCACTTGCCGCTGTGCGCGGGGCGCGATTCGATGCGGTTGAGGCTCACGCCGTGCGCGGCGAACGGGCTGAGCACGTGGTACAGCGCACCTGGCTGGTCGTTCACGGTGATCAGCAGCGAAGTGCGGTCATTGCCCGACGGCGGGAACAGCGAACGGCCGATCACCAGGAAGCGCGTGGTGTTGTCGGCGCGGTCTTCGATGCCGGTGGCCAGGGTGCGGAGGCCGTAGACCTTGCCGGCCGTCTCGCCAGCGATGGCGCCGGTGTCGTCGGCATGACGCGCCAGCCGCGCGGCCTCGGCATTGCTGCCCACCGCCTCGCAGGTCACGTTCGGCAGGTTCACGCGCAGCCAGGCCTTGCACTGCTGCAGCGACTGCGCATGCGCATACACGCGCTTGATCGATTCCAGGTTGCCCGCCATCGAATGCAGGCACTGGTGCACGCGCAGTTCGACTTCGCCGCAGATGCGCGCGTCGGAGGTGAGGAACATGTCCAACGTCACCTGGATCATGCCCTGGCCGGAATTCTCCACCGGCACCACGCCGAAGTCGGCATGGCCGGCGGCGACTTCCTGGAACACCTCCTCGATGCTGCCCAGCGGCAGGCCGTAGGCGGCATGGCCGAAGTGCTTGCGCACCGCCTGCTCGCTGAAGGTGCCCTCGGGGCCGAGGTAGCCGATCTTCAGCGGGTCTTCCTGCGCCAGGCAGGAGGACATGATCTCGCGGAACAGCCGCACCATCTCGGCGTCGGACAGCGGGCCCTTGTTGCGGTCCACCACCATGCGCAGTACGTGCGCCTCGCGCTCGGGACGATAGTAGTCGATCGCGGACAGGCCCTCGCCCTTCACCCGGGCCACTTCCTGCGCCCAGTTCGCGCGCTCGGAGATCAGTTCCTGGATCTGCCGGTCGATGCTGTCGATGCGCTCGCGCACATCGGCCAGCGAGGTCTTGCTGTCTGTCATGTCGGATGTCTAAACGGATGGAAGGCCAAATGCGGCTTGTCGATGATGCCCGAAACGCTCAGCCATGTCGCGTCGCGAAGTCGCGCATGAACGCGACCAGCGTCTCCACCGCCTCCGGCGGCACCGCGTTGTAGAGCGAGGCGCGCATGCCGCCCAGCGCCTTGTGGCCCTTCAGCGCGACCAGGCCGGCGGCCTCGGATTCGGCCAGGAACGGCGCGTCCAGCGCGCTGTCGTGCAGGGTGAACGGCACGTTCATGCGGGAGCGCGCGGCGGGGTCGATCGCGTTGCGGTAGTAGCCGCCGGAGCCGTCGATGGCCGCGTACAGCCGCTCGGCCTTGGCGCGGTTGCGCGCGGCCATCGCCGCAAGACCACCCTGCGCCTTCAGCCACTGGAAGGTGAGCCCGGCGAGGTACCAGCCCCAGGTGTTCGGCGTGTTGAGCATGGAGTCGTTGGCCGCATGCTCGGCGTAGCGGAAGATCTTCGCCATCGGCCGCGTGGCGCGCGCCAGCAGGTCGCGGCGCGCGATCATCAGCACCAGGCCGGAGGGGCCGATGTTCTTCTGCGCGCCGGCGTAGATCAGGCCAAAGCGGCGCACGTCCAGCGGCGCCGAGAGGATGTCGGAGGACATGTCGGCCACCAGCGGCACCCCGCCCACGTCGGGAACCTCGTGGTATTGCACGCCGTGGATGGTCTCGTTGGGCGTGTAGTGCACGTAGGCAGCGCGCGGATCGAGCTTCCATGCCTCGCGCGGAGGCAGGCGGCGGTAATCGTCGGCCTTGCTGTCGGCAGCCACGTTCACCCTGACGTAGGGCGCCGCCTCGCTGGCCGCCTTGGCGCCCCAGTGGCCGTTGACGATGTAGTCGGCGCTGTCGCCCTCGCCCGCCAGGTTCATCGGGATCTGCGCGAAGTGCTGGGTGGCGCCGCCCTGCAGGAACAGCACGGCGTAGTCGTCGGGGATCGCGGCCAGTTCGCGCAGGTCGGCCTCGGCGCGGGCCGCCATTGCGATGAAGCGCTTGCCGCGGTGCGACTGCTCCATCACCGACATGCCGCTGCCGTCCCAGTCCAGCAGCTCGCGCTGCGCACGCTCGAGCACCTCGCGCGGCAGCGCCGCCGGACCCGCACTGAAATTCCACACCTGGCTCACCGAAGCTGTTCCCGTGGCTGCGTCCACCGCATTATGCCGCGCCGCAGCATGGAACCGTCAATGGGGCCACTATTGAGCAGTGCGGCCAGGGATGGCCGCCCATTTGATTCCCGCGATCAGGGATGATCGCAAGGTATCGAAATAATGCGACCGAGGATGACCACTCACTTGACTCTCGCGATCAGGGATCGATCGCGCGAATCAGAAACGGATCCACAGCACCAGCGCGATGCCCAGCGCGAGCACCGCCGCGGTGACGATCAGCCACCACACCTCGCCGCGCGGGCCGGCGGCATCCTCGGGCAGGGCCGGTGCCGGCGGTGCGGGCGGCGCGATCGCGGGCTCCGCCTCCATGCCTGGCGCGTCGAGCACGAGGCGATGCGGCCCCAGGCTGATCTGGTCACCGGGCTGCAGCACCACACGCTGCACTGACACACCGTTCACGCGCAGCGGATAGGTCGTCGATGCCTGCGTCGTTTCCAGCATCAGGCGGTCGTCCTGCCAGCCCAGTTTCAAGCTGGCCACTTCGCCCTGCGGCAGTTCCAGCGGGCAGCGACCATAGGGCCCGAGTTCCAGGCCATTGCCTACTGGAAGCACCCGCCCGGACAGGGCGCCGGCCAGCGCGCGCAAAGCCGCGGTGCAACGCGCCTGCGCCGGGGCGGCCATGACTTCGCGCTGCTCCGGCGAGATGTCGTCACGCAACAGCATGCGGCAGTCGCCCACGCTCAGCATGTCACCGGGGCGCAGCAGGGCACGCTCGCGCACCGGGCGTGCGTTCACGTACACGCGTGTGGCCGAAGGCAGCACCGCCAGCACCCAGCCGCGGCCGTCCTGCTCGATGCGCAGGTGCCGGGGCGCGGCCTGCGTCGCCGACAACACCAGATCGTTGTCCGCCGCGCTGCCTATCCGCAACTGCGGCGTGCCCCACAGGAAATCCTCGCGGGCGGAATGGAGAAACTCGATGCGCATCGCCTTACCAGTCCATTGACCACGGCACTCTAGCATGCGATTCCTGAGCGCTCGCTCACGTTTTGCATGGCGTCGTGCAGCATCGATATCGTGGCGCGCAAGGGCTTATCATGCCTGCCCCCGACGGAGCCCTGCATGCCCAGCATCGACATCCACCGCCCCACCGCCTGCCGCTTCCGGAAGCCCGTGCCGTGGTCGAAAAAGTGGCCTCGCGCATGCAGGAGAAATTCGACATCAGCAGTCGCTGGGAGGGCGACACCCTGCTCTTTTCCCGCCCCGGCGTGAAGGGCCAGATCGCGGTGGGCAGCGACGCGATCCGAGTGCGCGCCGAGCTGGGCATGCTGCTGTCCCCGCTCAAGGGCATGGTCGAGCAGGAGATCCGGCGCAAGCTGGACGAGCATTTCGCCTGACGGTTCTTTGCGGCCGCCATCCATGGCAGCCGCCCTTCGGGCCATCGCTGCGCGATGTCAAAAATCGTTCCTGGCGATTTTTTGCGGCCGCCTCCACCATTCATGGCAGCCGCCCTTCGAGCCATCGCTGCGCGATGTCACGTCGCTCCCGGCGATATTTTGATCGCGGCCCCGACCGTGGCATAATCGCCGGCTTGTGCGGCCACCATGGCCGCTCTCCGACCCGGAACACATGGCCAAAGACGACGTCATCGAAATGGAAGGCACGGTCCTGGAGACCCTGCCCAACACCATGTTCCGCGTGCAGCTGGAGAACGGGCACGTAGTCATCGCCCACATCTCCGGGCGCATGCGCAAGCATTACATCCGCATCCTCACGGGCGACAAGGTCAAGATCGAGATGACCCCGTACGACCTGAGCAAGGGGCGGATCACCTACCGCATGAAATAAGGCGGCAGCCGCACCGGATGAAAAGTGCAGCCATGGATGGCTGCCCGTGTGATCTTCGCGATCAGGGATGATCGCAAAAGATTATGAAAAGGCCGCGCATTGCGCGGCCTTTTGTGTGCCTGAAGCCTGCGATCACTCCACCACGGCCGGCATCTTCTCGGCGGCTTCGCAGCCCACCACCAGCTCGCCGTCCTTCACGCCCAGCGTCACCTTGCCGCCCTCGGCCAGCTTGCCGAACAGCAGTTCGTCGGCCAGCGCGCGCTTCACCTTCTCCTGGATCACCCTCGCCATCGGGCGGGCGCCCATCTGCGCGTCGAAGCCGTGCTCGGCCAGCCAGCGGCGGGCCTCGGCGTCCACATCCAGGCTGACGTGTTTCTCGGTGAGCTGCGCCTCGAGCTCGATCAGGAACTTGTCCACCACGCGCAGGATGTGCTCGAAGTCCAGTGCGTTGAACTGGATGATCGCGTCCAGCCGGTTGCGGAATTCCGGCGTGAAGCTGCGGCGGATCACCTCCATCGCGTCGGTGCGGTGGCTCTGCTCGACGAAGCCGATGCTGCGCCGTGCCGCCTGCGCCGCACCGGCGTTGGTGGTCATCACGACGATCACGTTCTTGAAGTTCGCCTCGCGCCCGTTGGTGTCGGTGAGCACGCCGCGGTCCATCACCTGCAGCAGGATGTTGTAGACATCCGGGTGCGCCTTCTCGATCTCGTCCAGCAGCAGCACGGCGTGCGGGTGCTTGGTCACCGCCTCGGTCAACAGGCCGCCCTGGTCGAAGCCCACGTAGCCCGGGGGTGCACCGACCAGGCGCGAGACGGAATGCGCCTCCATGTACTCGGACATGTCGAAGCGGATCATCTCGATGCCGAGCTGCAGCGCGAGCTGGCGGGTGACCTCGGTCTTGCCCACGCCGGTGGGGCCGGCGAGCAGGAAGCAGCCGATCGGCTTGGCCGGGTCGGCCAGGCCCGAGCGTGCCATCTTGATCGAGGCGGCCAGCGCCTCGATCGCGGTGTCCTGGCCGAACACCACCATCTTCAGGTTGCGCTCCAGGTTCTTCAGTACGTCACGGTCGGAAGCCGAGACCTGCTTGGCGGGGATGCGCGCCATCTTGGCCACGATGTACTCCACCTCGGCCACGTCCACCTTGCCGCTGCGCTGCTCCTCGGGCAGCAGGCGCTGGCGGGCGCCCGCCTCGTCGATCACGTCGATCGCCTTGTCCGGCAGCAGGCGGTCGGGGATGTGCTTCACCGACAGGTCCACCGCCGCCTTAAGCGACTCGTTGGTGTAGATGACGTTGTGGTGCTCCTCGAAACGCGAGCGCAAGCCCTTGAGGATCTCGATGCTGTCGGCCACCGAGGGCTCGACCACGTCGATCTTCTGGAAGCGCCGCGCCAGCGCGCGATCCTTCTCGAACACGCCACGGTATTCCTGGAACGTGGTCGAACCGATGCAGCGCAGTTCGCCGGAAGCCAGCAGCGGCTTGATCAGGTTGCTGGCGTCCATGGTGCCGCCCGAGGCGGAACCGGCGCCGATGATGGTGTGGATCTCGTCGATGAACAGGATCGCGCCCTGCTGCTTCTTCAGCTGGGCGATCACGCCCTTGAGGCGCTTCTCGAAGTCGCCGCGATACTTGGTGCCGGCCACCAGCGCGCCCAAGTCCAGCGCCCAGATCGTGGCGCTCTCCAGCACCGCAGGCACCTCGCCGTCCACGATGCGCTTGGCCAGGCCCTCGGCCAGCGCTGTCTTGCCCACGCCGGCGTCGCCCACGTAGAGCGGATTGTTCTTGCGGCGGCGGCACAGCACCTGGATGGTGCGCTCGATCTCGTCGGCGCGACCGATCAGCGGGTCGATCTTGCCTTCCAGCGCCAACTCGTTGAGGTTGCTGGCGTACTCGGACAACGGATTGCCCTTCGCCTCGCCGCCCTCCTCGCCCTCTCGCTCGCCGCCACCGGCGGGGCCGGTGGCGGTGTCGTCGCCCACCTTGGCGATGCCGTGCGAAATGTAGTTGACCACGTCCAGCCGGGTGATCTCCTGCTGGTGCAGGAAGTACACGGCGTGGGAATCCTTCTCGCCGAAGATCGCCACCAGCACGTTGGCGCCGGTGACTTCCTTCCGTCCCGAGGACTGCACGTGGTAGACCGCACGCTGCAGCACGCGCTGGAAGCCCAGCGTGGGCTGGGTGTCGCGCTCGTCGCCGTGCGGCAGCACCGGCACGGTCTCGGCGATGACCTTCTCCAGCTCGTGGGTGAGCCGCGGCAGGTCCACGCCACAGGCGCGCAGCGCGCCCAGCGCAGACTGGTTGCCAGTAAGGGCGAGCAGCAGGTGCTCCACGGTCATGAACTCGTGGCGCTGCTCGCGGGCCTGCTTGTAGCACTGGCCGATGGTGACTTCGAGATCCTTGCTGAACATCCGGACCGTCTCCGTTGCAATGGCGTGGGCGGCGGGCTGCCGCGATGGCTACATAGTGGGGGCAGCTAGATCATTTCCATAGTGTCACCGAGGCGGCCGCTAGAGCTTCTCCATGGTGCATAGCAGAGGGTGCTGGTGGGAGCGTGAATATTCGTTGACCTGGGTGACCTTGGTCTCGGCCACCTCGCGGGTAAACACGCCGCATACACCCTTGCCGCGGGTATGCACGTGCAGCATCACCTGCACCGCACGCTCCTGGTCCAGGCCGAAGAAGCCGCGCAGCACCTCGACCACGAAGTCCATCGGCGTGAAATCGTCGTTGAGCAGCACCACCTGGAACAGCGGCGGCTTGGCCACCTCCGGCTTAGCGGCCTGCACCGCCAGGCCGTGGCTGCTGTCCTGCTCGTTTTCGGGTTCGTGGGCCATGAAAGAAAGTGTTTGTTCGATGGTGGTGATTATACGCTGGGTCGCCGACGTGCCTTCGCGGCGACCGTGTTCTCAGGTGATGGCACAATGACGACTTTTCCAGCCCCACCCCTCATGTCCTCTGCCGCTGCCGCCATCGAAGCGATCTGGCGCCCCCACGTCACCGTCGCCTGCGTGGTGAGCGACGGCGCGCGCTACCTGATGGTCGAGGAGGAAGTGAACGGCCGGCTCGCCTACAACCAGCCCGCCGGGCACCTGGAGGATCGCGAGCGGCTGGTCGACGCGGCAGTGCGCGAAACGCTGGAGGAAACCGGCTGGACGGTGCAGCCCACCCACCTGGTCGGCGTGCACCAGTGGCGCAGCACCGAGCATGGCGAAGGCGTGATCCGCTTCAGTTTCGCCGCGCATCCCGTCAGCCACGATCCAGCGCGCCCATTGGACACCGGCATCCGCCGCGCCCTGTGGCTGACTCGCGCCGAAATCGCCGCGCTGGGCGAACGCCTGCGCAGCCCGCTGGTGCTGGCAAGCATCGACGCCTGGCTGGCCGGCGCGCGACTGCCGCTGGATACGCTGCACGGGCGGCCGGACGGCCGCACACCATGAAGGTGATGCTGGGCATCTCCGGCGGCGTCGACTCCTCGGTCGCGGCGCTGCTGCTGCAGCAGGCCGGCCACGAGGTCGAGGGGCTGTTCATGCAGAACTGGGAAGAGGACGACCGCAACGGCCCCTGCACCGCCGACACCGACCGCAAGGATGCCGTGGCCGTGTGCGGACAGCTGGGTATTCCGTTCCACGCGCGCAACTTTGCCGCCGAGTACTGGGACGGCGTGTTCGAGCACTTCCTCGCCGAATACCGTGCCGGCCGCACGCCCAACCCCGACGTGCTGTGCAATCGCGAGATCAAGTTCAAGACCTTTCTCGACGAGGCACGCGCGCTGGGTGCGGAGAAGATCGCCACCGGCCACTACGCCCGCGTGGATTGCCGCGACGGCGAGTATCGCCTGCTGCGCGCGGTCGATGCCGCCAAGGACCAGACCTACTTCCTGCACGCGCTGGGCCAGACGCAGCTGGCGGCCACGCTGTTCCCGGTCGGCGAGATCGAGAAGTCGCGGGTGCGTGAACTGGCGCGCGAGGCGCAACTGCCCACGCACGCGAAGAAGGACTCCACCGGCATCTGCTTCATCGGCGAGCGCGATTTCCGCAGCTTCCTGGCGCAGTACATCCCGGCCCGGTCCGGCGAGATGCGCACGCCCAAGGGCGAGCGGGTCGGCGAACACCAGGGTGCGATGTATTACACGCTGGGCCAGCGCAACGGCCTGGGGATAGGCGGGCGCCAGGGCGCCAGCGGCGAGCCGTGGTACGTGGTGGGCAAGGACGTGGCGGCCAACGTGCTCTACGTGGTCCAGGGCAACGCGAACCACTGGCTGGATTCGCGGTTGCTGCGCAGCGAGGCACCGACCTGGGTGGCCGGCCGCGCGCCAGCCACGCATTTCCGCTGCACCGCCAAGACCCGTTACCGTCAGACCGACCAGGCCTGCGAAGTGCGCGTGCTGGATACCGGCCTTGAGGTACGCTTCGACACCCCGCAACGTGCAGTGACGCCTGGCCAGTCGGTGGTGCTCTACGACGGCGATGCCTGCCTAGGCGGCGCCGTGATCGCCGCCACCGACGCGCCCTACGGCGGCCTCCCCCGAACCAATGACGAGAACTGAAGGTGCTTGACGCTTTTGCGATGAACGAGGAACGCGTACTGGCCCTGGCCGGTCTCTACCAGGCCTGCACACTGGTGCAGCAGCTGGCCAACCAGGGCCGCTGCGACGAAACCGCCATGGACGCCAGCATCGCCAGCGTGTTCCGCATCGATGCACCCTCGGTGGTTGGCGTGTACGGCAACATCGCCAGCGTGCGACTGGGCCTGCGCAGCCTGGTGTCCCAGCTCGACGAGAGCAGCGAGGACATGGCGGTGACCCGCATGGCCATGACCGTGATGCGGCTGGAACGCAGCCTGTCCGGCCGGCCTGAATTGCTCGACCAGCTCCAGCAGGGCATCCGCGCCGCGCAGCGCCAAGTGGAACATTTCGGGCAGGGTTCGAACCAGGTCACCGCGCGGCTGGCCGAGCTCTATGCATCCACGCTCTCCACCCTGCGTCCGCGCGTGATGGTCAACGGCAATCCGCAGCACCTGCAGCAGGCGGCCATCGTCGAAAAGGTGCGCAGCAACCTCCTCGCGGCGGTGCGCTCGGCGGTGCTGTGGCGCCAGCTCGGCGGTCGCCAGTGGCAGCTGCTGCTGTTCCGCAAGCAGTGCAGCATGCTCGCGCGCGGCCTGCTCACCGGCGCGACGCTGGACGGGCGCTAGCCGACCAGCTTCAAGCCCGGCAGCTGCCGCGCCAGCGTGCGCAACAGCTTGCCGAAAGCGGCGAGATCGGCGCCCCATGGCGTGGCCTCGCGCCAGTACAACGCGATCTCGCGACCCGGCGCCTGTCCCCTGATCTTCGCCAGCACGATGTCGGGCTTGGAGGCCAGCCGCTCGTGCGCCAGCGCGGGGACCAGGGCGTGCCCTCCGCGCAGGCTGACCAGGGCGGCGAGGCTTTCCAGGCTGACGTCCTGCACGTGGCCGTCGCCATCGGCGTGGCTCTCGGCCATCAGGATCGCATCGGCCTTTTCCAGCTGTTCCAGCGCCACGCTGCGCCGGCCGGCCAGCGGGTGGTCGGCGCGCAGCATCGCCTCCCACGGCTCGAAGAACAGCGGCTGCATCGCGATGCCGCTGGCCGCCGGCGTGAGCGGCGCCAGCACGGCGTCCAGCTCGGCTTCGTGCAGGCGGCGCAGCAGTCCGCGCGGCTTGCCTTCGGAAATGCCCAGCCGCACGCCCGGGAAATGCTGCGGGAACGGGGCGATCAGGTGCGGCAGCAGGTACGGTCCCAGCGAAGCCGGCACGCCGAGGCGCAACTCGCCGCCGAACGCCACTGCGCCGGCGCGGGCAGCCTGCTGCAGCAGTTCGGCCGTGGCGAGCACGGCGTCGATGCGCTCCAACAGGCGCTGGCCGCCCGCGGTGGGCACCACCTTGCGGCCGCCGCGCTCGAACAGTGGCGCGCCCAGCGCCTGCTCCACCTTCTGCACCTGGTGCGACAGCCCGGACGGGCTGATGTGCATGGCCCGCGCCGCGCTGTTGAAACTGCCGTGGCGATGCACCGCCTGCACCAGCGCGAGGTCGCGCAGCGAGACCGCCGCCAGCGCCGTCGAAATCATCGAATGCTGCATGTCATCAAATGCGTTTGTGCCGGACCGTTCCGGCGCCCATGCTATACGGCATCCGGGCACCCCGCCTCCCCCGACGCGCGATGCTGCGGCCCGTGCCGCAGCGATCACACGGCGTTTGCGCGATAATTGCGATCTTTGTCGATCCGGCAGGCCACGGCTTGCCCGTCGCCCCTTTCACCCATCCCAGCAGCAGGATTTCGCCAGGAGCCTTCCCATGAAAGATTCATTCCAGGTACGCGACACCTTCGAGGCCAACGGCAGGAAGTACAGCTTCGCCAGCCTCGCCAAGCTGGGCCAGCGCTTCGACATCAAGCGCCTGCCCTACTCGATGAAGATCCTGCTGGAGAACCTGCTGCGCCACGAGGACGGTGTCAACGTCACCGCGAAGGAAATCGAGGCGGTGGCGAAGTGGGACGCGAAGAAGGAGCCCGACACCGAGATCGCCTTCATGCCCGCGCGCGTGGTGCTGCAGGACTTCACCGGCGTGCCTTGCGTGGTCGACCTGGCCGCGATGCGCGACGCGGTGGTGAAGCTGGGCGGCGACGCGAACCAGATCAACCCGCTAGCGCCGGCCGAGTTGGTGATCGACCACTCGGTGCAGGTGGACGTGTTCGGCTCCGAATCGGCGCTGGAGAAGAACGTCGAGATCGAGTTCGAGCGCAACCAGGAGCGCTACAGCTTCCTGCGCTGGGGCCAGAAGGCCTTCAACAACTTCAAGGTGGTGCCGCCGCGCACCGGCATCGTGCACCAGGTGAACCTGGAGCACCTGGCCCGTGTGGTGTTCACCAACGACAAGAACGGCGAGAGCTGGGCCTACCCGGACACCGTGTTCGGCACCGACTCGCACACCACGATGATCAACGGCATCGGCGTGCTGGGCTGGGGCGTGGGTGGCATCGAGGCCGAGGCGGCGATGCTCGGCCAGCCTTCTTCGATGCTGATTCCGCAGGTGGTGGGCTTCAAGCTCACCGGCAAGCTGGCCGAGGGTGTCACCGCCACCGACCTGGTGCTCACCGTCACCCAGATGCTGCGCAAGCTGGGCGTGGTGGGCAAGTTCGTGGAATTCTTCGGCCCCGGCCTGAAGCACCTGGCGCTGGCCGATCGCGCCACCATCGCGAACATGGCCCCGGAATACGGCGCCACCTGCGGCATCTTCCCGGTCGACCAGGAGGCGCTGAACTACCTGCACCTGTCCGGCCGCGACGACAACCAGATCAAGCTGGTCGAGGCCTATGCCAAGGCCCAGGGCATGTGGCACGACGAGCATGCCGTCGAACCCGAGTTCACCACCACGCTGGAACTGGACCTGGCCGACGTGAAGCCCTCGCTGGCCGGCCCGAAGCGTCCGCAGGACCGCGTGCTGCTGGAAGGCGTGCGCAAGAGCTTCAAGGACGCCGTCGTCGGCCTCACCGCCACGCGCAAGCCGATGGCCACCACGATCGAGCGCTTCGCCGGCGAAGGTGGCGACACCGCGGTGGGCCATGAAGAAAGCGCATTCGGCGAAGGCGAGCACGTCGAGCTGAACGGCGACAAGTTCAAGCTGGGCGACGGCGCCGTGGTGATCGCCGCGATCACCTCCTGCACCAACACCTCCAACCCGGCGGTGATGCTGGGCGCCGGCCTGGTGGCGAAGAAGGCCGCGGCGAAGGGCCTGAAGGCCAAGCCGTGGGTGAAGACCTCGATCGGCCCGGGCTCGCTGGTGGTCTCCGACTACCTCGAGAAGACCGGCCTGCTGAAGGAGCTGGAGAAGGTCGGCTTCTACATCGTCGGCTACGGCTGCACCACCTGCATCGGCAACTCCGGTCCGCTGCCGGTCGAGATCAGCAAGGGTATCGCCGAAGGCGATCTGGCCGTGGCCTCGGTGCTTTCGGGCAACCGCAACTTCGAGGGCCGCGTGCATCCGGAAGTGAAGATGAACTACCTGGCCTCGCCGCCGCTGGTGGTCGCCTACGCGCTGGCCGGCACGCTGGACATCGACCTCACCAAGGACGCGATCGGCACCGGCAGCGACGGCAAGCCGGTCTACCTGAAGGACATCTGGCCGACCAACCAGGAAATCTCCGACACCATCGCCGGCGCGATCAACCCGGAGATGTTCAAGAAGAACTACGCCGACGTGTTCAAGGGTGACAGCCGCTGGAACAAGATCGCCTCGCCAGACGGCGCGGTGTATGCGTGGGACGACTCCACCTACATCAAGAACCCGCCCTACTTCGAGGGCATGACGATGGCGCTGAACAAGGTGGAGGACATCCACGGCGCCCGCGTGCTGGGCCTGTTCGGCGACTCCATCACCACCGACCACATCTCGCCGGCCGGCTCGATCAAGAAGGACAGCCCGGCGGGCCGCTTCCTGATCTCCAAGGGTGTCGAGCCGAAGGACTTCAACTCCTACGGTTCGCGCCGCGGCAACGACGACGTGATGGTGCGCGGCACCTTCGCCAACATCCGCATCAAGAACCAGATGCTGGACGGCGTCGAGGGCGGCTACACCAAGCACGTGCCGTCGGGCGAGCAGATGGCGATCTACGACGCGGCGATGAAGTACAAGGAAGAGAAGACCCCGCTGATCGTGCTCGCCGGCAAGGAATACGGCACCGGCTCCAGCCGCGACTGGGCGGCCAAGGGCACCCTGCTGCTGGGCGTGCAGGCGGTGATCGCCGAAAGCTTCGAGCGCATCCACCGCTCCAACCTGGTCGGCATGGGCGTACTGCCGTTGCAGTTCAAGGACGGCGAGAGCGCGAAGTCGCTGGGCCTCGACGGCTACGAGAGCTTCGACATCACTGACCTGGAAGGCGGCGAGTCGAAGGAAGCCAAGGTGGTCGCCACGGGCAAGGACGGCAAGAAGAAAGAGTTCACCGTGAGGGTGCTGCTGCTCACCCCGAAGGAACGCGACTTCTTCCGCCACGGCGGCATCCTGCAGTACGTGCTGCGCCAGCTGGCCGGCAAGAAAGCCGCCTGACGCGAGCCCGCACGCCACGCGGGAAACCCGAGCCGCCCCGATCCTTCGGGGCGGCTTTTTTCTGGGTCGCCGCGCCTTGCCGCATACGCGTGCGCATGCTCCAATGCCCGCAGGGGACGTCGCCATCCATCCTGCCTGGCGGCCACGATTCAGGAGTCGAACAAGCACATGAGCAACGAGCGTCCGTGGCTGGACCACTATCCGCAAGGCGTGCCCGCCGAGATCGACCTGGATGCGTATGCCTCGGTGGTCGCCGTGCTGGAAGAAGCCTGCCAGCGCTACCGCGACCGCCCCGCGTTCGCCAATTTCGGCAAGGTGCTCAGCTACGGTCAGATCGACGCGCTCAGCCGCCAGTTCGCGGGCTACCTCACCGGCACGCTCAAGCTCGGCAAGGGCGACCGCATCGCGCTCATGATGCCGAATGTGCTGCAGTACCCGATCGCGCTGTTCGGCGCGCTGCGCGCCGGCTTGGTGGTGGTGAACACCAACCCGATGTACACCGCGCGCGAGCTTAAGCACCAGCTGGAGGACTCCGGCGCCAAGGCCATCGTGGTGCTGGACAACTTCGCCGCCACGCTGCAGCAGGTGGTGGACGAAACGGAGGTGAAGCACATCGTCACCACCGGCATCGGCGACCTGCTCGGCTTCCCCAAGGGCGCGCTGGTCAACTTCGTGCTCAAGCACGTCAAGAAAATGGTGCCGGCCTACAGCCTGCCGCAGGCAGTGCGCTTCCGCGATGCCCTGGCGCAGGGTGCCGCCCATCCGCTGCCGCAGGTGGCGCTGGGCCATGGCGACATTGCCTTCCTGCAGTACACCGGCGGCACCACCGGCGTGGCCAAGGGCGCCATGCTCAGCCACGGCAACATGGTGGCGAACATGCTGCAGGCCGGCGCCTGGGTCGGTGCGAACAACGCCAAGCCCGGCGAGGAGGTGATCATCACCGCCCTGCCGCTGTACCACATCTTCTCGCTGACCGCGAACGGCCTGGTGTTCATGCGCCTCGGCGGACTCAACTGGCTGATCACCAATCCGCGCGACATGCCGGGCTTCGTCAAGGAGCTGAAGGCCTCGGGTTTCACCGCGCTCACCGGCGTCAACACGCTGTTCAACGGTCTGCTCAACACGCCCGGCTTCACCGAACTGGACTTTTCGCGTCTGCATCTGACGCTGGGCGGCGGCATGGCCGTGCAGCGCGCGGTGGCCGAGCGCTGGAAGAAGGTCACCGGCTGCCCGCTGGTCGAGGCCTACGGCCTCACCGAAACCTCGCCGGCGGCCTGCATCAACCCGCTCGACCTCAAGGACTACAACGGCTCGATCGGCCTGCCCGTGCCTTCCACCGAGGTGGCGATCTGGTCGGAGGACAACCGGCCACTGCCGACCGGCGAAGTGGGCGAGCTGATGGTGAAGGGACCGCAGGTGATGCAGGGCTACTGGAACCGCCCCGACGAGACCGCCAAGGTGCTGGGCGCCGACGGCTGGCTGCACACCGGCGACATCGCGAAGATGGATGCCGATGGCTACTTCTACATCGTCGACCGCAAGAAGGACATGATTCTGGTGTCCGGCTTCAACGTGTACCCGAACGAGGTGGAGGACACGGTGATGCAGCACCCCGGCGTGGCCGAGGTGGCCGCGGTGGGGGTGCCGGACGAGCATTCCGGCGAGGTGGTGAAGCTGTTCGTGGTGCGCAAGGACCCGGGCCTTACCGTCGAGGCACTCAAGCAGTTCTGCCACGACAATCTCACCGGCTACAAGCGACCCAAGTTCATCGAGTTCCGCGACACGCTGCCCAAGAGCAACGTTGGCAAGATCCTGCGCCGCGAGCTGCGTGACGAGAAGAAGAGCGCGACCGCGACGGCCTGATCCCGGTCGCGCCGCCGTGCCATCGGGTGCGGCGGTGCGGGCTCAGTTCTTCCAGGATTCCAGGATGTCGGCGTAGCCGCCCAGCAGGTTCCACAGCGGCACCTGCTTGTCCTCCGGGATGCACACGTAGGAAAAGCCGATGTTGTGGTCGGCGACGCGCGCGACCTGCGCTTCCAGGTGGATGTGCAGGTCGTTGCCGAAGATCATGTCCAGCAGCCAGGTCTGCCCCACTTCGCCGGTCCAGCCCAGCGGGCGGCGCAGCAGGGCACCAGTGGCGGAAATGTCCACCAGTTCGGTGGGGTGCGACTCGACCCCGCGGCTCATCAGCACGGTCGTCTCGATCTGCATGCGTGCCGGACGCAAGCGTTCGGGCTCGCTGCTGAACTTGTTGTCGTCCTTCGCCATGCCGGGCTCCTTGTCTGTTGCATCCCGCCACCGTGACGGCCCCGCGGAACGACTAGCCTGCTGTGTCCGCCATCACGTTCAAGCAAGCTGCATGCCACCCTTCGGATGGCGGTGCAACGCGCCATCCGCACGCGTTTCGCCCGCGGCGACTGACGCCTGCCCGCCGAGTCGGACACTCAAGGTCACCTGTGGGAACGCCGCCCGTTCGCTCCGTCGCGGGCGGGGACGCTCCGAACCACGCATGCAGAAACCTCATTGTACCCACCCATCGCGCACATGACGTGCATGCGGCGGGGTTCCGCGCGCACTGGACTTGTCGCCGGCCAGTCGTTACTCTGTCACCCACGCGTGGTGCCAAGGTCAGACGCCGACCGATCGTTCGGCAGCGATGGCGCCCACCCGATGCCCAGGCAGTTCTTCCGACTTGTCGGTGACATCCCTTCGGTCACCGCATCGCCTTGTTCCCGCCGGACGCGCGCCGCGTTCCACGCCGGCACTTGGCTGCAATGCCCGCACGCCTGATCGAACCGCGACACGCGACTTCGTCACGCCGGCAGCGACAAGGGGGCCGGACACTGTCCGCAGGGCATCGTGCGAAACCGCTTTACCGAAGTGCCGCCTCGACAGCACGATCCACGCACGGGCCCAGCCCGGATGGATCATCCAGCGAGGCAACTGTTTCGCCCATGATGGATCTAGACGCATTGCCGGCCGCCGGACGGCCCAACGACACGCATCGATGAGCACCGAGCCAGTCGGGCCGCAGAGCCCGGTCGTATCGCAGGACAACCACGCGGCACGCCCCCAGCAGCAGGAAATGCCGCTGGCGATCGTGCGTGGCGAGCCGGTGCTGCAGATGCCGCAGGACCTGTACATTCCGCCGGACGCGCTGGAAGTCTTCCTGGAGGCGTTCGAGGGTCCGCTGGACCTGCTGCTGTACCTGATCCGCCGGCAGAACCTGGACATCCTGGACATCCCGATTGCCGAGATCACCCGGCAATACATGGAATACATCGACATGATGCGGGAGACGATGCGGCTGGAGCTGGCCGCAGAATACCTGCTGATGGCGGCGATCCTGGGCGAGATCAAGTCGCGCCTGCTGCTGCCGCGGCCTCCCGCCGAGGAAGGCATGGAGGAGGATCCGCGCGCCGAACTGGTGCGCCGCCTGCAGGAATACGAACGCTTCAAGAAGGCCGCCGAGGACATCGAGGCCCTGCCCCGCATGGAGCGCGACACGGCCGTCGCGCAGGCCGACACCGGCGAGCGCAATGTGATCAAGCTGCCGCCGCCGCTCGACCTCAAGGAAATGCTGCTGGCGCTGAAGGACGTGCTGCACCGCGCCGAGCTGTTCGGCCATCACGCGATCAAGCGCGAGGCGCTCAGCGTGCGCCAGCGCATGGGCGAGCTGCTGGGCAGGCTGGAAGGCCAGGCCTTCCACCGCTTCGAGACGCTGTTCGACGTCAGCGAAGGCCGCCTCGGCGTGGTGGTCACCTTCCTCGCCATGCTGGAGCTAGCCAAGGAAATGCTGATCGAGATCGTGCAGGAAGCCCCGCTGGCGCCGATCTACCTGAAGGCGCGGGTGGAGCACGGTGAGGAACTCCTCGCCGATGGGATGGAAACCGACGGGGCGAATGACCCCGCCGCCGAGGAATCGGCGTTCGAGACACCGG
Organism: Rhodanobacter sp.; assembly: GCA_035277325.1. Lineage (GTDB taxonomy): Bacteria > Pseudomonadota > Gammaproteobacteria > Xanthomonadales > Rhodanobacteraceae > Rhodanobacter_A. The sequence goes on from DATEKS010000211.1 coordinate 41,918, forward strand.
ACACCGCCAACAACGGCACTCACTGAATCGGCACCGCAGGCCCATGCAGATCGAGCAACTCAAACCCATCGTCGAGGCGGCCCTGCTCGCCGCCAGCCAGCCGATGACGGTCGCCCAGATCGGCGACCTGTTCGCCGAGACCGACGAGGTCGGCCACGAGCAGATCGCCCGTGCGCTGGAAGCGCTGGCCGCCGACTGCGAAGGCCGCGGCGTCGAGCTGAAGGAAATCGCCTCCGGCTTCCGCTACCAGGTGCGCCAGGAAGTGCATCCCTGGATCTCGCGGATGTGGACCGAAAAGCCCAGCCGCTACTCGCGCGCCCTGCTGGAGACGCTGGCGCTGATCGCCTACCGCCAGCCGATCACCCGCCCGGAGATCGAGCAGATCCGCGGCGTGGTGGTGTCCAGCAACATCATCAAGACATTGGAGGAACGCGAGTGGATCCGCGTGGTCGGCTACCGCGACGTGCCCGGCAAGCCGGCGCTGTTCGGCACCACCCGCGCCTTCCTCGACTACTTCAACCTGAAGTCGCTGGACCAGCTGCCGCCGCTGTCCGAAATCCGCGACATGGAAGACCCGCAGATGGGCTTCGAGCAGACCCCGCTGCCCGCCCGCGTGATCAAGGACCTGCCGATCGACCCGGACGAAGAAGCGCCGGCCGACGACGAAACCGCCGAAACCGATATCGAGGCCGACGGGCACACACCCGATGACGACGCGCCAGCCCACGAGGCCGCTGCGCCTTCCGCCGAAACCACCGAGGACGCGGCAAGCGCGTCCGACACATCCGAACCCACCACCACTGCCGACGAGGCAGCGGCCCCCGCGGACGTCGACAACGACACCGCACAGCATTCCTGAGGAGTACCGCGCATGACTGCGCCGCAGAAATCCATCCTTTCACTCAAGCGCGCGCCGCTCTCCGAGAGCGCACCGCTGGAAGAGCGCCTGCACAAGGTGCTCGCCAACGCCGGTCTCGGCTCACGCCGCATGCTGGAACAACGCATCCAGGCCGGCGAGATCGAGCTCAACGGCAGCCCGGCCACCATCGGCACCAGCGTGCACGCGGGCGACCGCGTGGTGATCGACGGCAAACAGTTCGTGATCGCCACCGACAACCGCGGCGACGCCGAGGTGCTGATCTACCACAAGCCCGAGGGTGTATTGACCACCCGCGAAGACCCCGAAGGCCGCCCCACCGTGTTCGAGCAGCTGCCGCGCCTGAAGGGCGCGCGCTGGGTCGCCGTGGGCCGCCTGGACATCAACACCACCGGCCTGCTGCTGCTCACCACCGACGGCGAGCTGGCCAATGCGCTGATGCATCCGCGCAGCGGCATCGAGCGCGAATACCTCTGCCGCGTGCACGGCGAGGTGCCCGACGAGGTGCTCGAGAAGCTCAAGGCCGGCGTGGAGCTGGAGGATGGCCCTGCCCGCTTCGACGAGATCGCGGTGATCAGCCGCGGCGGCAGCCACAGCTGGTTCCGCGTGGTGATCCGCGAAGGCCGCAACCGCGAGGTGCGCCGGCTGTGGGATTCGCAGGGCTTCCTGGTCAGCCGTCTGAAGCGCATCCGCTACGGCAGCATCGAGCTGCCGCGCACCCTGCGCCGCGGCGACTGCGCCGCATTGGACGAGGAGTCGGTAAAGCAGCTGCGCCAGACCGCCGGCCTCGGCGCGCCGCAGCCCGTGCTCACCCTGAGCCCGGTGCTGCACCAGCGCCGCGCCAACCGCAACGTCACCGAATACCGCCCCGAGAGCGGCTCCGCCGGTGGCTGGAGCAGCGGCCACCAGGACGAGGCGCGCGAGCTGCGCGCCTATGACCGTATCCGCGAGGAACCCGCACGCGGCAAGCAGCAGCGCCGCCACCCCGGCAAGGAAGTGAACGGCAACGTCGCCCGCCCGGAACGCCCCGCCGGCAGTGGCTTCCAGCGCAAGAACAAGCGCGGCATCGCACCCGGCCAGGAACTGCCCTCGGTGCGCACCTGGTTTGCCGGCGACAGC
>DATEKS010000212.1:0-38524 GCA_035277325.1 Rhodanobacter sp.
GGAGGCGGCGGTGGCGTGGACGGCAGGTAGGCCGCGGCCACGCTGCCGGATGTCGCCGGGCTCGCGGCATCGGCCACCACGCGATACGGCAGCACGCCGATCAGCGCGACGAGCGCGACGAGCAGCCAGCCGCGGACGCGCGGCATGGCCGTGGGGGTCTGTTGCAGCATGGTCAGTCGCCTCTTCAGGTTGTGGAAGGTGGGGGATGCGCCGGCGAGGCCGGCGTGCAGCGGGTGCGCCACGCCCAGTTGCAGCAGCAGGCGGCCGTAGTCCTGGGGCGCGGCACGCTGCTGCTCGATCGCCAGCGCGTCGCAGGCGGCTTCGCGGTTGAGTGCGTATTCGCGCATGGCCCAGCGCAGCAGCGGATGGAAGCAGAGCAGCCGCGTGGCCAGCGCGGGAACCCAGCCCAGCAGCAGGTCGCCGCGCTTGAGGTGCGCCAGCTCGTGGGCCAGCGCCAGCGCGGCTTCCTCGGCGCGCAGCGTGGCCCGGGCCGGCCACAGCACCACTGGGCGCCAGCTGCCGCTGACCTGGGGCGAGGCGATGTCGGGCGAGGCCAGCACGGCAGGCGCGTGGCGCAGGCCCAGCGCCCGTGCCTGCCGCGCGCAGCGCATCTGCAGATCGGCGTCCGCCACCGCCTGTGCGGCGCGGCGCAGGCGCCAGGCGTGGGTGTACTCGCGGATCAGCAGGGGCAGCTGCGCCAGCAGCAGGAGCAGCCAGGCGGCGACCAGTGCCGTGCGCCAGTGTGCCGCCAGCCAGCCTGGAGCATGGTTGGTCGAAGCCGTGGCGTTCGGCACCGGCGTTGCGGCCGGCGAGGCCGCAAGGGGTGCGATGGCATGGTGCCCGCCTGCGCCGATGGCGATGGCGCGGGTCGCTGCGGGATCGGATGCATTGCGCTGCGGCGCGGCGATGGCCGGCGTTGCTGCAAGGGTGGGTGGCGCCAGCAGCGGCAGGCGTATCGGTGCCTGCCAGGCCAGCCCCAGAATCACCTGCAGGCCCACCAGCCACCACAGGGCGCAGCGCGCGGCGGCGGGCAGGCGAGGGACGGCGCGGATGAGCAGGGCGACCGCGCCCGCCAGCACGATGGCCTGCAGCGACGTCCAGGCGAGGCGTTCCAGCAGTAGGGCGGCCAGATGATCGAGCGCCGTCATCTCACTTCTCCTTGCGCGTGGTCTTGAGTTGCTTCACCAATGCCTGCAGCTCGGCCAGCTCGTCGTCGCTGACTTCGCCGCGCTCGGCCATCCACGCCACGAACGGCGACACCGAGCCGCGCAAGGTGTTCTCCACGAAGCTGCCCACCGCGCTGCGCATGGCCTCGCGGGGGCCGGTGGCGGTGCTGTAGCGGTACACGCCCTGAGCCTGCCGGCGCTTGAGGTAACCCTTGGCGCGCAGGCGCTCCATCATCGTCAGCACGGTGGAGCGGGCGAGGCCGTGCGCCTCGCCGAAGCCGGCAGCCACCTCGCCGACCGAGGCGGGCTCGTGCTCGGCGAGGTAATGCAGCAAGGCGAGTTCCTGGTCGCCGATGGAAGGGCGGGGCATGGGCGCGACTCCGTATGACTACACATGTCGTTACGCTACGCCTGACGACACGTGTAGTCAAGCACGCCAGGCCGCTCAGGGCGACGGCACCCGCGTCGCCTGGGTGAAGACCACCTGCCAGTGCCCGCCGCGCTCGCGCCAGATGTCGGCGAAGCGCAGCCGCACCTTGTACGGCTTGCCCCCGCTGGTGCCCTCAAGCGTGACCACGCCGCCCAGCACGGCGCCGCCGGGCCAGTGCCGCACCACCTCGTCATCCACCATGAATGGCTTGAGCGAATAGCCGGGTGCGGTGTAGTCGCGGATGAAGTTGGCTTTGTCCTGCACCAGGGCGCGGCTGTTGAAGAGCACGTAGTCGTCCGCGAGCAGGCGCTGCAGTGCGGCGCCGTCGCCCTGCATCTGCGCGCGGTCGAACTCCGCCACGGCTTTCGCCAGCTCGGGCGGCAGCATGGCGTGGGGCGCGGTGGCGTGGGCGCCGCGGGGATGGAAGGCGACGGCGAGGACGAGCAGGGCGATGGCGGTTTTCATGGCAGCCTCCGGTGATGGCGCACGCGGATGCGGACGCGCTCCGGCAGGGCCGGAGTCACCGGAACGCTAGCGGCCGGTGGCTGGTGCGGCTATCAAATCCCTGCGCAGGCGCGCCTGCGAGGCGTCGCGCAGCGCCGTGCGCGCGGCGGCCGGCGTCAGCCCGACGTGGCGGCGGAACGCGGCGCCGAAGTGGCTGTGGTGGCTGAACCCGAGGTCGCAGGCGAGGGCGGACAGGTCGTCCGCGCCCTCGCCGAGCCGATCCAGCGCAAGCGCCAGGCGCAGGCGCGTGCGGCAGGTGGCCAGGCTCATGCCGTACGCGCGGCGGAACACGCGCGCAAGGTGGAAGGGCGAGCAGCCCACGAGCGACGACAGGGCAGCGAGGCCGGCATCAGTGGCGGGATCGGCAAGCAGGGCTTCCCGCGTGCGCCGGGCCAGTCGGCGCGCTGCGGCGGACAGGGGCGAGGCGGTATCGCCTTGCTGGCCGCGCTGCAGGATGTCCTGGCACAGGGTGGCTGCGCGTTCCTCGGTGGCCAGGCGGTCGTGGTCACCCCGCACGAGCGCGGCGTGCAGCATGCGGTGACGGAACTGTGCGGCGGGTTCGACCGTCCGCGCGGCATCGGCGCCGTCGCGCAGGCGCCGGCCGAACAATTCCTCCTCGTGTTCCGGCGCCACCTCGAAACAGGTGCAGGCGTCGCCGCCGTCGAACGGATGCGAGATGCGGTAGCTGTCGCCTGCGCGGTAGAGCAGCGCGGTGGCGGGATCGCCGACGTATTCCGCTCCGCGCAGGTGGTAACCGAAGCCGCCGCGGCGCAGCAGCGCCAGGTGCGTGCGTTCGCCGCCGCGCTCGCAGCCGCAACCGCCGCGCGGGTGACGGCAATCGATGCCGACGATGCGCACGAACGGGCTATCGAACCATGCCGTGACGTCGGCCAGGCTCACTGCTTCCCTCGCGTGGAGGTGGGAAGCCAGCGTCACAGAAAACCATGTCGAACGCCACCTCGCCTTCAGTTGGCCCTTGGCACATCTGCTCCGGAGACGACACGGGCGCCCGCAGGCGCCCGTGTCCGGATGCAACCGGTGCGGCCGGTCAGAAGTTGTAGCGCAGGGTGAGCATGGCCGACCAGCGCGAGACCACACGGCTGGGATCGTAGAAGCCGCCGTCGTAGGTCTGCAGCTGCTGCGGCTGGTAGTTGCCGTACTTGTCGGTGGGCAGCGAGTACACGTACTGCCCCTGCGCGTTCACGCCGGCGTAGTTGGCGAGGATGCGGGTGGGGTAGATGCCGGTGTTGCGTTGCTGGCCCCAGTCGCTGTTCACCAGGTTGAGCACGTTGTAGACGTCCAGCCGCAGCACGCCCTTGTTGCCCTTGAAGATGCCGGGCACTTCCTGCGAGAAGCTCATGTCCAGCTCGTTCACCCAGGCGGTGCGGTCACCGTTGCGGTTGGCGATCTGGCCACGGTGGTCGCGCAGGTAGTCGTCGCCGGCGAGGAAGGTCTGGAACTGCTGGATCACCTGCGGGCTGGTGCCGGCGGCGTAGGCCACCCTGGGATCGTTCGCCGACGGGATGTAGACCGGATCCCAGCCGCCGACGCTGTCGCCGTTGGCGTCGTTGCCGAACACCCAGGTGTAGGGCATGCCGGTGTGGCCGCTGTAGAACAGCGACACCAGCGTGTTGTAGTCGCCGAAGAACGCGTGCTGCCAGGTCAGCGAGGCCTTCAGCACCTTGGCCACGTTGTAGTTGGAGGTGGCCAGCACGTCGGAGTTCGGGTTCAGCCGCGCCACGCGCTGGTAGCCGTTGTAGGCGATGGTGTCGGTGCCGGGGTCGACGTCGGTGGCATGGTTGAAGGTGAGGCTGACGTTGCCGGACCAGCTGTCCGAGAACGGCTTGTTCAGCGCCAGCGTGAAGCTGTCCGACTTGCCCTTGTGGGTGTTGGTGAGAAGGGTGGAGGCGGTGCTGAAGGCGCGGTTCTGGTTGGCCAGCGTGTCGGCGGTCTTCGGCACCTCGCCAGGGATTTTCCAGAACTGCTCGCGGCCGTCCGGCAGCGTGCCGGTGGGCGCGCCGAAATTGACCGCCTCGTACAGGATGCCGTCGCGCACCTTGATGTGCTGGTACTCGGCCGAGGCCACCAGGCCCCACCACGGCAGCTCGCGGTCCAGCGCCAGGCTCATCTTCCACACGCTGGGCAGGCGGAAGTTGCGGTCGATGGTGTCGATCGAGCCCGCACCGCCGCCGGCCGGGATGTTCTGGTGGAACGGGTCGGGGCTGAACGGCGCGCTGGCCGGGTTGAATGAGGTGTAGTTGAGCAGGGTGACGCCGTTGTTCTGGAACGGGTTGGTCATCCAAACCGTGGGCGGGTTGGTCTGGAACAGGCCCGCGCCGCCGCGCAGCTGGGTCTTGTACGCGCTGTCGAAGCTGTAGTTGAACGACAGGCGCGGCTCCACGATGCGGTTGGAGGAGCCGACGGTGTAGTTGTTCGCGTAGCCGAAGGCCTGGGCGAAGGCCGCGTTGTAGACCGGCTGCTTGTTGGAGTGCGGCACGTCCATGCGCACGCCGTACTGCACGGACAGCGCATCGTTGACCTGCCAGGTGTCCTGCAGGAACGGGCTGGTCTGGCTGTACGTCCACTGGCCGGCGATGTCGGCCAGTGCGTAGCCGGGCGCCGGGTGGTAGAGCGAATACTTGTTGTAGTTGCCGGCGGCGAAGTTGGCCAGGCCCCAGAACGTGTAGACGCCGAACTCGGCCTGGCCGAACAGGTTGTTGATCTGGTTGCGCTGGAAGTCGATGCCACCCTTGATCGCGTGGTCACCCAGGTACCAGGTGGCGGCGAGGAAGATGCTGACCTTCTTGGTGTCGATGTGGTTGTAGTGGCGGTACTGCTCCTCGCCCAGGTTCACCGACGGACCCTTGCCGGTGGGCGACAGGTTCACCGTCACCGAGGGCTGCTGGAACGGCGCAGTGGTGTCCTGCACGTACTTCTGGTAGCCGACCTTGGCCTCCGTGGAGAAACTGTCGCTCCAGTCGTCGTACAGGTGCAGCACGTAGTTGTTGGTGGTGATGGCCTTGGTGTAGGTGTAGCTGGTCAGGCCCACGCTGTTCGGGCTGTTGCCACCCACCGCCGGCAGCAGCTCCTTGGTGTACTGGTAGGTGAAGCTGGCGCGGTGGTTGTTGGAGATGTTCCAGTCGATCTTGCCGAGGTAGCGCTTGTCGTCGTAGGTCAGTCCGGTGGGGCTGCCGAAGTTGCCGGGGGTGAGGCCAAGTTTGGTGGCGGTGTCGATCACCTGCTGCAGGTCGCCCGGCGACACCTTGTTGCTGGTGGACGGGCCGCTGCCCAGCGTGTTGTCCAGGCCGTTCGCCGAATCGGCGCCGATGCCGGTGGTCTTCTCGTGCTCGGCGGAAACGAAGAAGAACAGCTTGTCCTTGAGGATCGGGCCGCCGACGTTGAAGCCGTAGGTGGCGTCCTTCTGGTAGCCCTTGTAGTGGTAGCCCGGATCGCTGCTGGGCAGCCAGCCGGCATCGCCCACCAGGTGGTTGGCGTTGCGGTAGCTGTAGTAGACCGAGCCGTGGAACTGGTTGGTGCCGGACTTCGTCACCGCGTTGACGTCGGCGCCGACCACGTCGGAGGAGACGTCGTAGTTCGCGGTGGAGATGTTGTATTCCGCGATGGTCTCGGGCGAGATCGGCGACTTCTGGTAGGGCAGGCCGTTCGCGTTGAGGCCGAACGGGTCGCCCTGGGTCACGCCGTCCACCGCGATGTTGTTGTAGCGGTTGTTCATGCCCGCGGCGGAGATCGCGCCGGTGCCCTGGTCGGTCACGGTGATGCGCGGGTCGAGGCGCACCACGTCGTCGATCGAGCGGTTGCCCTGCGGCGTGGCCTGCAACTCGCGCTGCGAGATGGTGGTGGACAGGCCCTTGTTCTCGGAGGTGAAGGTCTGCGCCAGCGAGGAGGCGCTCACCGTCACCGCGCCCAGCGTGCGCGCCGACTCGGCGCTGGCACCCAGGGTGAGGTTGATCGCGGAAGGCTGGCCCAGCTGCAGGAAGACGTTGTCCTGCTCGGTGCCGGCGAATCCGGTCTTGGCCGCGGTGATCGTGAACGGGCCGCCCGTGCGCAGGCCCTGCGCCGCGTAGTGGCCGTCGGCATCCGTGGTCACCGTCTTGGTGGTGCCGGAGGGCACGTGCAGGATGGTCACGGTGGCATCGGCCACGGGCTTGCCCTGCGCATCCAGCACGCGGCCGATGGCGCCGGAGGTGGTGATGTTCTGGGCGATGGCGGGCGAGACCGCCAGCAGTGTGGCGATGGCGAACGGGAGCGTGCGGGCGCGGATCGTGTGGGCCATGGGTTCCTCGTTGGTTTTAGTGTGTCCCCGGAACGACAACGCCTCCCCGGAGGGAGGCGATCGACGATGACGCGCTGGTTGCCGCCAGCGCGGTAGCGCATCTTATGGCACAAATTGTGACAGTCGCGTGTGAAGGAAGTCGGGCCGCCACCCGTGTCCGCGGACGTCAGAACGCCATGTCGAACGACACCTCGCCTTCCACGCCGACCTGATAGGCCGAGACGCGGCGCTCGAAGAAGTTCGTCACTTCCTGCACGTCCTGCAGGTCCATGAAGTCGAACGGGTTCCTCGCGCCGTACTTCTTCGGCAGGTCGAGCTGGGCGAGGCGCTGGTCGGCCACGTATTCCAGGTACTGGCGTACGTCCTTCACCGACAGGCCGACCACGCCGCCGGAGAGCACGTCCTCGGCGAACTGCGTCTCGCAGGCGATGGCGTCCTCCAGCATCTCTTCCACCTGTGCGCGCATCTCGTCGTCGAACAGGTCAGGTTCCTCCGCACGCACGGTGCGTACCACCTCGAACGCGAACGCCATGTGGCAGCTCTCGTCGCGGAACACCCAGTTGGTGCCGGAGGCGAGGCCGTGCAGCAGGCCGCGCGAGCGGAAGTAGTACACGTAGGCGAACGCGGCGAAGAAGAACAGGCCCTCGATGCAGGCGGCGAAGCAGATCAGGTTGAGCAGGAACTGGCGGCGCTGTTCGCGCGTCTCCAGTCGCTGCACATCCTGGATCGAATCGATCCACTTGAAGCAGAACTCGCCCTTGGCGCGGATCGAGGGGATGTTCTCGATCGCCGCGAACGCCTTGGCGCGCTCGCCCTGGTCCGGGATGTAGGTGTCCAGCAGGGTGAGGTAGAACTGTACGTGCAGCGCTTCCTCGTAGAGCTGGCGCGACAGGTACATACGCGCCTCGGGTGCGTTGATGTGCTGGTACAGGTTCAGCACCAGGTTGTTCGACACGATGGTGTCGCCGGTGGCGAAGAACGCGATCAGCCGGTGGATCAGGTGGCGGTCGGCCGCCGACATCTTCGCGTTGAGGTCGGTGGTGTCGAGCGAGAAGTCCACCTCGTCCACGGTCCACGTGTTCTTGATGGCGTTGCGGTACATCTCGTAGAACGCCGGGTAGCGCATCGGACGCAGGGTCAGTTCGAAGCCGGGATCGAGGATGTGCTGTGGGCGTTCGGGTTGGGCGGACATGGAATTCCTCAAGGTTTGTACCGGGCAATCCTTCTCCTGTCGGGAGAAGGTGCCCCGAAGGGGCGGATGAGGGTTCGGGGCCTGCGTGGCGTTTGTGCAAGGCCGAACCCTCACCCCCAACCCCTCTCCCGATGGGAGAGGGGAGCGAGCGGGGTTACTGGCAGGCTTCGCAGTACTCGGGGTTTTCCAGCGAGCAGAACACGGCGGCTGTCGCCTGCTCCTGCTCGATCGTCGGGGCTGCGGCCTTCGTCATCGCCACCGTGGTCTTGGCGATCTTGGTGGCCGGGCGTGAACGCAGGTAGTAGGTGGTCTTGATGCCGGACTTCCACGCGTACATGTACATCGAGCTGAGCTGGCCGATGTTCGGGTTTTCCATGAACAGGTTCAGCGACTGGCTCTGGTCGATGTAGGCGCCACGCGCGGCGCCCAGGTCGATCAGCGCCTTCTGCGGCAGCTCCCACACCGTGCGGTAGATCGTGCGCAGGCGTTCCGGGATCGCGGCGATGCCCTGGATCGAGCCTTCCGCCAGCTTGATCGCGTCGCGGATGTCGCTCGTCCACAGACCCAGCGTCTTCAGTTCTTCCACCAGGTAGCGGTTCACCACTAGGAAGTCTCCCGACAGCGTCTCGCGCTTGAACAGATTGCTTACCTGCGGCTCGATGCACTCGTAGCAACCGGCGATGGAGGCAATGGTGGCGGTCGGCGCGATCGCGATCAGCAGCGAGTTGCGCAGGCCCTTGGCCTTGATCGATTCGCGCAGGGTGTCCCAGCGCGCGCTGTCGTGCGGTGTGGCGTTCGGCCAGTAGTCGAACTGCAGTTCGCCGTTCGCCGCGCGGCTCTCGGCGAAGCCGGGATGCGCGCCGTGTTCGGCCGCCAGCTCGTTCGACTGCGACAGCGCGTTGTAATAGATCTCCTCGGCGATGCGTGTGGACAGCTCCAGTGCCTCGGCCGAATCGAACGGCAGGCGCAGCTTGAAGAACACGTCCTGCAGGCCCATCACGCCCAGGCCCACCGGACGCCATTTGCGGTTGGCGGTGGCGGCGGTGTCGATCGGATAGAAATTAAGGTCGATCACGCGGTCGAGCTGGCGCACCGCGGTGCGCACGGTGGCGGCGAGCTTGTCGAAGTCGAACGCGCCGTCGACCACGTGGCGGGCCAGGTTGATCGAGCCCAGGTTGCACACCGCCGTCTCGCCGGCGTTGGTCACTTCCAGGATCTCGGTGCACAGGTTCGACAGGTGGATGACGTTCTCTGCCTTCGCCGTCTGGTTGCTGGTGGCGTTGCTGCGGTCCTTGAAGGTCATCCAGCCGTTGCCGGTCTGCGCCAGCGTGCGCAGCATGCGGGCATACAGCTCGCGCGCCTTCACCTTCTTCGTCGCCAAGCCGTTCGCTTCGGCCTCGCGGTAGGCGCGCTCGAAGGCCTCGCCCCAGCTGTCGACGAAGTGCGGCACGATCTTCGGATCGAACAGCGACCACTCGCCGTCGCTCTCCACGCGGCGCATGAATTCGTCGGGGATCCAGTTGGCGAGATTGAGGTTGTGCGTGCGACGCGCCTCGTCGCCGGTGTTGTCGCGCAGCTCGAGGAATTCCTCGATGTCGGCGTGCCACGGCTCCAGGTACACGCAGGCGGCACCCTTGCGCTTGCCGCCCTGGTTCACCGCGGCGACCGAGGCGTCCAGCGTCTTCAGCCACGGCACCAGGCCGTTGGAGTGGCCGTTGGTGCCCTTGATCAGCGAGCCGCGCGAACGCACGCGCGAGTAGGCGAGGCCGATGCCGCCGGCGAACTTGCTGAGCTTCGCCACGTCGGCGTATTTGTCGTAGATCGATTCCAGCGAATCGGTCGGCGAGTCGAGCAGGAAGCACGACGACAGTTGCTCGTGCGCGGTGCCCGCGTTGAACAGCGTGGGCGAGCTGGCGATGTATTCCAATGAGGACAGCAGCCGGTACAGCTCCAGCGTCTCGCCGATCTCGCCGCCACCCAGCGCGCAGGCGATGCGCATGAAGAAGTACTGCGGCGTCTCGATCACCAGGCGCTGCTGCGGATGGCGCAGTAGGTAGCGGTCGTACACCGTGCGCAGGCCGAAATACTCGAAGCGGCGCGTGGCCAGCGCATCGATCGCGTCGTTGAGCTTGCGCGCGTTGGCGGCCACGAAGTCGCGCAGGCGCCCGTTGAGGATGCCCAGCTCTGCGCCGCGCGCGATCGATTGCGAGAAGCTCTGGATTTCCTGCCCGCTCACTTCCTTGTCGATGTATGCGCCGAGCAGACGCGCGGCGAGCTGGCCGTATTCGGGCTCCTCGGCGGTGAGGGCGGCGGCGGTGCGGATCGAGAGCTGGTCCAGCTCCTGTGTGGTGGCGCCGTCGTACAGGCCACCGATGGTCTTCAGCGCCACACGCAGTGGATCGACCGCGTGCAGGCCTTCGACGCTGCGGGTGACTGCGCGCACGATCTTGTTGACGTCCACTGTCTCCTGGCCGCCGTTGCGCTTGGTCACGCGCATCTGGCCGGGGTTGTGCGGCGGGGTGAGGGCGAAGGGTTCGGCCGGGGCGGCTTGTTGTTTTTCTTGTATGGCGGGCATCGGGGTTTCGCTGGTGGGGGCCGTGGCTTCGGTGGCCCCGGCGGAAAACGCGGACGGTTCCGCGCGGGCGCCGGAACGCTCGCGGTTGGCGGTATCGAGAGGCTGCATGTCGGTGACTCCAGACCGTGGTGATCAACCGCCTGCTCCCGCGCGCAGGGCTGAAGTGGCGGTTGCTCGCGGACGGTCGCGCGATCGGGCGGCGTGGCCCGATGCGTCGACGCGCCTCCCCGCGGAAGCCGTCACCACTCGGCAAGGCGCTCCGGCCGTGCCGTGTCGGCAGGTCTTCGGACTCGCGGACGTGGGTCTGGCGACCCGCCTACTTGCCTTCGCTTCCCGGCCGCTGCGAGCCAGTGCGATCTCAAGGCGTTCGTTTCCGCTTACCGCTGCGGGGCAGTTCCGGATTCGCACCGGATTCCCTTTTGAGCCCGGCCGACGATCGCGTCTGGCAGGGCACCGACAGGCACAACATATCGGGCCAAATCGGCCGGGTCAACCCAACAACTTGTGGACAAGTCTTACAGCGCGTCCTGGTCCAGTTCGCCGGTGCGGATGCGGATCACCTGTTCCAGCGGGCTGACGAAGATCTTGCCGTCGCCGATCTTGCCGGTGCGGGCGGAGTTCTGGATCGCTTCCAGCACGCGGTCGAGCTGCTCGTCGGCCACCGCCGCCTCCAGCTTGATCTTGGGCAGGAAGTCGACCACGTATTCGGCGCCGCGGTACAGCTCGGTGTGCCCCTTCTGGCGGCCGAAGCCCTTCACCTCGGTCACGGTGATGCCCTGCACGCCGACCTCGGCCAGCGCCTCGCGCACGTCGTCGAGCTTGAACGGCTTGATGATCGCCACGACCAGCTTCATGGGATGTCCTCGGCAGGGGCGTCGGAGGGCGACGCGGAGGGCCATTTTGCCTTCACAGCTCCCTGCTGTCGCCTGATCAGTGCCTGTAGGAGAATTCCTACATCAAATCACGGAGTCCGCCGATGGTGCGTCCACCTTGTGTTCACGGATACTTTTTCCCGACAAGTTCGAGGCGTCGTCCATGATGGACCGACTTGATATCGATCAGCTGGCACGACGCCTGGCATCGTTGGTTCCGCCCGGAGTGGCACAGGCGCAACAGGATCTGCGAACCAATTTTCACGATGTCCTGGCGCAGGGACTGCGCCGCCTCGATCTGGTCACCCGCGAAGAATTCGACGTCCAGAGCCAAGTGCTGGCACGCACCCGGGCCAAGGTCGAGGAATTGGAGCGGCGCGTGGCCGAACTCGAGACCGCCGCCGCCCGCGGGGACTAGCAGCACCAAGCCTCCCGGGAGCCGCCCCCGACCCGTCACCCTCACCCCGAGCTAACCGGTCGGGGGCGGTTATTTACGACCTGAAGCCTACGACGGAGTCGCTCGATGCGGGTGTGTGACAGCGGCTTCCATGCGAGCCGGCAGCAGGCGGCCGCATGAGCCTCGCCGTCACCCTCAGCCGTGCCCAGGAAGGCATCGCCGCACCACAGGTGATGGTCGAGGTGCATCTGTCCGGCGGGTTGCCGGCCACCAGCATCGTGGGCCTGCCCGAAGCCGCCGTGCGCGAGGCGCGCGACCGCGTGCGGGTGGCGATCCAGAACACCGCCTTCGAGTACCCCGGCCGCAAGGTCACCGTGAACCTGGCGCCGGCCGAGTTGCCCAAGGACGGCGGCCGTTTCGACCTGCCGATCGCGCTGGGCATCCTCGCCGCCAGCGGCCAGGTGCCGCGCGAGAAGCTGGACGACTGCGAATTCCTGGGTGAGCTGGCGCTGTCCGGCTCGTTGCGCAGCGTCTCCGGCGTGCTGCCGGCGCTGCTTCGCGCGCGGGCGCGCGGGCGCAAGGTGGTGGTGCCGCGTGCGAACGCGGCTGAGGCCGCACTGGTGTCGGAAGTGGACGTGCGCGTGGCCGACACCCTGGCCGAAGTCTGCGGCTGGCTGCGCGGCGCGCAGGAGCTGGCGACGCCGACCGGCATCAACGCCGATGGCGGCATCCATGACGGCCCGGACCTGCGCGACGTGCGTGGCCAGCTGCAGGCGCGTCGCGCATTGGAGATCGCCGCCGTGGGCGGCCATCACCTGCTGCTGGTGGGGCCGCCGGGCACCGGCAAGACCATGCTGGCCGAACGCTTGCCCGGCATCCTGCCGCCGCTTTCCGAATCCGAGGCGCTGGAGACCTGCGCCGTGCTGTCGGTGGCCGGCCAGCCCACCGATCCCGCGCGCTGGCGGCGCCGGCCGTTCCGTGCGCCGCACCACACCGCCTCGGCGGTGGCACTGGTGGGCGGCGGTTCGCAGCCGCGGCCGGGCGAGATCTCGCTGGCGCACAACGGCGTGCTGTTCCTCGACGAGCTGCCGGAGTTCAGCCGGCACGTGCTGGAAGTGCTGCGCGAGCCGCTGGAGTCGGGCTGCATCGTGGTCTCGCGCGCGGCGCGGCAATCCACCTTTCCCGCCCAGTTCCAGCTGGTGGCGGCGATGAACCCCTGCCCCTGCGGCTACGCCGGCGATCCGCGGCGGCAGTGCCGCTGCACGCCCGAACAGGTACAGCGCTATCGCGCACGGATATCCGGGCCGTTGCTGGACCGCATCGACCTCGCGGTCGAGGTGCCGCCCTTGCCGCTGCACGAGATGGACGCGGCGCGCGGCCCGCGCGACGAGGATTCCGCCACGGTGCGTGCCCGCGTGCTGCAGGCGCGGCGGCATGCGCTGATGCGTGCGGGGCGGCCGAACGCGGAGATCAACCACCGCGAGCTGGAACGCGACTGTGCGCTGGGCCCGGCCGAGCGGCGCTGGTACGAGCAGGCGCTGGAGCGGCTGGGGCTGTCCGCGCGCGCGTATCACCGCGTGTTGCGGGTGGCGCGCACGATCGCCGATCTCGATGGCGGCGCGGGACTGCTCGAGCGCGAACACCTGGCCGAGGCGCTGCAGTACCGCAGGCTGTGAAGCGAGAGCGAGTGCGAGAGGGAGGCGGGTACAGGCTCGCCTCCCGCGCTGGACGTGCCGCGCCCACACGTGCTCCGATAACAGCCCGAACGGCAGACAAGGAACGCGATGAGCATCGAACCGGGCCTGGTGCTGGCCGGCATGCTGGTGATCGGTTTCCTGTGCCAATGGCTGGCGTGGCGGGCAAAGCTGCCTGCGATCGTGTTCCTGCTGCTGGCCGGGCTGCTGCTGGGTCCGGTGAGCGGCCTGCTGCATCCGGACCGGTTGCTGGGGCCGTTGCTGTTTCCCATGGTGTCGCTGGCGGTGGCGGTGATCCTGTTCGAGGGCAGTCTCACGCTGCGTTTCCACGAATTGCCCGACATCGGCAGGGTGGTGCGCGGGCTGGTGAGCTACGGTGCGCTGCTCGCTCTGTTGCTGCTGGCCGCGGCCGCACACGTGGTGGCTGGCGTGGCCTGGCCGATCGCGTTGCTGTTCGGCGCGCTCACCTGCGTCACCGGGCCCACCGTGATCGCGCCGATGCTGCGCACGCTTCGGCCGAACGCGCGCATCGCCAACACGTTGCGCTGGGAAGGCATCGTGATCGATCCGCTGGGTGCGCTGTTCGCGGTGCTGATCTACGAGGCCGTGGTGTCGCACGAGCAGGGCCACACTGTAAGCGTGTTCGTTGCCACGGTGGGATGTGGTGCGCTGGTCGGCGCGCTGGCCGCGCTGCTGCTGGGCTTTTTGCTGCGGCGCCAGCTGGTCCCCGAATACCTGCAGAACTACGGCGTGCTGGCGGCGGTACTGCTGGCCTTCGTGGTCGCCAACGCGATCGCGCACGAGTCGGGACTGCTCACCGTGACGATCATGGGCATTGCGCTGGGCAACATGCGCGGCGTGCACATCGACGACATCCTCGACTTCAAGGAACACCTCACCACGCTGCTGGTGTCACTGTTGTTCATCCTGCTGGCGGCGCGTTTACCCTGGCCGTTGCCGGGGCATCTGCTATGGGAGGGCCTCGCGATCTTCCTGTTCGCGCAGTTCGTGGTGCGGCCGCTCACCGTGCTGGTCGCCAGCTTCGGCAGCGCGCTGGACTGGCGCGAGCGTGCGCTGATCGGCTGGGTGGCGCCGCGCGGCATCGTGGCGGCCTCGGTCTCCGCGCTGTTCGCGCTGCGCCTGCAGGCGCTGGGCGTGGCCGGTGCCGAAGTGCTGGTGCCGCTGGTGTTCATCCTGATCATCGGCACGGTGGTGCTGCAGAGCGCCACCGCGCGGCCGCTGGCGCTGTGGCTGAAGGTGGCCGAACCGGAGCCGCACGGCGTGCTGATCTTCGGTGCCGACGCGGTGGCGCGTGGCGTGGGCCGGGCGCTGCACGATGCGGGTTTCCGCGTGGTGCTGGCCGACGACGATCCTGACGGCATCCGGCGTGCACGGATGGAGGGGTTGAACACTTTCTTCGGCAACCCGGCCTCGCCGCATGCCGAGCGCCATCTCGACCTTGCCGGCATCGGCCGGCTGCTGGCGATGTCCACCCATCGCGAGCGCAACACCCTCGTCTGCGTGCATTACCGTCCGGAGTTCGGCCGCGAGAAGGTCTACCGCCTGCGCGTGCTGGCGCCGGAAGAAAGCAGCGGCCGTGTCGCGCTGGCCGACAAGCTGCTGGCGCCGCCGCTGTTCGACGAGGCCATGACCCATGCGCGCTTTGCCGAACTGCTTGCGCGTGGCTGGCGCATCAAGTCCACCCGCCTCAGCGGCGCCTTCGACTGGCCGCATTTCATCGAGCAGTACGGTTCGGACAGCGTGCTGCTGTTCGGCGTGGAGGAGCGCGGCACGCTGCGGGTGGCATCCACCAAGCGCGAGCTGGCGCCACGGCCCGGCTGGACGGTGATTGCGCTGGTGCCGCCTGCACAACCTGCCGGCTGACGGCGCTGGGGTTCCTCCCTCTGTTTGCGGGGGGGGGCAAGCAATCTGGCGGTGGATTCACCGGGAGCGAACCTCTCCCCCAACCCTCCCCCGCAAAGCAGGGGAGGATGCCGGGTGCGTCAACCCACCGCGGTGCGCTGGAACTGCGCCTCCTCGGTCGAGCCCTTCAGCGCGGTGGTGGACGACTGGCCCTGCTGGATCGCCTGGGTCACCGCGTCGAAGTAGCCGGTGCCCACCTCGCGCTGGTGCTTCACCGCGGTGAAGCCGCGTTCGGCAGCGGCGAATTCCCTTTCCTGCAGTTCCACGAACGCGCTCATCTGGCGGCGCGCGTAGCCGTGGGCCAGGTCGAACATGCCGTAGTTGAGGCTGTGGAAGCCGGCCAGCGTGATGAACTGGAACTTGTAGCCCATCGCGCCCAGTTCGCGCTGGAACTTCGCGATGGTGGCGTCGTCCAGGTTCTTCCGCCAGTTGAAGCTGGGCGAGCAGTTGTAGGCGAGCAGCTTGCCGGGATATTTCGCGCGGATCGCTTCGGCGAAGCGGCGCGCGTCGTCCAGGTTCGGCTTGCTGGTCTCGCACCACACCAAGTCCGCGTAGGGTGCGTAGGCGAGGCCGCGGCTGATCGCCTGGTCCAGGCCGGGGCGCACGCGGAAGAAGCCTTCCACGGTGCGTTCGCCGGTGACGAAGGGCTTGTCGTTGTCGTCGATGTCCGAGGTGAGCAGGTCGGCCGCATCGGCATCGGTGCGCGCCACGATCAGGGTGGGCACACCGAGCACGTCGGCGGCGAGGCGCGCGGCATTCAACTTGTCGACGGCCTCGCGCGTCGGCACCAGCACCTTGCCGCCCATGTGGCCGCACTTCTTCACGCTGGCGAGCTGGTCCTCGAAGTGTACGCCGGCGGCGCCGGCCTCGATCATCGCCTTCATCAGCTCGAACGCGTTGAGCACGCCGCCGAAGCCGGCCTCGGCGTCGGCCACGATGGGCGCCAGCCAGTCGGTGCCGTCGTTGCCTTCGGCGTGGTGCAGCTGGTCGGCGCGCAGCAAGGTGTTGTTGATGCGCTTGACCACCTGCGGCACCGAATTCGCGGGGTAGAGCGACTGGTCGGGATACATCTCGCCGGCGTTGTTCGCGTCGGCGGCGACCTGCCAGCCGCTGAGGTAGATGGCCTGCAGGCCGGCCTTCACCTGTTGCATCGCCTGGTTGCCGGTGAGTGCGCCCAGCGCGTTGACGAAGTCTTCCTTGTGCAGCGATTTCCACAGGCGCTCGGCACCGCGCTTGGCCAGCGAGTGCTCGATGGCTACCGTGCCGCGCAGGCGCACCACGTCCCCGGCCGTGTAGTTGCGGCGGATGCCGGTCCAGCGCGGGTTGTTGTCCCAGTCCAGCGTGATCTGTTCGATGGTGGGCAGCGAAGTCTTCATGGCGTGGCTCCGTGGCAGGCGTTCAGGCGAGCTGCTCGTACGCGGGCAGGGTGAGGAAGTCGGCGAGCGTGTCGGCGTGGATCAGCACGCGGATCAGCGCGGCGGCAGCATCGGTGCGGGCGGCACCGGGATGCGCGCTGTCGCGCAGGCGGTGGGCGTGCATGGCCAGTGCGTGGTCGAACAGCGCGAAATCGATCGGGGCGTGGTCGGGGAATTCCAGATTCCCGTGGTGCAGCCACTGCCACAGCTGGGCGCGGGCGATCTCGGCGGTGGCGGCGTCTTCCATCAGGTGGTGGATCGGCACGCAGCCCAGGCCGTCCAGCCAGGCCGCGGTGTAGCGCAGGCACACCTCGACGTTGTTGTCGAAGCCGGCGCGGGTGATCGTGCCGACGCACGGCGCCAGCAGCTGCTCGCGGCCTACCCGTACGTCGGCGCGCTCCACGTCGCGTTGGTTCGGCTCGGGCATGTACTCGTCGAACACCGCCTGCGCCACCGGTACCAGCGCGGGGTGCGCCACCCAGGTGCCGTCGTGACCGGCCTGCACCTCACGCAGCTTGTCGGCACGCACCTTGGCCAGCGCAGCCTCGTTGGCGGCCGCGTCGCCCTTGATCGGGATCTGCGCGGCCATGCCGCCCATCGCGAACGCGCCGCGCTTGTGGCAGGTCTGGATCAGCAACTCCGAATACGCCTTCAGGAACGGCACCGTCATCTGCACCTGGCTGCGTTCGGGCAGCAGTCGGTCGCGGTGGCCACGCAGGGTCTTCAGGTAGGAGAAGATGTAGTCCCAGCGCCCGCAGTTCAGGCCTACCGCGCGGGACTGCAGCGCGTGCAGGATCTCGTGCATCTGGAACGCGGCGGGCAGGGTCTCGATCAGCACGGTCACCTTCATGCTGCCCGGCGGGATATCCAGCTCGACTTCCGCGTGCGCCATCACCTCGTCCCACAGCGCGGCTTCTTCCATGCCCTCCAGCTTGGGCAGGTAGAAGTACGGGCCGCGGTCGCGGCGGTGCAGGGCACGCGCGTTGTGGAAGGCGTACAGGCCGAAGTCGACCAGCGCGCCGGCCATGGTTTCGCCGTCCACGCTGAAGAACTTGTCGGGCAGGTGCCAGCCGCGCGGGCGCACCACCAGCACGGCGGGGTTCGCGTCCACCTGGTAGTGCCTGCCTTCGGGCGAGGTGTAGTCGAGCTTGCCGGCCACCGCGTCGCGCAGGTTGGCCTGGCCGTCCAGCTGGTTGGCGAAACTGGGTGCCGAGGAATCCTCGAAGTCGGCCATGAACACCTTCGCGCCGGAGTTCAGCGCGTTGATGATCATCTTGCGTTCCACCGGCCCGGTGATTTCCACGCGGCGGTCGCGCAGCGCGGGCGGGATCGGCCCCACCGTCCATTCGCTGTCGCGGATCGCGGCGGTGTCGGCGCGGAAATCCGGAAGCTCGCCGGCGTCGAAGCGGGCCTGGCGCTCGCGGCGGGCAGCCAGCAGTTCGCGGCGGCGGGTGTCGAAGCGCCGGTGCAGGTCGGCGAGGAAGGCCAGCGCGCCCGGGCTGAGGATCGCCTGCTGGGCGAGGTTGGGCTGGGCGTGCAACTGCACGGCTTCGGTAGCTAGGCGTTCCCGGGGCAAGGCCATGGCGGGCTCCGTGTCATTTTGGTGACTCGAAGCTAGGTCATGGATTTACAGTTTGACAAAGCAAATATTTCAATTTTTGGTATTATCAAAATCAATTTAACTTTCAATCTACTGATATGGCTGATAGAAAGTTGCCACCTGATAGGGCGAAATCACCGGAAAAGTCGCGCCGCGGTGCAGCAAAAAAGCGTACGTCTGCACATGGTTCGGCAAGCGAAGCGGCTCGTTTCTATTACAAAGGCAACCGCCACAAGCAGCTGCGCGCCTTCGTGGCCACGGTGAAACTGGGCACGCTGAGCCGGGCTGCCGAGGCCTTGTTCCTCTCCCAGCCTTCGGTGAGCCTGCAGTTGCAGGCGCTGGAGCGCGAACTGGGAGCCACCTTGCTGGAGCGCCGCCGCCGCCGCATCAACCTCACCGATGCGGGCGAGGCCTTGTACGAACTGGCGCGCCCGCTGGTGGAGGGCTGGGAAAGCCTGGATCGCGATTTCCAGGCCAAGGTGCAGGGCTTGCAGGCCGACAAGCTCGTCATCGCCGCCGGCACTTCCACCATCCAGTACCTGCTGCCGGAGCTGGTGCGTCGCTACCGCGAACGCCACCCTGCCGTGCACCTGCAGCTCGCCAACGTCACCGGCAAGGATGGCCTGGCGATGCTGCGCGAGGACAAGGCCGATTTCGCGGTGGGCTCGATGCTCGACGTGCCGCAGGACATCGCCTGGGCGCCGGTGCACCACTACGACCCCATGCTGATCCTGCCGCTGGGCCATCCGCTGGCCGCGAAGGAGCCGCTGGAGCTGCAGGACCTCTCGCCCTACGGCCTGATCCTGCCGCCGCAGCGGCTCTCCACCTATCGCCAGGTGGACCTGGTGTTCCAGCAGAACCAGGTGCCCTACCACGTGGCGATCGAGGTGGGCGGCTGGGATGTGATCAAGGAATACGTGGCGATGGGCCTGGGCATCTCCATCGTCACCGGCATCTGCATCACCGGGGCCGACCGCGAACGCCTCGCCGTGCGCAACATGCAGCGCTGGTTCCCGCAGCGCAGCTACGGCGTGGTGATGCGCAAGGGCAAGTTCCTCAGCGCCGAGGCGCGCGCCTTCATCGACCTGATCCGCCCGGGCCTGCTGACGTACCGGGACTACGACGAATCGGGGCATTCGGGGCGATAGCCGCTGCGTCGCGTGGATGCAGCGTAACGGCCACCGTGTGCGCGAGATCGGCAAAAAGCGCGTCGCGCTGGTCTTTAGGGGCAGTCGACCCGGTGAGGAACGCGGCCACTATCACCGCATGGCCATCGGGCCAGCTCAGGATGCCGATGTCGTTGTAGGCCGCCGTGGTGTTCTCCAGCGTGTACGAAGTGCCGCACTTGTCGGCCAGTCGCACGCCTGGCGGCAGGCCCAGCCGGAGGCGGCTCGGCGTGGTCTGCGCATACATCAGGTCGAGCAGATAGGCCGTCGAGGCGGGCGACAGGAGTTCCTTGTTCCACAGCTTGTGCAGGAAGTCGGCAGCGGCGTCCGGCGTGCTGCGGTTGCGCGGGTCGGCCAGGTAGGCGTGGTAGCCACGGCGCAGCCTCGCGAGCTGCTGCGCGTCGGTCTCGCGGGCCGGTGGTGATTGGCCTGGCTGGAGGTCCTCGAAAACGGGCCTGAAGCCACGCTCGCCAAGATCCACGCGCATGCCCTCGATGCCGTGCGCACGAAGGAAGGTGGTCACGACTTGCGGGCCGCCGATGACCCTGAGCAGCGTATCGACGGCCGTGTTGTCGCTGTGGCTCACGGCATCGGTGAGCAGCTGGCGCACGGTGAAGCTCATCCGTTCGCCCTTGAAGTGGTCGCGGATCGTGCCCGACTCGAGTTCGTCGCGCCGCACGATGACGGACTGGTCGAAGGACCATTGCCCCTGTTCGATGCCTGCCAGTACGGCGGCCGCCACAGGCGCCTTGAACACACTCATCATCGGGAACGCGCGATCGGCATTCGCGCGCCATGCGTGGCCGCTCTGCAGGTCGACTACGGTGATGCCGAGCACGCCGGGCTGCGACGCATGCACCAGCTCATCGAGGCGACGCTGCAATTCCGGAGGGTTCGGGATGGACGGCTGTGTGGCTGCGACGGCAATGCGGCCGAAGGCGAGCTGAAACGCAGCGAATATCAGCATGCAGGCGCGTCTTGCGTTCATCGATGTCCCTGGAGATTTCCTGATATATGCGGGTTTCATCCGCGCTGCTGCAACGCCAGCTTCAGGCCGAAGCCCAGCAGCACGATGCCGCAGATGCGATCCATCCACTGGCCGACCTGCGGCTTGCGTTGCAACAGGCGATGGATACGGGCACCCGCCATGGCCAGTACCAGCGACCAGCAGAGACCGGTGCCGATGAAGCTGGCGCCCAGCACCAGCAGGCCGAGCTGCGGATGCGCGGCATGCAGCGACACGAACTGCGGCAGGAAGGCCAGGTAGAACAGCGCCACCTTCGGGTTCAGCACGTTGGTGAGCATGCCCTGGCGGAACGTGGCGACGAAACCGGTGCCGCGCGTCTGCGCTGGTTTGCGTTCGTGCTGCCGGCTGAGCAGCATGCGCAAGCCGATCCACACCAGATAGGCCGCGCCAAGATATTTGAGCACCGCGAAGGCCAGCGCCGAGGTCATCAGCAGCGCCGACAGTCCGAGCACCGCGGCCAGCGTGTGCACCACGCAGCCGGCGTTGATGCCCAGCGCGGCACCCAGCCCCACCGCGTGGCCTTCGCGGCCGCTGCGCGTCAGGATGTAGAAGGTGTCCAGCCCGGGCGTGAGGTTCAGTGCGATGCAGGCAAGCAGGAAGGCGTCGTAGTGCTGGATGCCGAGCATGGTGGTCATAAGCCGTGGTATCTGCCCTGGAACGGTGTGTAGAACGCACGCAACCGCGCCATGTCGGCGACCATGTCGTCCGTGGTGTCGAGTGGCGGGCCGAGGTGGATGGTCTTGTCGGGGTAGTTGAAGGCGACGGGAAACACCGGTACGCCAGCGCCATGGGCGATGCGCCAGAAACCGCTCTTCCATTGCGGCACGTGGCGCCGCGTGCCCTCCGGCGCGATGCCCAGCCACAGCCGTTCGCGCTGCTGGAACTGGCCGATCATCTGCTCGACCACGCCTTGCGCGCTGCCGCGGTTGATCGGCATGCCGCCCAGCTTGGCCAGCAAGGTGCCGAGCGGCCCGCGGAACAGCTCCTGCTTCGCCATGAAATGGATGTCGGCACCGATAGAGACTTTCATCAGCAGGCCCCACACGCCGTCCCACCACGAGGAATGCGGTACGGCGATCAGCACCAGCTTCGGCAGGTCGGGGAAGTCGCCGACGAGGCTCCAGCCGCACAGGCGCAGCACGCCGCGGCACAGGCGCCGGCGCCAGCCGTCGCGCAGTCGTGGCATGCGGGGCGGCAACTGCGTTGGCGCGGGAACCGTGCCCATCAATCGATCACCGGTTTGCGCGAACGCGTCTGCTTCAGCTTGCCGCGCTGCTGCTTGCCGGCGAGGCGGCGTTCCTTCGAGGCACGCGTCGGTTTCGTCGCCACACGCTGCTTCGGCACGACCAGCGCACCGCGGATGATCTCCGCCAGCCGCTCGCGCGCGTCGTCGCGGTTGCGGCCCTGGTCGCGGAAGCGGCGCGCCTGGATCACCAGCACGCCGTCATCGGTGAGCCGGCGGTCGCGCCGCGCCAGCAGCCGTTCGCGCAACGCGTCGGGCAACGAGGGCGAGCGCGCCACGTCGAAGCGCAGTTCCACCGCGCTCTCGGTGCGGTTCACGTGCTGCCCGCCGGGACCGTCGGCGCGCAGGAAGCGCTCGACCAGCTCGGTTTCGGGCAGGGAAAGGGTGCGGCTGATGGTCAGCATGCGGGGAGTTTAGGGGATGGCATCGGGCTATAGGATGCACATATCCATTCGGGCTGAGCGTAGCGCCGCAGGCGTGACGCGAGGAGCGGATATGGACATCCGCGCTTTGAGGGGCGAGGAAGTCGAAGCCGGGGTTGCCGTCCTTCGACTCCGCTTCGCTACGCTCAGGACGAACGGGCCGTGAGTAAGGGCGGCGCCCAGCCGAATCGCTCCAGCAAGCCCGCGAATTCGCCATCCAGCGGCGCCTGCAGCGTCATCGCCGCGCCGCTCACCGGGTGCCGGAAATCCAGCTGCAACGCGTGCAGCAGCATGCGGTGGCAGGCGAAGTGCTGCTTGTAGAGGCGGTTGTGGTCGCCGCGGCCGTGCTGGCAGTCGCCGATCACCGGATGGTGGATGTGGGCGAGGTGCTTGCGGATCTGGCGGAAGCGGCCGGTTTCCGGTTCGGCCAGCAGCAGGGCGTAGCGTTGCTGCGGATAGCGGCCGAGTTCGATCGGCACTTCCACCGTGGCGAGGCGGCGGTAGCGCGTGCGCGCCTCGCGGCGCGGGCCGGTCTCGCGCGAGCCGGGCAGCGGATAGTCGATCACGTCCTCTGCGGGTTCCGGCCAGCCGCGCACCACCACGAGGTACTGCTTGCGCACGTCGCGGCCCATGAACTGCTCGCCCAGCGCGGCGGCGACTTCGCTGCTGCGCGCCACCAGCAGCACGCCGCTGGTGGCGCGGTCGAGCCGGTGCGCGAGGTAGATGTTGCCGCCCACCTGATCGCGCAGCACGTCCACCAGGTACCGCTCGGCGTCGTTCACCATTGCCGAGCGGTGCACGGGCAGGCCCGCGGGCTTGTTCACCGCGATCAGGGCGTCGTCCTGGTAGAGGAGGTCGAGCATGGCGGAGAGCGGCGCGCTCAGTGCGAACGCATCCAGCCCCAGCCGAACGCCAGTACGCCTGCGATGCCCATGCCCAGCGGCAGCCACGGTCCGTGCTGGGGTGCCAGCGCCCACAGCAGGGTGGCACACAGCAGCAGGCTGGCACCGAACGCGCTGCCGGCGATCATGCGCAGCAGCCGGCGCAGCAGGTGGCTCTGGTGGCTGAGCGTGTCCACGTCGGCAAGCAGGCGGTGTTCGCCGCGCGCGATGCGTTCCAGCGAGTCGTGCACCAGTTCGGGCAGGCGTGGTGCGAGGTGGAACCACTCGGGCAGGCGCTTGCGCACCTCGCGCAGCGTGCGCAGCGGGCTGTAGCGCTCGCGCAGGATGCGCTTCAGCACCGGGTGCGCCACCGCCCAGATGTCGATGTCCGGATCGAGCAGGCGGCCCACGCCTTCGATGTTGAGCAGGGTCTTCTGCAGCAGGATCAGCTGCGGCTGCAGGGTCAGCTCGAAGCGGCGCGCGGTCTGGAACAGCTTCACCACCAGCTCGGCCAGCGAGATCTGCGACAGCGGGCGGGTGAAGTAGGGCTCGCACACCGTGCGCACCGCCGCCTCCAGCTCGTCCAGGCGCACCGTGGACGGCATCCAGCCCGCGTCCACGTGCAGCTTGGCGATGCGCGCGTAGTCGCGCTCGAACAGCGCGATGAAGTTCTGCGCCAGCCAGTACTGGTCGGCCTCGGGCAGCGAGCCCATGATGCCGAAATCCAGCGCGATGAAGCGCGGCTCGGTGGGGCGCGTGGGGTCCACCCAGATGTTGCCGGGGTGGGCGTCGGCGTGGAAGAAGTTGTCGCGGAACACCTGCTCGTAGAACACCCGCACGCCCTTGGCGGCCAGCGCCTTGCGGTCGATGCCGGCGGCGTCGATCGCGGCGATGTCGTCGCTGCTGATGCCGTGCACGCGTTCCAGCGTGAGCACGCGCGCGCTGGTGAGCTCCCAGTGCACCTCGGGCACGTAGAGATCCACGCCGCTGGCGAAGTTGCGGCGGAGAAGGCTGGCGCTGGCGCCTTCGCGCTGCAGGTCCAGTTCATGCTCCAGCATCTTCTCGACCTCGGTCACCACGTCGAGCGGGCGGATCTTGTCGGCGTTCGGGTGCCAGCGCTGCGCGAGCAGACCCAGCGAATGCAGCAGGCGCACGTCGCGCGCGATCTTGGCGTCGATGCCGGGGCGCAGCACCTTCACCACCACGGCGCGGCCATCGGGGAGTTCCGCGGCGTGTACCTGGGCGATCGAGGCGGAGGCCAGCGGCGTCTCGTCGAAACGGGCGTAAAGCAGGCTCACCGGCGCCTTCAGTTCGGCCTCGACGATCGCCTTGGCCTCGACGCCGGGGAAGGGCGGCACCTGGTCCTGCAGCAGCGCCAGCTCGTCGGCGATGTCCTCGGGCACCAGGTCGCGGCGGGTGGAGAGCACCTGGCCGGCCTTGACGAAGATCGGGCCCAGTTCGGTGAGCGCAAGGCGAAGCCGAACGCCGCGCGCCAGCGGGCGTACGTCGACGGCGGGCCGGCCCAGCAGCGGGCGCAGCCATTTCAACGGGCGGAACAGGTGGGCGGCGTCGACCAGCTCGTCCAGCCGGTAGCGCAGCAGCACGATGGCGACGCGCAGCAGGCGTGGGACGACGGCGAGCGGGGTCACGCGCCGGCTCCTTTGCCGCGTGCCGCTTTCAGGCGCGCTTCGAGCCGGGCGAGGCGTGCTTCGAGCCGCTCGCCGCGTTCGCGCAGCGTGTCCACGCCGTCGAGGAAGGCCTCCGCCTCGCCGGGCGCCAGCGCGAGGCGCGACTCGTCGCGCAGCCAGGCGGCACCGTCCTCGGTGAGGTGGCTAGCGGTTTCCTTCGCGTGCGCGAGCGCCTTGCTCACGGCGCGCGCCAGCGGCACGCCGAGCACGTCGCCGAAAGTGCGCGCAAAGGCTTCCTCGAAGTCCGGCGCAAACTGCGTGGCGAGTTTTTCCAGCCGCCGCGCGAGGTCGGCGTCGCCGGCGATCTCCACCTTGCCCGGCGCCACGCCGTCGTCGCCGCGGCGCAGCGCCATCGCCAGCAGGCTGCCGGGCGTGGCAGCCACGCGCAGCGTGCTGGCGTTCGCCTCGCCTGCATCCGGTGGGCCGACCTTGAGGCGGCCGTCCTCCACGCGCACGGCCAGCGCCAGCTCCGGCCCGCGCAGGTGCAGCAGCACGCGGCGGCCGTTGAGGGCGACGAGCTTGTGCTGCGTGTCGGGATCCAGCGAGAGCGTGTGGTTCAGCGCGGTTTCCAGCGCGCGTCCGGCCAGCTTGCGCAGCGGCGTGGGCAGCCAGGCGTTGGGTGTGGATTCGGTCATCGGACGATTGTAGCTGGCACGCGTCCGTAGGTCGGGATTCATTCCGGCATGCAGGTAGGTGTCGGGATGAATCCCGACCTACGCCCGGCAATCGTGCAAGGGGTTCAGTCGGAGGCGCCGTCGAAGCCGAGCTGCCGCCATGCCTCGTACACGGCCACCGCGACCGCGTTGGACAGATTGAGGCTGCGGCTGTCCGGCTGCATCGGCAGGCGCATGCGCTGCGCTTCGGGAATGGTGTCCACGACGTCGGCGGGCAAGCCGGCGGTCTCGCAGCCGAACAACAGCGCATCACCTTCGGCGTAGCGGGCGTCGACATGGCGCGTGCGGCCGTGGGTGGTGAATGCGTACACGCGCGGTCGGCCGATCATGGCAAGGCAGTCGTCGAGGCAGTCGTGCACCAGCACGCTGGCGTATTCGTGGTAATCCAGGCCCGCGCGGCGCAGGCGCGTGTCGTCGAGCTCGAAGCCCAGCGGGCGGATCAGGTGCAGCGCGGCGCCGGTGTTGGCGCACAGGCGGATGACGTTGCCGGTGTTCGGCGGAATCTCGGGACGGAACAGGATGACGTGCAGCATCCGGCGATTATCGCGTGCGCGGCGGCACGCGAGCCAATCCTGTCGGCGGTCAGCCGCGCGGCAGCGGGCAGTGCGTGCCGCCCGCACAAGAGCTGTTCGCCAAGGCCAGCGCGTGGGTGGTGTCGGCCTTGGCAGCGAACTGCACCGACAGCGGGGCGATCGCCAGCATCGAGCCGACCACCAGGGCGCAGACCAGCAGGCAGATGGCGAACAGGCCGTGCAGCATCAGGGTTTCGTGTTTCATGGCGTACTCCGGTCATCGTGTCGTGGATGGGGTCAGCCCGGCTGACGCGGGCAGATCACGCCGTCGGCCGGCAGCGCGCATTGCACGGGTGAGGCCAGCAGGGCGCTGCCGGCGCTGGCCAGCTGCACGGACGAAGGGGTGGCACTCAGCATCGCGCCCAGCACCAGGGTGCAAACCAGCAGGCAGACGACGAACAGGCCGCTCAGCATCAGGTTCTCGTATTTCATGGTGTGTCTCCGACAAGGGTGGGTGGTTCCTGCACGTATCGAAGTGCAATCCGCGTGCCAAGCTGAAAGCTTGTTGCAAGTCATTGAATTTGATTGGCTTCAGGTGATCGCTGCCTGGATCGGCCGCTTGTCCGCGGACAGCCGGACAGGCGAACCGGACAGCCGGCCGGACGGACGGGCGAGGCATGCCTGTCGCCATCTGGCAAGAAATTGCGAACTCCCCTAGGCTCGGGCGACACCCGAACCGAAAGGAGCAACACGATGGGAAGCAAGCCACTCGCCCTGCTGATCGCGGGCCTGCTGGGCGTCGCCGGCGGTGTCGTACCGGACCTGGCCATGGCCGCGAAGAGCGCGCCGGCTGCGCAGGGCATGCCGGAGATCGCCTACACCCGCTTCACCCTGCCGAACGGCCTCACCGTGATCGTGCACGAGGACCACAAGGCGCCGGTGGTGGCGGTGAGCATCTGGTACCACATCGGTTCGGCCGACGAGCCGAAGGGCAAGACCGGCTTCGCCCACCTGTTCGAACACCTGATGTTCTCAGGCTCGGAGCACCACAAGGGCACCTACTTCCAGCCGTTCGAGCTGGCCGGCGCCACCGACATGAACGGCACCACCTGGTTCGACCGCACCAACTATTTCGAGACGGTGCCCACCACCGCGCTGGACATGGCGCTGTGGATGGAATCCGACCGCATGGGCCACTTGCTCGGTGCGATCGGCCAGAAGGAACTCGATACCCAGCGCGGCGTGGTGCAGAACGAGAAGCGCCAGGGCGAGAATCGCCCCTACGGCCGCGTGGACGAGAACATCCTCGCCAACACGTATCCCGCGAACCACCCGTACCAGCACGACACCATCGGCTCGATGGCCGACTTGAACGCGGCCTCGCTGGACGACGTGAAGGGCTGGTTCCACGCCAACTACGGCGCCGCCAACACCACCCTGGTGCTGGCCGGCGACATCACGGTGGCCGAGGCGCGCGCGAAGGCGCTGAAGTACTTCGGCGACATCCCGTCCGGCAAGCCGGTGGCGCACCAGCAGCCCTGGATCACTCCGCTGGCGAAGTCCACCCGCGGCGTGCAGCACGACCACGTGGCGCAGCCGCGCATCTACCGCACCTGGGTGGTGCCGCAGCTGGGCAGCGACGCGGCGATCCAGCTCGACCTCGCCAGCACCGTGCTGGGCGGCGGCAAGACCTCGCGGCTGTACCAGCGCCTCGTCTATCAGGACAAGCTGGCGGACGACGTCTCCGCCAGCATCGGGCCGTTCGCGCTGGCCAGCCAGTTCCAGATCCAGGCCGACGTGAAACAGGGCGTCGATCCGGCGAAGGTGGAAGCGGCCATCGATGACGAGCTGAAGAAGTTCCTCGCCAGCGGCCCTACCGCCGACGAGCTCGAGCGCGCCAAGATCGGCAACCGCGCTCAGTTCGTGCGCGGTCTGGAGAAGGTGGGCGGCTTCGGCGGCAAGGCGGTGATCCTTGCCGAGGGGCAGGTCTACCGCGGCGATCCGGGCGCCTACAAAAAGGATCTCGAGCGCGCCGACGCGGCCACGCCGGCCAGCGTCAAGGCAGCGGCCGACCAGTGGCTCAACAAGGGCGACTACCAGCTCACCGTGCTGCCCGCCGGCAAGGGCTTCGATCCGGCAGCCGAGGACAAGGCGGTGAAGCCGCTGGGCGACGCCGCCGGCAAACCGCAGCCGAAGTTGCCCGCCACGCACCAGTACAGCGTGACCAGGAGCGACGTGGATCGCGGCAAGGGCGTGCCGCAGGTCGACACGTTCCCCTCGCTGAGCTTCCCGAAGCTCGAGCGCGGCAAGCTGAGCAACGGCATCGAGGTGATCCTCGCCCAGCGCCACACCATCCCGGTGACCCAGGTGCAGCTGCTGTTCGACGCCGGCTACGCCGCTGACCAGGGCGGCAAGCTCGGCACGGCCAGCTTCACCTCGCGCCTGATGAACGAGAGCACCACGAAGATGGATTCGGTGGCCGTGGCCGAAGCGCGCCAGCGCCTCGGTGCCATCACCAGCGTCGGCTGCGGTCTGGACAGCTGCAGCGCCTCGCTCAACGCGCTGAACGAGCAGCTCAAGCCATCGCTGGCGCTGTTCGCCGACATCGTGCGCGATCCCGCGTTCAAGCCGGCTGACATCGAACGCGTGCGCGGCCAGTGGCTGGCCGACATCGCGCAGGAGAAGACCCAGCCGGTGGGCCTGGCGTTGCGCACCCTGCCGCCGCTGCTGTACGGCGTCGACCACGCCTACGGCATCCCGTTCACCGGCAGCGGCAGCGAGGCCAGCATCAAGTCGCTCACCGCCGCCGACCTGCGCGCGTTCCAGCACGACTGGCTGCGCCCGGACAACGTGAAGATCCTCGTGGCCGGCGACACCACGCTGGACAAGATCATTCCCGAGTTGAACGCCGTGTTCGGCGACTGGAAGGCACCGGCCACCGCGATCCCGCACAAGAACATCGCGAAGGTAGCGGCGCAGGCCAGGCCGCGCGTGTTCCTGATCGACCGGCCCGACGCGCCGCAGTCGCTGATCATGGCGGGCCTGCTCGCGCCGTCCACGCGCGCGCCGGACAACCTCGCGATCCAGGCGGCGAACGGCGCGTTCGGCGGCACCTTCACCTCGCGCCTCAACATGAACCTGCGCGAGGACAAGCGCTGGGCCTACGGCGCCCAGAGCTTCCTGATGGACGCCCAGGGCCAGCGGCCGATGCTGTTCTATGCGCCGGTACAGACCGACAAGACCGCGCCCTCCGCCGCGGAGGTGCTGAAGGAGGCGCGCGCCGTCATCGGCGACAGGCCGCTGACCGCTGCCGAGGTCGCCAAGATCAAGGACCAGCGCATCCGCGCGCTGCCGGGCAGCTACGAGACTACCTCCGCGGTGCTGGGTGCGATGAATGGCATCGTCGAGTACGGCCGTCCCGACGACTACGTGCAAACGCTGAAGCCGAAGCTGGAGGCGATCACCCAGGCCGAGGCCGAAGCCGCGATCAAGCAGATCGTGCAGCCCGCGGCGATGACCTGGGTGATCGTGGGCGACCTCAAGCAGATCGAGGCACCGGTACGCGCACTGGATCTTGGTGAAGTGCAGGTGATCGACGCCGACGGCAGGCCGGTGGCGAAGTAGCCTTTGTCCGCCACCCTGGCGCAGGCCGGGGTGGCGGCGGAACAGCGTGTGCGTTGCTCATACAGGCGCGATCAAGCCTCGCGCGCTAGCATGGAGGCCGGGCGGCCCGCCGCCCAATCTTTCTTCATCCCGACACCGGAGCTGTCCATGCGCAAGACCGTGCTGCTGCTCGTTCCCACCCTGCTGCTGGGCGCCTGCACGTGGGGCATCAATCCCACCCCGGCGTCGCAGAACGTGCGCACGGCATGGAGCGGCGATGTCTCCGGCTGCCGCGACCTTGGCAAGATCACCGTCTCGGTGATGGACCACGTCGGCCCGGTGGACCGCAACGACATCAAGGTGCGCGACGAACTGCAGGTGATGGCGCGCAACGAGGCCGCCACCATGCACGCCGACACCATCAAGCCACTGGCCGAGCCCAGCGGCGGCTCGCAGCCCTGGGGCGCCTACCAGTGCGGCTCGCGCACCATCCAGCCCGCTACCACCGCGCCAGGCCAGCCCCAGCCACCTACCAACGGCGGCACGCAGACCTTCCCGGTCAAGGGCAACTGAGCGGCCGCGGGCGCCAAGGCGTCAGCTGGCGAACCACGACTTCGTGCCGCGCACCACGCGCACCACGGAAAGCATCACCGGCACTTCGACCAGCACGCCCACCACGGTCGCCAGCGCGGCACCGGAGCGTAGCCCGAACAGGCTGATCGCGGTGGCCACGGCCAGCTCGAAGAAATTGCTGGCGCCGATCAGCGCGGAAGGCCCGGCCACGCAATGCGGCACCCTGGCCCAGCGGCCCAGGCCGTAGGCGATGCCGGCGTTGAGGTATACCTGCACGAGGATGGGCACGGCCAGCAGCGCGATCACCCGCGGCTGCGCCATGATCGCCTCGCCCTGGAAGCCGAACAGCAGCACCAGGGTGGCGAGCAGCGCGCCCATCGACCAGGGATCCAGCCGGTGCAGCACCCGTTCCAGCATCGCCGTGCCGCCCCTGCGCAGCAGCCGGCTGCGCCAGCACTGTGCGATGACCACCGGCACCACGATGTAGAGCAGCACGGACAGCAGCAGCGTGCCCCAGGGCACGTGGATGGACGCGACGCCGAGCAGCAAGGCCACGATGGGCGCAAAGGCCACCACCATGATCGTATCGTTGAGCGCCACCTGCGCCAGCGTGAAGTTCGGCTCGCCATCGCAAAGCCGCGACCACACGAACACCATGGCCGTGCACGGCGCCGCCGCGAGCAGGATGAGCCCGGCGATGTAGCTGTCTTGCTGATCGAGTGGCAACCAGGCGGCGAACACGTGGCGGATGAACAGCCAGCCAAGGAACGCCATCGAGAAGGGCTTGATCGCCCAGTTCACCACCAGCGTGATGCCGATGCCGCGCGCCTGCCGGCGCACGCCGCCGAGTTGCGCGAAGTCCACCTTCAGCAGCATGGGCACGATCATCAGCCACACCAGCACGGCGACAGGGATGCTGATGTGCTGCACCTCGATGCCGGCCAGGGCATGGAACAGGCCGGGCAGCCCGTGGCCCAGCACGATGCCCGCCACGATGCACAGCGCCACCCACAGCGTGAGGTAGCGTGCGAACAGGCCCATCGCCGGCGCTTCCGGCTTCGCCGCCGCCTCAATGCCGCTCATGCTGGCCCTGCTGCCCGATGGCGCGCAGCTCGCGTTGAATCGCCATGCGGTCGAGTTTCTCCATGGGCAACGACAGCAGCAGCTCCACGCGCTGGCGCAGCGTGGCCCAAGCTGATTGGAAGGCATGGCGGCGCGCGGCGTCCGATCCGGCGGCGGCGACCGGGTCCGGCACCCCCCAGTGGGCGGTGACCGGCTGGCCGGGCCACACGGGGCACACTTCGCCGGCGGCGTTGTCGCAGACGGTGATGATGAAATCCATCACGGGCGCATCGGGCGCGCTGAACTCGTCCCAGCTCTTGCTGCGCAAGGGTTCCCCGTAGCCGAACTCCCTGGCGAGCTCCGCGGCCATGGGCTGCACCTTGCCGCTGGGAAAGCTGCCGGCGCTGTACGCCTTGAAGCGGCCCTTGCCAAGCACGTTGAGCA
Organism: Rhodanobacter sp.; assembly: GCA_035277325.1. Classification (GTDB taxonomy): domain Bacteria; phylum Pseudomonadota; class Gammaproteobacteria; order Xanthomonadales; family Rhodanobacteraceae; genus Rhodanobacter_A. The sequence goes on from DATEKS010000212.1 coordinate 31,358, forward strand.
GGGCCTCGGCCATCACGCTGCGCGCGGAGTTGCCGGTGCAGAGGAACAGAACGTTGCAGGGTCGGGTAGGCATGTCAGCAGCAGGCTCCGGCCGATCCTGGGCCACAGGTTTTCGCCGGGGCCGGGGAAGCCGTGGGGCCGCAGCAGGCATCCGCAGGCGCAGAGGCATCATCCGGAACGACGCTGGTATAGGTGGTGGCATCGCCGAACGTGTGGAATGTCTCCCAGCGCACGCCTTGCGGGTCCTCGGCCCAGAACTTGTCCGAACGCGCGTAGCAGCACGTGGTGGCCTTCTCGGCCAAGGCAACGGCATCGGCCTGCAGCAGCCGTTCGCCCATCGCAGCCAGTTCGGCTTCGTCGTCGGCCTGCAGGCCGAGGTGGTCGACACCCGCGGGGCGGCCGCGCCGCGAGATGGCGAAGTTGATGCGCGGGTCGTCCAGCATCCACTTGGCATAGTCGAGCTTGACCACGCTGGGCGCTGCGCCGAACAGCGTGCTGTAGAAGCGGATGCTCTCCGCCAAGTTTTCGACATTCACGTGGGCATGGAAACGTTTCATGGTGACCTCGGGCGTGGTTTGCAGGTGGAAGCCGGAGCGCACGTCGCCGCGGGCGATCCGGCACAGCAGTTTTCGGTAAGGAAGCCCAGCAGCGCGTTCATTCGTGCGTAGTCGGCACGGCACTGGATCACGCGCCCGCGCCGTTCGTCCGTGACCATGCCGGCCCGACGCAGGATGTGCAGGTGGTTGGTCAGCGTGGCGCCGGCCAGGCCGGTGGCCGCCGCCAGCTCGCCGACGGCCATGCCTGCGTCGCCCGCCTGCACCAGCAGGCGGAACAGCTTGAGGCGATGCTCGTGGGCCAGTGCGGCCAGGCAGTCGAGGGCGGCTTTATTTTTCATATTTCTAGAATAGTGGAAATATTATCGAAATCAAGTCGTGGGAGCTTGCGGGCGCTCCGGAACGGAAAGGGCCGGCATGGGCCGGCTCTTTCCCCTGTGCATGGCGCCACGCGGCGCCCGGAATTCATAGATGTCCGCTGACCAGCTCGTCCGCCAGCCGCGGCAGCTTGTAGACCTTGCGCACGGCTTGAAGCAGTGCGGCGGTATCCACCGCCACCGCACGGTTGTTGCTGCCGTCGTAGACAAAGTCGCCGCCGATGGAGTGGATGTTGCCGTCGAAGATCAGGCCGATCGCGTGGCCGTCACGATCGATCACCGGGCTGCCGGAGTTGCCGCCGATGATGTCGTTGTCGGTGACGAAGTCGAACGGCGTCGAGAGATCCAACGAACCCTTCGCCTTGATCCAGCTGTCCGGCAGCTTGAACGGGTCGGCGCCGGTGGCGCGGGTGTAGGCGCCGGCGAAGTCGGTGAACGGCGGCAGCTGGTGGCCGCCTTCCTTCCAGCCGACCACCTTGCCGTAGGACAGGCGCAGGGTGAAGGTGGCGTCGGGGTAGCTGCTGGTGCCTTCGCGCGCGAAGCGGGCCTGGGCGATCGCCTCGTCGGCCTTGGTGGTGGGTGCCTGCACCTCGTCCTCGTACTGCTTGCGCAGCTTGGTCGCGGTGGGCTCGATCCCGCGCACGAACGCGATCATCGGATCGGTGGACGCCTCGATCGCCTTCTCGCCGCCGTCCCACAGTTGCTTGCGCACTGTGGGGTCGGCCAGCTTGGTGCCGTCCACCAGGGTCTTCGCCAGTTCGTCAGGCGACTGCTTGCCCAGCGTCTGGTGCACGAACGCGTCGTCGGCGCCGAGGATCTGGCGCATCTTCTCCATCGACCACGCCATCATGGTGCGTTCGTATTCCGGATACACCGGCACCTTCGCTTCCAGCGACTGCTCCACCGCGGGCAGGTTGGCGTTGCGGAACTGCGGCAGGCGCTCGGCGTCGGGCTTGGCGCGCTGGGCCGCACCGCGCACCAGGGTCATCGCGTCGGCGAACAGCCGAGTGCCCACGCCGAAGCCACGGCCGCCGGCGATCATCAGGTAGCGGTCCTGCAGTTCGCGTCCGCGCTGCTGGGCCTTGGCCAGGTCGGCCCATGGATCACCGTACTTCGCGCGGCGTGCCGGGTCGGCGGCGATCCAGTCGCGCAGCGCGGCATCGTCCTTCTGCTTCTGCGTGATGAACCCCTCGTCGGTGAGCGTGGCCAGCCAGCCCTTGAACACCTTCAGCGTGTTCTCGATGCCGAACTGCATGTCCTGCGCCTCCTTGGCCTGCTGCACACCGGCGCGGCCGTACTGCCACAGCACGCCGCGCAGGTCGGACAGGTAGCCGTAGAACGGGATCAGCATGTCGTCGCGCATGGCCGACAGCTGGATCCACGGCGTCTGGCGCTGGGTGGAGCCGGGGTTGCCGACCACGAAGCTCAGTTCGCCGGCCTTCGGCCCGTGCGGGTCGAACTTCAGGAACTGCGGGGTCTTCGCCGGCTTGCCGTCCACGTAGGCGCGGAAGAAGGTGACGTCGAGGTCGTAGCGCGGGAAGTTGAAGTTGTCCGGGTCGCCGCCGAAGAAGGCGATGCTCTGTTCGGGTGCGAACACCAGGCGCACGTCCTGGTAGCGGCGGTACTTGTACAGCGCGTAGCGGCCGCCGTGGTACAGCGAGATCACGTCGCAGCGCCAGGTCTTCGCGTCGCCGGCCACGCATTGCTCTTCGATCTTGCTGTTGACCGCGCGCTCGGCCTTGATGCGCTCGGCGCCATTCTTGCCGCTCGTCGCCGCGTTCACCTGGGCGGTGACGTCGGTGATCGACTCCAGCTGGTTGAGCTCCACGTCGGGGCACTTCGGCTCGTCCTCCTGCTTCATCGCCGTGTAGCCGTCGGCCATGTAGTTGTGGCCGCTGCCGGAGAGCTGGGACAGGCAGGCGTTCGCGCAGTGGTGGTTGGTCATCACCAGGCCGTCGGCGGAGACGAACGAGCCGGAGCAGCCCTCGGCCAGGCGCACCGCCGCGTGCTGGACCAGGTCGATCCACTGCGGCGTGGGCGTGAAGCCGTAGCGCTGCTGCAGCTGCTTCACCGGCAGATGGTCCAGCGCCCACATGCCTTCATCGGCCATCGCGCCGCCGGCGGCGCCCAGCAACAGACCGGCAAACCCAACGAGCAACCAGCGTTTCATCGCGTCCCCTCCGTGTGCGGGCGGATCGGCGCGGAGGGCGCCGGTCCGCGGTTGGCGTGTCGAACCGGCGGCCATCATGGCGCCCGCCGCAGGAGTCCGGAAGTGAAGGTCGGCAGGGGTACTTGCGGGCCGCCCATCTGGAGCATAAAATTCACATCCATATATTTCATATATGAAATATATACACGGACAGCAAAGCCATTCCTCGCCATGAGCAGCTTCGCCCCCACCGAACAGCGTCTCGCCGTCACCTGCCGCCGCCAGCCCGCGTTCCCGCGCGAGCCGGCGGTGCTGGTGCGGCTGGTCAAGCACCTTTACAAGCGCGTGCACGACGACGCCAACGCGCTGCTGAAGCCGTGGGGCATCAGCCATCCGGAATACAACATCCTGATGATGCTGTACGGCACCGAGGGCTACACGCTGAACCCCTCGCAGCTGGCTGAGGCGGCGGGCGAGAAGTCGGCCAACATCACGCGGCTTGGAGACAGCCTGTGCGACAAGGGGCTGATCGAGCGCACCGCCAGCGACGAGGACCGGCGCAAGGTCAGCCTCAGCCTGAGCAAGGCCGGGCTGGCGATGATCGACGACTTCATGCCCGGCGTCTGCGCGTTGCTGGAACGCCAGACCGCCGGCCTGAAGCCCGCCGAGATGGCGCAGCTGGAACGCCTGCTCAAGAAATTCCTGGACCAGCTGGAACGGGACTGAAATGGCGTCGGCATCGATGAAGGCGGGACAGGCGGCGCAGCGCTGGCCGGCGCTGGCGGAAGCCTTCGCCGGCGAAGGCCGCGCCTGGCTGTTCGTGTTCAAGACACTGCTGGCGTTGTACCTCGCCGCGTGGCTGGCGATGTGGCTGCGGCTGGAGCAGCCGGCCACCGCGATGATCACGGTGGGCATCGTGATGCACCCGCACAGCGGCATGGTGCGGGCGAAGAGTTTCTACCGCGCGATCGGCACCTTGTGCGGCAGCACGTTCGGGCTGGCGCTGCTGTGTGTGTTCCCGCAGCAGCGCGTGCTGTTCCTGCTGTGCATGTCGCTGTGGGTGGGCCTGTGCGCGGGCGGCGCCACGCTGTACCGCAACTTCATGGCCTATGGCTTCGTACTGGCCGGCTACACCGCGGCGATCGTGGCGCTGCCGGCGATCGGCAACCCGTTGGGCGTGTTCGACTCGGCGCTGATGCGCGTGAGCGAGGTGATGCTGGGCCTGCTGGTGGCCGGCGTGGTCAGCGACCTGGTGTTTCCTGAGCGCCTGCGCCTGGTGCTGCGGCAGGGTGCGCGCGAGCACTTCGCGCACTTCATCGACTTTGTGCGCGGCTCGACCGGCGGCGGCATTCCGCGCGCGGAGATGGAGCAGGCCCACCTGCGTTTCGTGCGCGCCGCGGTGCAGCTGGAGAACCAGCGCGCATCGGTGATCTTCGAGGATCCGGAAATCCGCGCGCGCAGCACCCGCATGCGCCTGCTCAACCAGCACAACATGGCGGCGGCGACCAGCTTCCAGTCGCTGCACCACCTGATCAACCGGCTGCAGCGCGAGGGGCGCGACGCCGAGGTGGCCGCGCTGATCGCGCTGTACCGCCCGATCGGTGCGGCGCTGACCACGTTGCCCGACGAGCTGCACGATCCGGCCGTGCTGGCGCCGCGCCTGCACGAGTGCGCGCAAGGCCTGCCGGCGCTGGAGGCGGAACTGCGCGCGGGCCTGATGCCGGGTCGCGCGCAGCTCGCGTTCGACACCGGCGCCACGGTGCTCAGGCGCTTCCTGGACGAGCTGTGCGGCTACGTCGAGGTGGAACTGGCGCTGCGCGCGCGCGTGCAGCGCGGCGCCGTGGAGCGCGTGCATTTCCGCCGCGGCAACGACGCCACCGGCGCCATGGTGGCGGTGCTGCGCACTTTCCTCACCATGGCCACGTTGAGCGTGTTCTGGATCGCCAGCGGCTGGGCTTTCGGCGTCAGCGCGATGCTGCTGGCCACGGTCTTCAGCGGCCTGCTCGCGGCGACGCCGAACCCGCTGGCTTCCGCGTTCAGCATGCTGGCCGGCTACGCCCTTGGCATGCTGGCCGGCCTGTTCACGGCGTACGCGTTGCTGCCGGGCAGCGATGGTTTCGCGATGCTGGTCGCGGCGACCCTGCCGCTGCTGCTGGTCGGGCCATGGCTCAATGCCCATCCCGAGATCGGCAACCTCGGCGGCGGCTACGCCATCGGCATCGTCTACATCCTCGCGCTGAAGAACCCGATGGTGTACGACCCCACGCATGCGTTCAACGACGCGATCGCGCAACTGGCCGGCGTGGCGCTGGCGGCAGTGTCCTTCGTGTTCGTGCCGCGCGTCACCGGCAGCGGCTGGCAGCGCCGGCGCCAGTTCCGTCGCCTGCGCGAGCAGGTGGTCGAGGCCGCCACCGCACCGCTGGATGACCTGCCGTGGCGTTTCGAAAGCGAGAGCCGCGACCTGTTCCACCAGGCGATCGTGCATACCCGCCCGGGCAGTCGCGCTTCGCGCGAGCTGCTGGCCTGGGCGCTGGCGGTGCACGAGAGCGGGCGCGCGCTGATCGAGCTGCGCCAGCAGCTGCGCGCCGGCCGCTTCCCGGTCGAAGTGCGCGAGGCGGTGGATCGCGCGGTGCAGGCGGTGGCGCAGCTGTACCGCCGCCCCGACGCGATGCGTCGGCAGCAGGCCGAGGACCTCGCGCGCGCCGCGATCGAAACCTGCGCCGCCGCGCCCGTGCTGCGTCCGCGCCTGTACCAGTTGCTGGGCGCGCTGCGCGACGACGAATCGCCGCTGGCCACCTGGATGCCCGCCGGGGAGCCCGACCGTGCCGCGTGAGATCGCCATCCAGGGCGTGCTCGTGCCCGGCCTGCTGCCGATCTTCCTCGGTTGCCTGCTGCTGATGGTGCTGGTGGATCTGCTGATCGGCCGCTACGGCCTGTACCGCTACGTCTGGCACCCGCCGCTGTTCCGCCTCGCCCTGTTCGCTTGCCTGTTCGGCGTCGCCGGACTCCTGCTGCTTCGCTGATCAAGTAACGCTATGAACAAGTCATCGCTGTTGCGCTTCCTGTTCACCGCCGTGGTGGTGGTGATCGCCGCCGTGCTCGGCCATGCGCTGTGGAAGCACTACCTGTATTCGCCGTGGACCCGCGACGGCCGCGTGCGCGCCGATGTGGTGCAGATCGCGCCGGACGTGGCCGGCCTGGTCACCGCGGTGCCGGTGCGCGACAACCAGTTCGTGCACAAGGGCGAGGTGCTGATGACGATCGATCGCGACCGGTACGTGCTCGCCCTGCAGCAGGCCGAGGCGAATCTCGCCGTGGCCGAGGCCAGCGCACGCGCGGCCGGTGCCGGCGCCGCGGCGGCTGCTGCGGCGATCGCCGGCAGCAAGACCGAGTACGAGATGTTCGAGGCGCAGGCGCAGCGGCGCCTCAACATGCCCGCGCAGAGCGTGATCTCGGTCGAGGACCGGCAGAACGCGGTGGCCACCGCCAACAACGCGCGTGCGGGCCTGCAGCAGGCCCAGGCTTCGCACCGCCAGGCCAGCGCCGCCGTGCAGCAGGCGCTGGCGGTGGTGCAGCAGGCGCAAGTGGCGGTGGACCTGGCCCGGCTCAATCTCCAGCGCACCGAGGTGCGCGCGCCTGCGGATGGCTACGTCACCAACCTCGACGTGCGCGTGGGCGACTACGCCGCGGCCGGCGCCGCGCGGATGGCGCTGGTCGACAGCCACAGCTACTACATCTACGGCTACTTCGAGGAAACCAAGCTGCCGCAGCTGCGCGTGGGCGATCCGGTCGACATCCGCCTGATGGCCGGCGGCGTGCACCTCAAGGGCACCATCACGGGCATTGCGCGCGGCATCACGGACAGCGACAACCCCACCGGCGCGAACCTGCTCGCCGACGTCAATCCCACGTTCAACTGGGTGCGGCTGGCACAGCGCGTGCCGGTGCGCATCGCGATCGACACCGCCGCGCTGCCCAAGGGAATGGTGCTGGCCGCGGGCATGACCGCCACGATCGAGGTGCAGCCGCACGTCCGGTGATGCGGCCCGCCGCGGTGCGCGGGTAGGCAAGCGCGCGCGGGGTTTGC
>DATEKS010000213.1:0-10996 GCA_035277325.1 Rhodanobacter sp.
TTGTCTCACCAGTGGCCGCATCCGCAAAATCCTCGGTTTCGCCGGGCGGCAGCAGATGGCGGTAGTCCACCGTGATCTCGCTGCCCGCGGGCAGATCGGCCAGTGCGAACACGAAGCCCAGGTGCCACAGGCCGTTGGGCGCAAAGCTGTGGTTGATGTAGCACTCGTCGGGCCAATCCGGCGACACCGTGTAGCGATCCTCGAACCAGCGCGCGCTGGCGTATTTCAGCTTCGCCAGCTCCGGTGTGTCGAACTCGGCGTGGCGGAAGGTGCGGTCGATCGCGTCGGGCGCGGTGATGATGCTGCCAGCGCGTACCGTCTCGTCCAGGAACAGGCCCTTGCCGGCGCCGGGAATGCGCGAGTCGGCGATGTGGTAGCGCGGCAGGATCATGGCGGGGCCAGCGAAAACGGGGCGCCAGTGTAGTGCCTGCCGTGCGGCCTGCGGCCGGCCGCTGACGCCGGCTTGCTAGAATGGCGCTTTTCCGTCGCTTTGGAGCACCCCATGGATACCGCCCGCCTTTCCCGATTCGTCAGCGGCCTGTGGGACGAGGAGATCGTGCCGAAGCTGGTGGAGTACATCCGCATCCCCAACAAGTCGCCGATGTTCGACAAAGACTGGAAGGCGCACGGCCACATGGACGCGGCAGTGCAGCTGATGAGCGACTGGGCGAAGTCCAAGCTGGCCGCGCTGCCGGGCGCCACGCTGGAAGTGGTGCAGCTCGAAGGCCGCACGCCGCTCATCTATATCGAGGTGCCGGCCAGCGGCGCCGGCGACGACACCGTGGTGCTGTACGGCCATCTCGACAAGCAGCCGGAGATGACCGGCTGGGCCGAGGGCCTGGGGCCGTGGACGCCGGTGCTGAAGGGCGACAAGCTCTACGGCCGCGGTGGCGCCGACGACGGCTACGCGATCTTCGGTTCGCTGGCGGCGCTGCTGGCGCTGCACGAGCAGGGCGTGCCGCATGCGCGCTGCGTGATCCTGATCGAGGCCTGCGAGGAGTCGGGCAGCTACGACCTGCCGCATTACGTCGACCACCTCGCCGCGCGCATCGGCAACCCCTCGCTGGTGGTGTGCCTGGACTCGGGTTGCGGCAACTATGACCAACTTTGGCTGACCACGTCGCTGCGTGGCATGACCGGCGGCAATCTCACCGTGCAGGTGCTGGAGGAGGGCGTGCATTCGGGCGACGCCTCCGGCGTGGTGCCGTCCAGCTTCCGCATCCTGCGCGAGATCCTGTCGCGGCTGGAGGATCCGGAAACCGGCACGATCAGGCCGGAGGAGCTGTACGTCGAAATTCCTGCCCAGCGCGTGGAGCAGGCGCAGCACGCCGCCAAGGTGCTGGGCAGCGACATCTACAGCAAGTTCCCATGGGCCGCAGGCATGCAGCCGGTGACGAAGGAGCTGCCCGAGCTGGTGCTCAACCGCACCTGGCGGCCGCAGCTCGCGGTCACGGGCATCGGCGGCATTCCGCCGCTGGACAGCGCCGGCAACGTGCTGCGCCCGTTCACCGCGGTGAAGCTGAGCCTGCGCGTGCCGCCCACGCTGGACGCGAAGCAGGCCGGCCAGTTCCTCAAGCAGCTGCTGGAAAAGGACCCGCCCTACGGCGCCACGGTCAGGTTCGACCTGGAGAAGGACGGCAGCGGCTGGAACGCGCCCGCACTGTCGCCGTGGCTGGAGCAGGCGGTGACCGAGGCCTCGCAGCACCAGTTCGGCGCACCGGCCACCTACATGGGCGAGGGCGGCTCGATCCCGTTCATGGGCATGCTGGGCGAGAAGTTTCCCCAGGCGCAGTTCCTGATCACCGGCGTGCTGGGCCCGCACTCCAATGCCCACGGCCCCAACGAATTCCTGCACATCCCCACCGGCAAGAAGGTGACGGGCGTGGTGGCCGAGGTGGTGGCGAAGCATTACGCGCAGGGGGCGAAGGGCTGACATGGTTTTCTCCCTCTCCCCTTCGGGGAGAGGGCCGGGGTGAGGGGCAAGCCTTGCGGAGGGCGCTGGCAGAAGCCACGACATTTCGCTGCTGCTCTTCCGCGAGCGCCCGCCCCTTACCTCAATCCTCTCCCCAGGGGGAGAGGAGGCGAACGCAAAGAGCCGTACTCATGGACCACTCCCATCTCGCCGCCAACTGGGCCGACATCCGCCATCGCGTGGATGAGGCCTGCCGGGCCGTCGGGCGCGACCCGTCGGACGTCGCGATCCTGCCGGTCAGCAAGACCTTCGGCCCCGAAGTGGTGCGCGCGGCGATGGCGCTGGGCCTGCATCGCTTCGGCGAGAACAAGGTGCAGGAGATCCGCGACAAGTCCGGCCCGCTGGCCGACTGCGGCATCGACTGGGTGATGATCGGCCACCTGCAGACCAACAAGGCCAAGGACGTGGCGCGGCTGGCCAGCGAGGTGCAGTCGCTGGATCGCCCCGAGCTGGCCGAGGCGCTGCACCACCGCCTGCAGATCGAGGGCCGCGCCATCGACGTGCTGGTGCAGGTGAAGACCTCCAGCGAGGAGAGCAAGTACGGCCTGCCGCCGGCCGGGCTGCCCGCCTTCCTCGATGACCTCACGCGTTACGACACCTTGCGCGTCCGTGGCCTGATGACCCTGGCCGTCCACACCGACGACCCGGTGGAAGTGCGTGCCTGTTTCTGCCAGCTGCGCGAGCTGCGCGACGCCGCCGTCGCCCGCGGCCACGACATCCCACGCCTCTCGATGGGCATGAGCGGCGATTTCCCGCTGGCGATCGCCGAGGGGGCCACCGAAGTGCGCATCGGCACCGCTATCTTCGGGCGTCGCGCCACGGCGGGCAGCTTTTACTGGCCCGAAGCGGGGCAGTAAGGGCCTGGTTCCGGCCCGCTGACACAAGTTTCGGAAAAACCTGATGTTTTCCGAAGTGTGATCGGAGTACCGGCGTTTGCGAACGACGGGGTTCAGTTAACCCGGATCCAACAAACCGGCAGGCCGGTCTTGTTATGGTCAATCCTTCGTCACGTCGTCTGCACACCAGGCGGCACCTCCGAAGAATTGTCGTCAGGGGTCTTCGCCTCATGCCAATCCAGCGATTGACCGGTGTCGCCGCGCTCGTTTCGATGCTGCTGCTCGCCATTCCCGCGCATGCCGAAACCCGTGCCGTCGCCAACCTTTCGCTTCTCTCCGGTGGTGCCTCCGCTTCCCCGCTGTCGCTGAACCAGCTGCCGATCCTCAACCCGTCGCCGATGTTCGCCGCGCCCAGCGCGCCGGGCTTCGCCGGCGCAACCCCGGCTTTCGGCGCTGCCCACAGCGCGCTCATGCCGATGGCGGCCACCCCGGCCAAGACCGACGAGGCTTCGCTGGCCGCCAGCGAAGCGGACAACCAGGCTGACAACCCGGCCGAGACCATCACAGACCTGCGCAAGGCGCTGATCGGACTGGCGATGAACCTGCGCGACGTGCGCTACGTGCGCGGCGGCCACAGCCCAACCACCGGTTTCGATTGCAGCGGCTTCGTGCGCTACGTGTTCGCTCACGCGATCGGCGTGCAGTTGCCCACCAACTCGGCCTCGCAGTTCCTCGCCGGCCTGAAGGTGAAGCGCGCCGACATGAAGCCGGGCGACCTGGTGTTCTTCCACACCAGCGGCCGCCGTCATCGCATCACCCACGTGGGCATCTACATTTCCAACGGTCGCTTCATCCATGCGCCCACCTACGGCAAGACGGTGCAGATCTCCAGTCTCGACGAGGCTTACTGGGCCAAGCGCTTCGTCGGCGCCAAGCGTCCCGAGGGCATGCTCGCGCTGGCCGGGCACAACGGCTGACGGGTACGGGCACGGCCCCACACGCATGTCGAAAGGCCGCCGCGAGGCGGCCTTGTTCTTGCGGTCACCTTGATCGCGGGAGTCAAACGGGCGGCCGTCCAGGGTCGTACTGCTCTGCTTCTTGCAATCGTCCATGATCGCGGACATCAAATGGGCGACCGTCCATGGCCGCACTCTACAAATGTTTCTTTACCTTCAATGGCCGCAGGGCGCCACAGCCGTTACGCTAGCGGTCTTGCCCGTGCAGCATGGGCATCCCGGACCACCCCATGCCGAACCTTCCACCGGTCACCCGCTACCTGCTGATCGCCAACGTGCTGGTGTTCGCGCTGCAGTTGTTCCTGCAGGACGCGAGCACCCTGGCGCTGAGCCAGCATTTCGCGCTGTGGCCGCTGGGACCGGACGTGACCGGCCAAGTGGCGGACGGTCAGCTGATCACCGCGGGCTTCCGGCCGTGGCAGTTGGTCACCTACGCGTTCATGCATGGCGGTTTCGAGCACATCCTATTCAACATGTTCGGCCTGTACATGTTCGGCGGGGTGATCGAGCTTACCTTCGGCGCGCGCAACTACACGATCTACTACTTCGTCTGCGCGATCGTGGCGGCGGTGGCGCAGTTGATCGTGCTGCACTACTTCTCGCCGGAAAAATTCTTTCCCACCATCGGCGCCTCGGGCGCGCTGTTCGGCCTGCTGCTTGCCTTCGGCATGCTGTACCCGCACGAGAAGATGTTCCTGATCTTCCTGCCGATTCCGGTGCCGGCATGGCTGTTCGTGATCGGCTACGCGGCGGTGGAACTGGTGCTGGGCGTCACCGGCACCCAGGCCGGCGTGGCGCATTTCGCACACCTGGGCGGCATGGTCGGCGGCTATGTCATGATCCAGTACTGGCGCGGCAGGCTGCCGCTGAAGCCGAAGCGCCGGCTGCTGCGCTGACTTTCTCAACGACTCGGTAAATCCATGAGCCAAGACCTGCAGCGCCGCCTCACGCCGCGCCACATCACCTTCATGGCGCTGGGCATGTGCATTGGCGCCGGACTGTTCCTCGGTTCGGCCAGCACGATCAAGCTGGCCGGTCCGTCGGTGCTGTTCGCCTACGTGTTCGGCGGTGCGATGATCTTCATCATCATGCGCGCGCTGGGCGAGATGGCCGCGCACGAGCCCATCGCCGGTTCCTTCGGCGCCTATGCGCACAAGTACCTGGGGCCGTTCGCCGGTTACCTCACCGGCTGGAACTACTGGATCCTGATGATGGGCGTGGGCATCGCCGAGAGCACGGCGGTGGGCATCTACATGAAGGCGTGGTTCCCCGATTCGCCGCAGTGGATCTGGGCCTTCGCCAGTGTGGCGATGATCGGCGGCCTGAACCTGCTGGCGGTGAAGGTGTACGGCGAGCTGGAGTTCTGGTTCTCGCTGATCAAGGTGCTCACCGTGATCCTGATGATCGCCGGCGGCTTCGCGATGATCTGGCTGGGCTGGGGCAACGGCGGCAAGCCGGTGGGCCTGTCCAACCTGTGGACGCACGGCGGCTGGTTCCCGCACGGCGTCACCGGCATGGTGCTGGCGCTGCCGGTGCTGGTGTTTTCCTTCGGCGGCATCGAGACCATCGGCATGGCGGCGGCCGAGGCCGCGCAGCCGGAGCGCACCATCCCGCGCGCGGTGAACTCAGTGATCTGGCGCATCCTGATCTTCTACATCGGCTCGCTGTTCGTGATCATGGCGATCTACCCGTGGAACGAGCTGGACGCGAACAGCAGCCCGTTCGTCACCACCTTCGCGCGGCTGGGCATTCCCAGCGCGGCGGGGCTGATCAATTTCGTGGTGATCACCGCGGCGCTGTCCAGCTTCAACTCCACCACCTTCAGCGGCAGCCGCATGCTGCACAGCCTCGCCGGAAAGGGCCAGGCACCGGTGGCGATGGGACGCACCAGCGCGCACGGCGTGCCGGTGCGCGGCGTGCTGGTGACCATGGCGTTCCTGCTATTCGGCGTGCTGATGAACTACCTGGTGCCGGGGCGCATCTTCGGCATGATGATGTCCATCCTCGCGTTCAACACGGTGTGGACCTGGGGCATGGTGCTGGTGGCGCACTGGCGCTTCCGCCGCCAGCAGGCCGAGCCGCTGGCGTTCCGCCTGCGCGTGTGGCCGCTGTCCAGCGTGCTGTGCCTGGCCTTCCTCGCTTTCGTATGGGTGATGCTGGGCTACAGCTCCGACACTCGCGTGGCGCTCTACGTGGGCGTGGCATGGCTGGCGCTGCTCACCGTGGCGTATTACGCGTTCGGCATCGAGCGGCGCATGCGGCAGATGGCCACCTCGCTGTCCTGAGCCGCCTCCGGCTGCACCGTCGCCGCCGTGCTGCGGGCGCACGCCTGCGCCGTGGGCGCGCGCGTACCCAAATTCATGATCCACCGCAGGAGTACAGCCATGAAATCCCGTGCCGCCGTCGCCTTCGCCCCAGGCCAGCCGCTGCAGATCGTCGAGATCGATGTGGCCCCGCCGAAGCAGGGCGAGGTGCTGGTGAAGATCAGCCATACCGGCGTCTGCCATACCGATGCGTTCACGCTCAGCGGCGACGATCCGGAAGGCCTGTTCCCTTGCGTGCTCGGCCATGAGGGCGCGGGCGTGGTGGTGGAAGTGGGCGAGGGCGTCACCTCGGTGAAGCCGGGCGACCACGTGATCCCGCTGTACACCGCCGAGTGCGGCGAGTGCCTGTTCTGCAAGAGCGGCAAGACCAACTTGTGCGTGGCCGTGCGCGCCACCCAGGGCAAGGGCGTGATGCCGGACGGCACCACACGCTTCTCCTACAACGGCCAGCCGATCCACCACTACATGGGCTGCTCCACCTTCAGCGAGTACACCGTGGTCGCGGAAGTGTCGCTGGCGAAGATCAACCCGCAGGCGGACCACGAGCAGGTCTGCCTGCTGGGCTGCGGCGTCACCACCGGCATCGGTGCGGTGCATAACACCGCGAAGGTGCAGGAGGGCGACAGCGTGGCGGTGTTCGGCCTCGGCGGCATCGGCCTGGCGGTGGTGCAGGGCGCGCGCCAGGCGAAGGCGGGCCGCATCATCGCGGTCGACACCAACCCGGCCAAGTTCGAGCTGGCGCGTGCTATGGGCGCCACCGACTGCGTCAACCCGAAGGACCACGACAAGCCGGTCCAGCAGGTGATCGTGGAGATGACCGGCTGGGGCGTGGACCACAGCTTCGAGTGCATCGGCAACGTCAACGTGATGCGCGCGGCGCTGGAATGCGCGCACCGCGGCTGGGGCCAGAGCGTGATCATCGGCGTGGCCGGCGCAGGCCAGGAAATCTCCACCCGGCCGTTCCAACTGGTCACCGGCCGCAAGTGGATGGGCACCGCGTTCGGCGGCGTGAAGGGCCGCAGCCAGCTGCCTGGCATGGTGGAGGACGCGATGCGCGGCGACATCCAGCTTGCGCCGTTCGTCACCCACACCATGGGGCTGGACGCGATCAACCACGCCTTCGAGTTGATGCACGAGGGCAAGTCGATCCGTTCGGTGATCCACTACTGATTTGAAAGCCCCTCTCCCTCTGGGAGAGGGGTTGGGGGTGAGGATACGGGCGAAGCGTAGCGCTCCAACCGTACCCTCATCCGCCCTTCGGGCACCTTCATTCGGCACATCCCTGTGCCTCATCATGCGGCGGCTTGCGCTGTGTAAATCGGTTTTCCTGCCGATTTGTCTCCCGATGGGAGAAGGGAAAAGCTTGGAGACTGCAGTGAACCTTGAACGCCTCGAACACCGCGCCTGCTTCGGCGGCTGGCAGGACGTGTACCGGCACGACTCGGCCGTGCTGGGCTGCGCGATGAACTTCGCCGTCTACCTGCCGCCGCAGGCGGAGACGGGACGGCTGCCGGTGCTGTACTGGCTGTCCGGCCTCACCTGCACCGAGCAGAACTTCATCGCCAAGGCCGGCGCGCAGCGCTATGCGGCCGAGCACGGCGTGATCGTGGTGGCACCGGACACCAGCCCGCGCGGCGAAGGCGTGGCGGACGATCCGGCCTACGACCTGGGCCAGGGTGCAGGCTTCTATCTCAATGCGACGCAGCAGCCGTGGGCGGCGCATTACCGCATGCACGACTACGTGGTGGAAGAGTTGCCTGCGCTGGTCGAGGCCGGCTTTCCGGCCAGTGGCGTGCGCGGCATCAGCGGGCACTCGATGGGCGGCCACGGCGCGCTGACGATCGCGCTGCGCAACCCGGGGCGCTACCGCAGCGTGTCGGCGTTCGCACCCATCGTTGCGCCGGCGCAGGTACCCTGGGGCGAGAAGGCGTTCGCCGCCTACCTCGGGCCGGATCGTGCGGACTGGCTGCGCTACGACGCCACCGAACTGCTGAAGACGGCGACCGGGCGTCTGCCGCTGCTGGTGGACCAGGGCGAGGCCGACGAATTCCTCGCCACGCAACTCAAGCCGGAATTGCTGCGCGAAGCCTGCGCAAAGACGGGCCACCCGCTGACCCTGCGCCTGCATCCGGGCTACGACCACAGCTACTACTTCGTGGCCAGCTTCATCGGCGAGCACATCGCCTGGCATGCGCGGGCGATGAGGGGTTGAAGCTCTAGCCCCTCTCCCGCTTGCGAGAGAGGGGAGTGTCACGGAGGGTCAGCGCAGCGTGAGGAAATCCGCGCTCACCACGAAGCGCACCGCGTCCAGCCGCAGCCGCGATTGCGGCAGGACGGCGAGCAGGGCGTCGCGCTCGGCGGCCACGGTGGCGATTTCCGCGGCGCTGATCGACGGATTCACCGCGCGCAGCGCCGCGAGGCGGGACAGTTCGGCTTCCAGCGCGGCGCCCGCTTCAACCACGGCGTCGTCGATCATCGCCTGCGCGCGCACGCGGGCCGCCAGCTCGGCCTTTTCCAGCATCGGCGGCACCAGCTTGGCGAGGAACTTGCGGTAGCGCGGCACCTCGATGTTGCGGTCGGCGGCCTTGCGCAGCGCGGCCTCGCTGGGCTGGAAGTCCGCGCGTTCGGCGAGCCGGGTGTCGATGGTGACGGTGATCGGTAGCGCGGGCAAAAAGCGCTCGGCATCCAGCCGGCGGTCGGCCACGCATTCCAGCACGAACACGCTCTGCAGCAGCGCGCTGCGCGGCGGCAGCGCGTCGTCCACCATGAAGGCGGCGTTGCCCTGTTCGCCGGAGAGCGCGAGGTCGAGCGCGCCGGCGATCATCGGGTGATCGAGCCGCAGCAGCGGCAGTTCCTCGCGCGCCAGCGCCACGGCGCGGCTGAAGGTGGCCGACTGCGGCCCTTCGGCGAAGCCGGGCAGGGCATCGGTGGAAAGGTATTGCGGGTCGAGCAGCAGCACCTTGCCGCCCAGTTCCTCGGCGTGGATGCCGTAGGCTTCCAGCAGGCGCTGCACGAAGGCGTCGCGGGACGGGTCCTCGTCCTCGCGGCGGAAGGCCTGCGCCAGTTCCTCGGCGTGCGGGTCGCGGCTGGCGGCCAGTTCCAGCAGATGGTCGCGGCCTTCGCGGATCAGTTCGGCCATCTGCTCGTGGGCGGCGCGCGTCTCGGCCAGCAAGGCGTCCAGCTCTTGGTCGCGGCCGTCGTCGCCGCGCGCGTGCTGGTCGGCCAGTTGTGCCAGCGTGTCGCCGTAGCGGCGCAGCAGCTCGCGGCCGTCGGCCGGGCTCTGGCGGAACGCATCCACACCCTCGTCGTACCAGCGCGCCAGCACGTGCTGCGCGCTGTCGGCCACGGCGAGGATGTGGATGCTGATGTCGTGCGTCTGTCCGATGCGGTCGAGGCGGCCGATGCGCTGCTCCAGCAGGTCGGGATCCAGCGGCAGGTCCCACAGCACCAGCCGGTGCGCGAACTGGAAGTTGCGGCCTTCCGAACCGATCTCCGAGCACAGCAGCAGGCGCGCACCGTCGGGCTGGGCGAAGTACGCCGCGTTGCGGTCGCGCTGCACGATGCCGAGCCCCTCGTGGAAGCGCGCGATGCCGGCGCCGCTGCGCGTGCGCAGCGCTTCCTCCAGCGCCAGCACCTTGGCCTGGCTGCGGCAGATCAGCAGGAACTTGTCCTGCGGGTGCGCGTCGAGCAATTCGACCAGCGCATTGAGGCGCGGATCGTTCGCGTAGTCGTGTTCCAGCACGGGCGGCGGCTGCTGGATGTCGGCGTGGAATTCGGCGAGCAGGGCCTGGCGCGTGGCCTCGTCGAGGCCGGCGGCATCCAGCACCTGCCACTGCGGCACGCGTTGCGGAAAGCCGCCGATGCCGGCACGGCGGTTGCGGAACATCGCGCGGCCGGTGCCGTGGCGATCGATCAGCGCGGCAAGGATCTCGCGTGCATGCTCGGGTCTGGTGGTGTCGGCGAGCCGCGCCTCCAGTGCCGCATCGCCGGCGAAGGCGCTGCGCAGGGTAGCGAGCTGCGTCTCGTCCAGCGACTCGCCGTCCAGCAGCTTGTCGGCAATGCGCGACAGCGGCTGGAAGCGTTCGGCCTCGGCGAGGTAGGCGTCCAGGTCGTGGTAGCGCTGCGGGTCGAGCAGACGCAGGCGGGCGAAGTGGCCGCTGCGGCCCAGCTGTTCGGGCGTGGCGGTGAGCAGGATCACGCCGGGCGTCTTCGCGGCCAGCCGCTCCACCAGGGTGTAGCGCGGGCTGGCGCCCTCGGGCGACCAGGCGAGGTGATGCGCCTCGTCCACCACCAGCAGGTCCCACGATGCGTCCAGCAGTTGCTGCGCGCGTCTCGGGTTCGCTTCGAGGAAGGCGAAGTCGGCGATCACCAACTGCTCGTCCTCGAACGGGTTGGTGGGTGCGGCGGCGCCGTCCAAGGGCAGCTCCAGCGCCTCGCAGCGTTCCTCGTCGTAGATCGCAAAGCTGAGGTTGAAGCGGCGCAGCAGTTCGACGAACCACTGGTAGACCAGGGTGTCGGGGAGCAGCAGCAGCACGCGCGAGGCGCGGCCGGTGGCGAGCTGGCGCGCCACGATCATGCCCGCCTCGATGGTCTTGCCCAGGCCCACCTCGTCGGCCAGTAGCACGCGTGGCGGCCGGCGCGCCAAGGCGATGCCGGCCACGCGCAGCTGGTGCGGCACGAGTCCGATCCGCGCGGATTCCAGGCCCCACGCGGCCGCCCGGCGCGCATCGGCGCGACGGCGCAGGGCTTCCAGGCGCAGGTCGAAGCGGTCGTTGGGATCGGTGCGCCCGCCAATCAGGCGGTCGTCGGCCTGCGACAGCGCCTGCTCGTCGTCGAGCTGGCCTTAGA